>JAFMMH010000076.1 GCA_017851655.1 Flavobacteriaceae bacterium
CGTAAAATCTAGAAACTTCTATCTGCTCTTTGTTTTCGAAAATTTCTTCCAAACTATCATTATGCGTTGCAAACTCATCTAACTTTTCATGAAGTTCTTTTTTGATATCTAGATTAATTTGTATCGAACGTCTCGCTATAATAGAAAGTGCTTCATAAATATTTTCGGTAGAGCCCTCTAACTCATTTCTGTTATAAGTTTTAGACGTTAAAGCGGCTTTAGATTCTCTGTATTTTGTCATAATTTATTCTGTTTGTTGTGATGTGGCTTGTTTTTCTTTATCTAATAAGGTGTTTACTTGAATCATTTTTTTATCTAAATCCTCCAGAAACAAAGACTCTGGGTAATAACGTAAAATGATACTGTATTGTTGTTTAAGTTCCTCTAGGCGTTCATTCTTTTTACTATCAATGCTATTTACCGCAATTTCATAAGAGGCGATAAACTTTGTATACAAGGCCTCTTCCCTAAATTTTGTTCCAGGAAAACTCCCAATGAATGTTTCGTTCGATTTAATTGCTGCTCTGTAATCACGAATGGTAAAATATTGTTTTGCAATTTCAAATTCTTTTTTCTCTAATTTCTCTTGCAATTCAGCTATCATTTGATTGGCTTCATCTACATACTCAGAATCAGGGTATAAGTTCATGAAAATTTGAAGCTTTTCGATTGCTGTGTAGGTATCATCTTGATCTAAACTGTATTTTGGTGACTGAAAATAATAACTTTTGGCAGCCTTAAACGTCGCTTCTTGTAAACGATCACTTTTAGGAAAGGATTTGACGAAGTTTTCATATTGATAAGCAGCAAGGATGTAACTCTTTGTTTGGAAATAACTCTCTGCAAAAAAGAAAATAATTCTTTGTGATTGAGGTTTTCCTCTGTACTTAGGTATAATCTGTTCTAAAAGACGGTTTGCTTTTCGGTATTCACCATTATTGTAATAGACTTCTGCTTGTTTATACTTTTCAGAAGTGTCATCACTATTTAACAGCTTCTGATAATCACTACATGAAACTCCAAGAATTCCAAGGAGAGCGACTAAAAAAACTAAAGTCCTTTTTAAAATCATCCTGCGAAAGTACTAAATATCAATGACAATGGAAATTTTTATTCCAAAGGTATTGTTAAAGATTTTTTTAATTTATTTCGCTATTTAATATGCATGTTCGAGTGATTTCTCGATTTTTTTACACAAAGCATCAGAAGCAGCCACCAGCGGGAGCCGAACTGTTTTTTTACATAAAGAAAGTGACTCCATTAAAGCCTTGATACCTGTTGGGTTTCCTTCTTCAAAAATCAAAGAAATAAGATCCATCAGTTCATAGTGTAATTGATAAGCTTTATTAAGTTCTCCCTGTTCTATATAATGAAACATTTTCATCAGTGGAACCGGTAGCGCATTACCTAAAACTGAAATTGTACCTACAGCCCCTGCGAGAAGCATAGGTAGAGTGAGAGCATCATCTCCAGAAATGACCTGTACATGAGCAGGACAATTTTTAATGATTTTTTCAGCATTACTCATTTCACCACTGGCCTCTTTTATGGCAATAATATTATCAAAATCTTGTGCTAAACGAACAAAAGTATCCACTTCTATTGAGGATCCTGTTCTTGACGGAACATTATATGCAATGATAGGCAAGGGACTAGCCTTTGCAATCTTGGCAAAATGTTGATAGATCCCCTCTTGGGTGGGTTTATTATAATATGGGGATACCGACAGTATAGCTCCAAATTTGCTTAAATCAGTTGTATAAATCTCCTCAACTACCTTTGCGGTATTATTCCCCCCAATGCCAATAACCAATGGGAGTTTTCCTTGATTGGCTTCTACTACTGCTTCAATAATCGCCTTTTTTTCAACTTCTGTTAAACAGGCTGTTTCACCAGTAGTGCCCATCAATACCAAATAGTCGGCTCTTCCCGTCACAATATTTTCAACAATTTTAGGGAGGGCATTGAAATCTACAGAGCCATCTTCTTTAAAGGGTGTGACCATAGCAACACCTAAACCTTTTAAATTCATCGAATCATTTTTTTAATAGCGCATTGAGATATGTTGTTGTTTCATTGAGAAACACTTCTTTTTCATGTGGGTCTATATCCAAAATTAAATCATTCATTTCATGATTTGACTTATAAAACCCAGTTCGTAGTTTTGATTTAAAAGAAGCACTGAAAAACTCCAAAAAAACGGAACGTTTGTTAAAAAAATTCAATTGCAGATCGAAGGACTTTTCAAATAATTGGGTCACAAAAGGTGGAATTTTTCCGAATATTCCAATCGATTTTCTTGAAATGACAAATGTGTTTTTAAATGCTGACTGAGTTTCTATATTTTCTTTTTTGGTTAACACTACGACAGTTATATTTTTTGATGCAATCTTAAGTCGATCAGCGAGAATTGATAAATGTTTGATTTCATAACCTTCTTCTTCTGAAAGGACTACTAACATTGATCGAAATGTCTTGCCAATTCCTTTTGATTGTGAAGCATTGCGCTTTAATAAATCCTTTAAGCGCATTTTCATTACAAGATTAGAAATTGCATCAATCATTTTGAAGAACAATAGTAGTTAAACATTCTTAAGTGTTAAAAAAATTAAACATATTCAATAAATATTTAAATTTTTGTTATAAATATAACATTTAGACCGATTTATTTTTTCAAACTATTGAAAGCTTCTTCATTTAAAATTGGGATCTTTAGAGATTCAGCCTTTTTCTTTTTAGATGGTCCCATTCCTTCTCCAGCAACAATAAAATCCGTCTTAGCCGAAACAGAACTAACTACTGAACCTCCTAGCATTTCTATTTCTTTTTTCAAATCTTCTCTGCTGTAATTTTGAAAGACACCGCTTACTACAAATCGCTTACCTTCAAATGCTTCATGAGAATTGCGCTCTATAGTTTCTTCTACAAAATTAAGCCCAAAGGACAGCAACTGATTTATCAGCTCAATATTTTGAGGATTATTTAAATAATTGACCACACTTTCAGCAATACGTTCTCCAATATCCTCTGTTTGGATCAATTCTTCCAAACTTGCTTGTTGTAATGCTTGAATGGATTTAAACTGCTTACATAGCTTCTTGGCGACTGTTTCTCCTACAAAACGAATTCCCAAACCAAACAATACTTTTGAAAAAGGTTTTTCTTTGGACTTTTCAATACCGTCAATCAGGTTAGAAACTGATTTTTCTGCCATTCGCTCTAGAGGCAAAATTTGCTCTTTTTCAAGTCGGTATAAATCTGCTACTGAATTCAATAGCCCTTGTTGAAAAAGAAGAACCACCGTTTCTCCACCAAGCCCTTCAATATCCATTGCTTTTCTGCCAATAAAATGTTGAATTTTTCCTATTCTTTGAGGTGGACAGCCTGTTTCATTTTTGCAGTAATGTTGTGCTTCCCCTGATTCTCTTTCCAACAAACTACCACATTCAGGACAGTGCGTTATAAAATCAACTTTATTATCGATCACTCCTCTTTTTGAAGGATCTACTCCAACTATCTTGGGGATAATTTCCCCTCCTTTTTCAACAAAAACCATATCTCCTAATCGAAGATTAAGTTTTTCTATTTGATCTGCATTATGAAGCGAAGCTCTTTTAACCGTAGTTCCAGAAATTATAACTGGCTCCAAATGTGCAACAGGTGTAATAGCTCCAGTTCTGCCAACTTGGTATTGGACATCTCTTAAAACAGTTGAAACTTGTTCCGTTTGATATTTATAAGCCATTGCCCATCTAGGTGCCTTTGCTGTAAAACCAAGCTCTTGTTGCTGATTAAAACTATTCACTTTAACAACGATCCCATCAATCTCATACGGAAGGGACTTCCGCTGATCATCCCAATATTGGATATATTGAAAAACAGCATCTATAGAATGTACAAGTTTTGCTGATTCAGGAACTTTAAACCCCATAGATCTTGCTTTTTCTAAAGCCTCAAACTGGGAGCTTACTGGTAGCTTCTCCCCAGCTAGTGCATACAAAAAACACTGCAATGGTCGTTTAGCTACAAGACTGCTATCCTGCAATTTCAAACTGCCAGAGGCTGTGTTTCTGGGGTTCATATACAAAGGTTCCCCAAGGGATTCTCGTTCAGCATTCATTTTATAAAATCCTTCCAAGGGTAAAATAATTTCTCCTCTAATTTCAAAAAAAGGAGGATAATCTCCTTGTAGCTTTAGAGGGATGGTGTTTATTGTTTTAACATTAGTAGTAATATCATCGCCCTGAGTGCCATCTCCTCTTGTAAGAGCCTGTATCAGTTGACCATTTTCGTATGTAAGACTGATAGACACACCATCAAATTTCAATTCACAGGTATAAGAAATTTCAGCTTCCTCCCCTAGTACTTTTTTAATCCGTTCTTCCCAAAGTTCTAATTCTTCTTTAGAATAGGTATTTGAAAGTGAATACATTGGAAATCGATGCGGAATTGTTTTAAAGTTTTTGGTAACTCCACCCCCTACTCGCTGGGTTGGAGAGTTAATATCTCCAAATTCTGGATGTTCGGCTTCCAGCTTTTGTAATTCCTTCAATAAATGATCAAATTCATAATCACTGATTATGGGTTTGTCCTCAATATAATATCGATGGTTATGCTCGTGTAAAGCCTCTCGAAGAGAATTAATTTTTTCCTCTATGGGTCTCATCTTATTGTTTTTCTATTCTAAGCATTCTAGCCTTACCAAAGATATCTAAACGTTTTTTAACAGTATAGTTTGAAAAACTTAAAATTAGACCTTCTAATTCATTCAAATAATTTGGATTTATTTCAAAATAGATTCTCCCCTTCGACTTCAACTGATGCTGTGCGAAAATTAAAATATGACGATAATATTTTAGTGGATCCTCTTTTGGTACAAACAAGGCTTGATGGGGTTCGAAGGCTAAAACGTTTTTTTTCATTTCTTCTTTTTCATTTGGAACAATGTAGGGTGGATTTGAAACGATAACCTCCACCTCCATTTCAAGTTGATCCAAAGAATTCATATCTGCTTGTAAGGTCTGTATTTGAACACGATTTTTTTTTGCATTTTCTTTGACTAATTCTAAAATTGATTCATCAAGATCAACTGCCAGAACAGAAAATAAAGCTTGTTCTTTTTTTAAAGAAATTGCAATACACCCACTGCCAGTACCAAAATCGACAAGATTCGTCTCACGTTCAAGATGCTCATAGTCTTCTAAAACCCATCCAACAAGCTCTTCCGTTTCGGGACGTGGGATTAAAACCAACGGATTAACATTCAATTCGACTGATCTAAAACTCATCTCGCCTATTATATATTGTAAAGGCTTTTCCTCTGACAGTTCTAAAAGTATCTTATCTAATATTTCCATCTGATTTTTTTCAACCTCCAAATTAGGTCTCAAAGCAATATCAATTGGATCAATATCTAAGCAAGATCTCAATACTGATTTAAAATAAAAATCGATTTCGTTTACGGAATATAAATTGTTCAATGAACGCCTAAATTCATCTCTAACTTCTATCAAACTCATGACAATTCTTTAATCATCCAAATGGGGCAAGAAGTATGTCCAGTTGCTCCCATAGAATGGTTTATATAATAAAAACCATTTTTCTTATAAAGATTTTGGGCATCGAGCATATTGGGCATTGTCTCTATATAGCAATGTTTAAAATTTTGTTCCTTGGCAAATTCAAGACACTTTTCGATCATTTGCTGTCCCAAGCCCTTATGTCTTGCCTCAGGGAGAAAATACATTTTCTGTAATTCGCACACCGAAGGATCTCCGTTTTTTAAGGGAGCAATTCCAGCACCACCTAGAATTGCTTCCTCCGAAACAACTACAAAATAAATTGATCTCGGAATTTGATAGCTTTTATACATGGAATCCAACTCTACATCTTCATATGCCGTTCCCTTTTTGGGAACTCCCATTTCAATCAAAACCTTACGAAGGGTGATCGCAAGCTTTTTGTCATCTCTTATCTGAATGGCTCTTATGATCATTCTTCTATTTTGTTATAAATTTAGTCCCATATTACGATGTACCGTTCGAATAAGTCTAAAATATATTATTTTTTTGAGTTACGACAAACATATCCAATTTATGCAACGCTGTTTGAGCTTAGCTAAAAAAGCACTAGGCAATACCTATCCTAATCCTATGGTTGGAGCTGTTATCGTGAACAACAACAATATTATTGGGGAAGGTTGGCACAAAAAAGCAGGAACTCCCCATGCAGAAGTCAATGCAATCAATATGGTTCAAGATCAAAGCCTCCTTCCTCTAAGTACTTTATATGTCAACTTAGAGCCTTGTTCTCATACTGGCAAAACTCCCCCTTGCGCGGATCTCATCATTAAACATGGAATTAAAAAAGTAGTTATTGCTTCAAAAGATCCAAATCCATTAGTGGCTGGAAAAGGAATTTCGAAACTAAAAGAAGCGGGTGTTGAAGTGATTGAGGATGTTCTGAAAGAAGAAGCCGAGTTTTTAAATCGTAGATTTTACACTTTTCACCTTAAAAAAAGACCGTATCTTATCTTAAAGTGGGCTCAAACTCAAGATGGATTCATTGCTCCCTTAAATAAGAAAGAAACAGCTGTTTTTTGGATCAGCTCTTCTCTATCTAAACAAAAAGTACATCAATGGAGGAGTGAAGAAGCTGGTATTTTGGTAGGTGTTCAAACCATAATAAACGATGACCCATACTTGACTACAAGAGAATGGCCCGGAAATAATCCCTTAAGAATCATTTTAGACCCAAATAATAGAGTTACAGAAAAGGCAAAAGTCTTGTGTGATGACTTTCCAACTTTGATCGCAAATAAATTCTTATCAAATAGAAAACTTAAAAAAAACAAAGAAGAGTTGCTTTTACAACCTTTCAATCTTCAAAAGCTCATGAAAGAGTGTCATCAAAAAGACATTTCATCTATATTAGTGGAAGGAGGGCAAAAAACACTACAATTCTTTATTGACCAAGATCTTTGGGATGAAGCAAGGGTTTTTACATCTAACAAAAAACTAATTAAAGGGATTAAAGCTCCTGAATTTTTAGTAAAACAAAATGAAGAAACTCAAATTCGTAATGACTCTTTAAAGATCTATTTTAGGGAGTCTTTCTAGTAAAAATTCTGGACAACGAATTGGGCGCTTTGTTTTGGATGACAAAAAAGCCAAAACGGTACTCCCCAAACAAATTTCCTCATCATTTTGGTTTACAATACGGTATTCAAAATCAAGAGTTGCCATTGGAGTCTTTTTTAAAGTGACACTTACCCTGAAATGATCTCCGAAAAACAAAGGCTTTTTGAAAGCTATGTTTGCAGATACAACGGGTAACAGGGTACCCTTTGTTTCCATTTCTGGATAAGACACTCCAAGTTTAGTGAGCCAATCCAAACGAGCCAATTCAAA
>JAFMMH010000017.1 GCA_017851655.1 Flavobacteriaceae bacterium
GAAATAGAAAAGGCAACTCTACAGGCAACTGAAAAAAAGAAGTCCCGAAAACACTAGGCTTTCAGGACTATACAGCGGAGAAAGAGGGATTCGAACCCCCGGAGGTGTGACCCTCAACAGTTTTCAAGACTGCCGCATTCGACCACTCTGCCATTTCTCCTTAGCGGTTGCAAATATACATTCCTTTTTTAGATTAGAAAATATTTTATTCTTTCTCTTTTAGTACATCGGAGTTCTAGTTTTGTATTTTTATATCCAGGCTATGGATTTTATTTTTGAGGGTGTCTTATTAGTAGTGGTTGGTTTTTTTGCAGGGGTTATAAACACCCTAGCTGGTGGGGGCTCTTTATTTACACTTCCGGTATTGATTTTTCTTGGCCTTCCCCCAGCTATTGCAAATGGGACGAACCGAATCGCAATAGTCATTCAGTCTTTAGGGGGTGTGTTGGGATACAAAAGTAAAGGGGTTCAAACTTTTTCTTTTCCAATTTATTTAGGAATAAGCGCCAGTATTGGTGCCGTTATCGGTGCTCAGATTGCAATTCATCTTGATGGATCAATTTTCAATAGGATTTTAGCAATTATAATGCTTATCGTAGGCTTACTTATTTTAATACGTAGGAAATCCCTTTCCTTAGACATGCCTGAACGCCTAAGTGGTAAATATTTAGTTTATGGGATACTTGGATTTTTCGTGATTGGAATCTACGGAGGTTTCATCAATGCTGGAATAGGGATCGTTATTATGCTTTTTTTAAATCGAATCAATCGATTGAGTTTAGTCAAAACAAATGCTACCAAAGTAATGGTCGTTATGATATATTCTTCTGTAGCTTTGGCACTCTTTGCTTACAATGGTGCCGTGGATTGGAAAATTGGAATTTTAATGGCCACTGGCACACTCTTTGGGGCTTGGTGGGCAAGCCGATGGTCAGTAAAGAAAGGGGATCGAGTGATTCGAATTGCAATGTTAGTCACCATTTTTATTATGGCAGTAAAGCTTTGGTTTTTTGTGTAGCCTAGTAGTTTTGGTAGCCTTCAATAGTAATTCCATATCCCGTAATTCCGATTCTTGATGCTGGTTTTGAATTACTAATCACTTTTAGTTTTTGGATGTTTAGATCGTGGAGAATTTGGGCACCAATCCCATAATCTTTGAAGTCCATCTTCATCGGCGGAGCAACATTCTCTTTCCCTTCTGCTTGCATTTGTTTGAGCAAACTAATTCGAGCAAGTAAATTCTCTGGAGTTTGTTCTTGATTAATAAACAACAATGCTCCTCTCTCAGCCTCATTTATGAGTTTAAAAATATCATCCAGTCCTCTACGAGTAGAACCTGTAAGCATTCCTAGAATATCATTGGTAATTTTTGAAGAATGAATTCGGGTAAGTACAATATCTTCTTTGTTCCAGTTTCCCTTTGTTAAAGCCAGATGAACATTACCATTGGTTGTTTGCTCATAAGCTCTAAAACGAAAAGTACCGTACTGTGTATTGATTTCATGATCAGCCTTTTTTACAATCAGACTATCGTGTTGCATTCTATAAGAAACTAAATCTTCTATGGAAACAATTTTTAGTTGAAACCGTTCCGCCACTTCCATTAATTCTGGGAGTCGAGCCATCGTTCCATCTTCATTCATGATTTCAACGATAACTCCTGCGGGTTTCATTCCTGCCAATCTAGCAAAGTCAATTGCGGCTTCCGTATGTCCTGTTCTCCTGAGGACTCCTCCACTTTTTGCAATTAGAGGAAATATATGTCCAGGCCGAGAAAGATCATAAGCAGAAGTTTTTGGATTTACCAAAGCCTTTACGGTCAAGGCTCTATCAGAGGCAGAAATTCCTGTGGTCACACCTTTGCCCTTTAGATCTACTGAAACTGTAAAGGCGGTCTCTAAAGGATCGGTGTTATTGGAAACCATACGATTTAGTTGCAAGGTCTGACAGCGTTCTTCTGTAAGCGGAGCGCAAATCAATCCTCTTCCGTGGGTCGCCATAAAGTTGATGAGCTCGGGGCTAATTTTTTCAGCTGCTGCTATAAAGTCTCCCTCGTTTTCCCGATTAGCATCATCTACAACGATGATGACTTCTCCATTTTTTATGGCCTCAATAGCTTCTGGGATGGAATGTAATTTTATATTTTCTTTTGTCATACTTGGATTCTTTTCTTGATGAAAGGAAGACTTTTTATCTTTTCAACGAGAGGATAGAAGAGGTTAGAAATACTCACAAAGCCTTTGTCTGACGAAGCTCTTTTTGTCAGAATAATAGCAAAGGGAGTTAGGATTAGTGTCGAAAGCCATGAAGCAAAAAACGGGGAAATACTGTTATCCTCTGCAGCATTTGTACTGAATAATCCAATGTAGTGATAGGTTAAAAAAATAAGAACAGATAACACCAGCGGAAGACCTAAGCCTCCCTTACGGATTATGGCTCCTAAAGCTGCTCCAATTAAAAAAAGTAAGAGCGAAGCAAACAGGAGGGTGTATTTTTTATGGAGTTCAATTTTATGCAAATTGATAAGTTTTTGAAAAGCAAAAAACTGGGATCGTTTTGAATTTAAATCTCTAAGAGCTAATCTAACAGAGGAGACACCCTCGTCGATGAGTTGTGTTTTTTTCCATTCTTCATCTACAATTATAAAATCCAGAACACTTTTTGGAATGGAATCTTTTTCGGTGGAGGCAACTTTAATTTCCTTCAATTTTTTAAGATCACTTTTTTTTCCAAAATTTTCACTAAAAACATTTTGTTCTTTACTGTAATTTTGTTGAAGAGTGTCGATACTGATCTCCAACTGATCAATTTTCTGCATCCTGAAAGTAGATTTGTAATTTTCTTCATTCAGATCTACCTGATTAAATTTAGAAAGATCAATATTCATTTCGTAGGTTTCGAAAGAAACTTTGGCATGGGGGATACGTTGTCTATCTTTTACTTTTTTTGGTTCGATGTTTTCATAGCGATTTCCATTAAAGAGCACCAATTTTAAATTAGGGTCTGTGGGTTCATTTTTCATCTCGCCACGTTCTGCTTTAATGACAATATTATTCTTTTTAATGGGACTGTATTCATGTATGATCACATCCTCTAAAAAACGATCATTGTCTCCATATTTTCTACTTACTTTGATGTTAATTTCGCCTATTTCATTAAAAATTCCCTCTCGAATAGCCAGTGTTGGTTCTAATTTGGCTAGGTTTCTCCTGAGATTATAAGATTTTAATTCACCATATGGGATAACATGATTGGAAAAATAAAAAGTTCCAATACCCAAAAGGACATGAAAAATAATCAGCCCGTAAAGTGCTCTTTGCAAAGAAATTCCAGTAGACTTCATTGCGGCAAACTCATAATTTTCTGACAATGTTCCAAAAGTCATTAGCGAGGCAAGTAGAACGGAAAGAGGAAGGACAAGTGGTATTAATTTAGGAGAATAATAAATAAGGAATTTAAAAATGATGATCACATCTAAACCTTTCCCTGCCAATTCATCAATAAAGAGCCAGAACGTTTGAATAATGAAAATAAACATACAAATAGTGAAAACACTAAACAAACGCAGTAGATAGCTTTTTAAAATGTAGCGATCAATTATTTTCAATGCTTATTGATTTATATAATATTCAGGATATTGTGAGGCATCAAAGGTAAAGTAATTTGCAGCTAAGCTAACATTGGAAGAAAAGTTTGATATTGTTAATGTAGTTCGCGTTTCGTTAGCACCTATTTCAATAAGTCGATAGATGGTATTTCGAAGTGTATCGATACCTAGTAAAAGGTATTTTACATCTTTATTTTCATCCATTGGAATAAGTTTGATAAACTGAATATTTCTTCCCATCACATTTTGTTTGATATCCCATTGAAATGCGTAGCCTTCTTTGTAGAAATAAAGAAGTTTAGAAGGATTGATTCCAAAACCATCATCTTCTTCTACAGAACTAATAGTAATTTCTTCGTTTTCAGGAACAATTGTGTAGGTCTTTTTACCGTCAAATAATTGTTCAGCTCCTAAAAAATTTAATTTATACAAATCCCCAGACACTGTTACGGAGCCGTTAGTCTCTTGTTTGATATTTTCTTGTCTGTTTTCTAAAACATAATCAAAATCAAAAGTCATAGTTTTAAAAGATCCTATTTTAGTTGATACTTGATCCAATAATTTTTTAGCTCTATCATTCGTCTGAGCTGTTAAGTAAAATCCAGAAAGCAGTAATAAAAAAAGTAGAGTTTTAGATTTTCTCATAGAGTACCAATGGTTTAGTATAACATTTAATTTTGTTCATCGTTCAGAAGTCGATCCAACGCAGCAAAGTCTGAAATCAATACTTGTCTCGCCTTACTTCCTTCAAAAGGACCAACTACACCGGCGGCTTCCATCTGATCAATGATTCTTCCAGCCCTGTTGTAACCTAACTTTAATTTTCGTTGCAATAAAGATGCCGAACCTTGTTGAGCGGTAATAATTACTTCTGCTGCCTCTCTAAACAAAGCATCTCTTTCACTAGCATCAATGTCAAGGTTGCTGATGCTTTCCTCTCCTACATACTCTGGAAGGAGATGTGCATCTGCATAGCCTTTCTGCCCACCAACATATGCAGCAATTCGTTCTACTTCAGGGGTATCTACAAAAGCACATTGTATTCGAGTTAATTCATTTCCTTGTGTATAAAGCATGTCCCCTCGTCCGATAAGTTGATCTGCTCCCCCACTGTCTAATATTGTTCTTGAATCTATTTTGGAAGTAACACGGAAGGCAATCCGAGCAGGGAAATTGGCTTTGATGATTCCGGTAATCACGTTTACTGATGGGCGTTGGGTAGCAATGATCAAGTGGATTCCAATAGCTCGTGCTAGCTGTGCCAGACGTGCTATGGGTGTTTCAACTTCTTTACCTGCGGTCATGATTAAATCGGCAAACTCATCTACAACTAGGACTATATAAGGAAGATAACAATGTCCATCATTAGGATTTAACTTACGCTCTCTAAATTTTTTATTGTATTCTTTTAAATTTCTACACATTCCGTTTTTGAGTAATTCGTAACGGTTATCCATCTCAATACACAAAGAATTTAAGGTATTGATCACCTTGGTATTATCTGTGATAATTGCTTCTTCAGTGTCAGGGAGTTTAGCGAGGTAATGACGTTCAATTTTATTGTAAATATTTAGTTCTACCTTTTTAGGATCTACAAGTACAAACTTTACTTCGGCAGGATGTTTTTTGTAGAGGAGGGAAGTTAAAACGGCATTAAGTCCTACCGATTTTCCTTGACCAGTTGCACCTGCCATTAATAGGTGTGGCATTTTAGCAAGATCTACGACAAAGGTTTCATTACTGATTGTTTTACCTAGTGCAATTGGTAATTCCATTTCAGCATTTTGAAATCGTGAAGCACTAATCACAGAGCGCATAGAAACGATACTGGGTTTTTGATTGGGGACTTCAATCCCAATTGTTCCTTTTCCAGGGATAGGAGCAATGATTCGAATTCCTAAAGCTGATAGTGAAAGTGCGATATCGTCTTCAAGATTTTTTATTTTGGAAATTCGAACACCAGCATCCGGCACAATCTCATAGAGGGTTACTGTAGGTCCAATAGTTGCTTTGATATTCGAGATTCCAATTTTATAATTGCTCAAGGTCTCCACGATCTTGTTCTTATTGGCTTCTAATTCTTCTTGGTTAATGGTTATACCACCATCTCCATAATCTTTCAATAAATCCAATCCGGGCATTCTAAATTTGCTCAGTTCAAGGGTAGGATCAAAAAAGCCTTGTTTTTCAACTAAGGTTTTGGCTAGTTTCTCATCTGCACTTTCTTCAATAGGAGCTTCGATTTCCATTTTTATTTCTGGACTTTCGGTTTCGGAATGCTCTATGTTGGATTTAGTGAAATCTTCAAGATTGGATTGTTCTTTCTCTTCCTTTTCGAGGATACTTTCTTCGGCTGGAACAATATTGAGTTCCACTTCTCCTTCATTAGGATGATGTTCAGGAGAAGGTTTTTCAGTTCCCTTTAGACCCTGAAACCAACTATACATTTTCTCAGGTGTCCATCCCAACTCCACAACAATAAAACAGAGGAATACAAAAAGAAGAATTGCTAAGAGTCCTAATCGGCCAATATAGGTCACTACAATGGCATGTATTTCAAATCCTATAATTCCCGATAGAATTGGAAACTCTGACCAGAGGTATCCAAAGGCAAGACAAGCCCATAGCATATGAGCCAATCCCCAGGCCCAAGAACGTACCAAATTAATAGCATTCCTATTGAAAAATAATTTGAATCCACTTAAGCCGATGAGGTAGGGAATCAGAAAAGCTCCTAAACCGATACCTTCATAAATAAAAAAATGACTAATAAGAGCACCGAATTTTTTTAAAGCGTTTTGTGCAACTACACTTCTGTCGGTTAATGAATTTAGGGTGCTATAATCTGTTTTCCAGCTAGAGAGGTAAGAAATAAATGCAATACCAAGAAGGGCAGCAATAAGCAATAAAGCTCCACCAAAGATTACTTGTCTTTGACGAATTTGTATCGGATTGGTTTGCTCAGGTTGCTTCTTTTTAGCCATCAAGTAGAATTCTCTAACAAAAATACAAATTCAATTCCAAAGGGATTCATATTGTTTGATAGGTTTACTATTTAAATTAGACGGATAGAATCGATTTTTCACTAAAATTAAAATTAAAAAACCCGATGATAACATCGGGTTTTTTAATTAAATAAAATAAGGATGAATCTATTTTAAATCAAAACGATCTGCATTCATTACTTTATTCCAAGCCGAGATAAAGTCTGCAATAAATTTATCATTATTATCGTCTTGTGCATAAACTTCAGCAATAGCTCTTAATTCAGAGTTTGATCCAAATACAAGATCAGTTCTCGAAGCAGTTCGAACTAATGCAGATGTAGATCTGTCTTTTGCTGCATAGCTATTGTATCCAGTAGTCTCCCACTTGACATCCATAGAGAGTAAAGTCTTAAACCACTTATTGTCTAAAGTACCGTCAGTCCAAACGCCATCACCGCTTTGTGAAATTCCCATTGCACGCATTCCCCCAACGAGTAGTGTCAATTCAACAGGATTTAATCCTAAAAGCTGTGCTTTATCTAACATAATTTCTTCCGGACTTACAGCAAATTCTTTTTCAGAATAGTTTCTGAAACCACAAGCACGAGGCTTTAAAAGATCAAAAGAATCAATGTCTGTATCTTCTTGACTAGCATCACCACGACCGGTTGTTACAGCAACATTTTGCCCACTAGCTTTTTCGATACCCACAGCACCACCAATAATGATAATGTCTGCGATACTGGCTCCATGTGCTGCAGCAATTTGTTCATAAACGGACAATACAGAGGTAAGCTCTTGTGGTTGATTTACATCCCATTCTCTTTGAGGAAGTAATCGGATACGTGCCCCGTTTGCTCCTCCTCGGTTGTCTGAAGCTCTGAATGTACTTGCACTAGCCCAAGCTGTGTTTACCATTTGTTGTACACTGAGTCCTGAATTTAATATCGCATCTCTAACGGCTTGTTCTTCAGAAGAAGTCAGAGTCTTACCTAATGGGGAAGGATCTTGCCATATATAACTTACATCTTTATAGTCTCCTGCAATATAGTTTGTTTTGGGCCCCATATCTCGGTGAAGTAATTTAAACCACGCTTTAGCGAAGGCATCACCAAATTCATCAGGATTTGCAAGATAACGTTGACAGATTTTATTGTAAATCGGATCTACTTTCATTGCCATATCAGCAGTAGTCATCATAGGAAGTACTTTTGTGTCACTTCCGTCTACCTGAGGTACCATGTCTTCTTCTGCACAATCAACAGGATGCCATTGCCAAGCACCTGCAGGGCTTTTCTTTAGTTCCCATTCGTATTTAAACAAAAGTTCTAAGTAGCCCATATCCCATTGTGTAGGATTGGTAGTCCAAGGACCTTCTATACCACTAGTGATAGCATCTACTCCAACACCAGATTTGTGTTTATTGTTCCAGCCCAGACCCATCAATTCAATAGGTGCTCCTTCGGGTTCTGCTTCTACAAGTCCAGCATCACCTGCACCATGGGCTTTACCAAAGGTGTGACCTCCAGCAGTCAATGCAACGGTTTCCTCGTCGTTCATTGCCATTCTTTTGAATGTCTCGCGAATGTCTTGTGCAGAAAGTGCTGGGTCAGGGTTACTATTGGGTCCTTCTGGGTTTACATAAATTAATCCCATCTGAACTGCTGCAAGAGGATTTTCTAGCGATTGACGAGTGTCTCCATAACGCTTATCACCCAACCATTCGTCTTCTGCTCCCCAATAAATATCTTTTTCGGGATGCCATATGTCTTCTCGTCCTAAAACCGTTCCATGGTTTGGTCCTCCCATATCTTCGATGGCAACATTTCCTACAAGGACAAGTAGGTCTGCCCAAGATAATTTGTTTCCATATTTTTCTTTGATAGGCCAAAGCAAACGTCTTGCTTTGTCTAAGTTTCCATTATCTGGCCAGGAGTTAAGTGGTGCAAAACGTTGTGCACCAGTACCTGCACCTCCACGTCCATCACCAGTTCGGTAGGTCCCTGCAGCATGCCAAGTCATTCGTATAAAAAACGGGCCGTAATGACCCCAATCTGCAGGCCACCAATCTTTAGAATCAGTCAGCATATTTTTTACATCTGCTTTGACTGCCTCAAGATCTAATTTTTGCACATTTTCTCTGTAGTTTACTTCGGGCAATGGATTACTCTTGGTATCATGCTGGCGCAGAATATCAATATTTAATTGATTTGGCCACCAATCATTGTTTTCTGTACCAATATTAGGTTTGGTTGTAGATCCGTGGAATGGACATTTACTTTCGCTCATAATGAATTTTTTAAAGTACTAAATTAGAAATTGTATGTAAATATAAATACTAATTTGGTTTATTATAATTGATAATTTAATAGGTTTTTCTTATCAATAGAATTCAAAATAATTAAAGTTTTAAAAAATGCTTTAGTTATTCTTTATTGGTTTTTTTAGTTCTTTCGGCAATCTTGATTTTGAATAATGCAAAGAATAAAGTCATAAAAGGACTAAGCCAGTTGAAGATAGCATAAATAAAATATTCACCCACACCTACACCCAATACCCCTGACTGATATGCGCCACAGGTATTCCAGGGGATTAGAACAGAGGTAACAGTTCCTGAATCTTCGAGAGTTCTGCTTAAGTTCTCAGGGGCTAAGCCTCTTTTTTTATAGGCTTTAGCAAACATTTTACCCGGAATGACAATTGATAAATATTGATCAGAAGCCGTAAGGTTTATTGCTAAGCAGGATGCCACTGTACTGGCAAATAATTGAAACGTAGTTTGCGCCCATTCCAAAAGTGCATTACTAATTCTTGCAAGTGCGCCAATCGCATCCATAACCCCTCCAAAAACCATAGCACATATAATTAACCAAATCGTGCCTAACATGCCTTCCATTCCTCCTGAGCTAAATAGATCGTTAAGTAATGGGTTTGAAGTTGTAATTTCTGTAGAAACCGTAATGGCATCCATAATTCCTTTGTATGCAGAAATTAGTGAGAAGCTGTCTACCTGAGCAACCTCCATTAAAATATTTTTTTGAAACAATAAAGCAAATAAACCACCTAATAAGGTTCCAATCAGAAGTGCAATAAGTGGAGGTGCCTTTCGTACAATTAACAGAATTACAACTACGGGCACTAAGAAAAGACCCAGATGGATATTGAATTTTGCTTTAATTGCGATCATTAACGATTCAATGTCGGTTGTGCCAGAAGTAGTTTGTGTAAAACTGATAATAAAAAAAACAATAAGGGTAATTATAATACTTGGCACTGTAGTTATAGTCATATATCGAATATGAGAAAATAATTCACCGCCTGCCATTGCAGGAGCCAGATTTGTTGTGTCTGATAAAGGGGATAGTTTGTCCCCAAAGTAGGCGCCTGAAATTACTGCACCGGCTACCATACCTACTGGAACGCCTAACACTTTTCCAATTCCTATTAAAGCAATCCCAACAGTTGCAGAAGTTGTCCAACTACTTCCAGTTGCTAAAGAAATGATTGCACAAATTACAATACAAGCAGGAAGGAAAAAGCTAGGATGGAGAATTTGTAAGCCGAAATAAATCATGGCGGGTATGATTCCACTTACTAACCAAGTTCCAGCTAAAGCCCCAACAAATAATAAAATGAGAAGTGCACCTGTAACTGACTGTAAGTTGTCAGCTACTTTTTTAATCATGGACTTGTAAGTAGTCTTAATTTTAAAACCAACAATTGCAGCTACAGCTGCACCCAAGAGTAAAATGAATTGGTTTGATCCACTTAGGGCGTCATCACCATAAACCATAACATTAAAGGACAAAAGAATAACTAAAATAATTATAGGGAAAAGAGCGAGTCCAAGGGAAAGTTGATTTTGTTTCAAAATTTAGATATTGTTCAATTACAAGTTTAATCAATTTAAATGAGATGTACATATTCCATTATATAGAATACAATAGCGATCTATTTTTTACACAGTAATAACATTCCTGTCCCAACATCTATCGGAAAGGAGAAAAAATCTGGATGGCATTTAAGTTTTTCTACTAATAAAAGTACTTTATCTTGATGATTTTTGTGCCAGTCTACTTGATAATTTAGATCATCTATCAAATAAAACCCACCCGGCTTTACCATATTGAGTATGGAATCAAGATGTGTAAATTTACCTGCCCAAGTATCAGCAAAAATAAGATCAAATTGCAGTTCTTTATTTTCTTCTATCCAAAGGGTAGCATCCTGATTGACAAGTTGAATACGGGGATCATCTTCAAAGAATTTTTTAGCGATTTCCAGGTGTTCGGGAATTTTTTCTACACTGATTAATTCCCCATCATGACGAAGGCCTTGAGCGATCCAACTTAACCCCATTCCTGTTCCAGTTCCTAATTCTAGAATTTTAGCATTGTGCTTAGAGGATACTAATAGACGTAAAAGAACTCCAACTTCATCGTCAGAAATCTGATTGAATTTTAATAGTCTAGATTCTGCTTGAATAGCATTGTAATGTTTTGGTAAAAAGGGTAAGGACATAGGTACTTAGATTTAGGATATTTTCTAAAATTAATTTATTTTTTTTTAAATCCATTCTTTTGTTTGCTTTAGGGCGAAGAAACATTTGTATTTTTGTGCTTAAATTATTTTGATCATGAAAAAATATGATGTTGCTGTTATCGGTTCGGGACCTGGAGGTTATGTAGCTGCAATCCGCTGTGCACAATTGGGTTTGAAAACTGCTTTGATAGAAAAATACGATACCCTAGGAGGAACCTGTTTAAATGTAGGATGTATTCCCTCTAAATCACTTCTTGATTCTTCCCATCATTTTGAATCAGCTCAAAAACATTTTTCTGAACATGGAATTGAAATTCAAGGAGAAATTAAAATCAACTTTAAGCAGATGATAGATCGAAAGGCTGCTGTAGTAGAACAAACTACTAAAGGGATTGATTATCTGATGGATAAAAATAAAATTGATGTATTGAGAGGGCTTGGAAGTTTTCAAGATCCAACTCATATCAAGATAGAAGGCAAGGATGCTCAAACTATTGAGGCAAAAAATAGTATTATCGCCACTGGATCAAAACCCGCTACACTCCCTTTTATTAAAATAGACAAAGAGCGTGTGATTACCTCAACAGAAGCTTTAAAGCTTAAAGATATTCCAAAACACATGATCGTAATCGGAGGAGGAGTGATCGGTTTGGAACTGGGGCAAGTTTACAGACGTTTGGGTGCTGAGGTTTCCGTTATAGAATATGCTGAGCGCATTACACCTGTCATGGACGCTGGTTTGTCTCGGGAATTAATGAAGGTGATGAAAAAACAAGGAGTTAAATTTTATTTATCCCATGGAGTAAATAAAGTAGAACGAAAAGGAGATATAGTGCATGTAGTGGCTACAGATAAAAAAGGAGTAGATATTCCATTTGAAGGAGATTATTGCCTCGTTTCTGTTGGACGTCGTCCATATACAGACGGATTAAATGCTCAAGCTGCTGGGGTTCAAATCAACGAAAAAGGACAGGTAGTTGTAAATGATCATCTCCAAACAACATCCTCAAATATTTATGCTATTGGTGATGTAGTTCAAGGAGCTATGCTGGCACATAAAGCAGAGGAAGAAGGTGTTGTTGTTGCAGAATTTTTAGCAGGCCAAAAACCTCATATAGATTATAATCTCATTCCAAATGTTATATACACTTGGCCAGAGGTTGCTGCTGTAGGTAAAACAGAAGAAGAGCTCAAACAGCAAGGGGTAAATTATAAAACAGGACAGTTTCCAATGCGTGCTTTGGGTCGTGCTAGAGCGAGCATGGATACGGATGGTTTTGTTAAAATTTTAGCGGATGCTGAAACCGATGAGGTGTTAGGTGTACACATGATCGGTGCTCGAGCGGCAGATCTTATTGCAGAAGCAGTAACGGCTATGGAATTCAGAGCTTCAGCTGAGGATATTGCACGCATGAGCCATTCGCATCCAACCTATGCTGAAGCAGTTAAAGAAGCCGCTTTAGCCGCTACAGAAAACCGATCCATTCATAGTTGAGTTTAGTCAACTTTTGTTTTTTTAAGGATTCTATTTAATGTATACTTCAACCCAGAAGTATCTGCAGGAGGGAGATCGATTTCTGATATAGTAACATCTAATTCATAAATATAGCCTGGAACAAAGGTAAATCCATCAATGGAATCATAGAACAATACCCAATTTTCACTTCCAATAGCATTCCCTTGTTGAATCAATAGACACTCCATTTGAATTATACCAGTACAAGTCTCCGTATAAGAATTTATTCTCATTTTTGATCCAATAAGCGTCTCTACTGTAGATTGCTTAGAACAATTTGTGACAAAAATAAAGAAGATTACAAGTTGGAGCATTTTCATGTATTCTCGGTTTTAGAATTAACCCTGCTCAAATTTTATGCCAATCAAAATTTCGCATCATTTATTTTTTCTAATTATAACATTCTTTGAATTTTATTTTATAAATTAATTTTTTTTAAACAAAAGCTAAACTTATTTATCTAATGAAAAGAAGATCATTCATAAAAAAATCAGCGGTAGCTTCCTCTGCTTTTTCAATAGTTCCAAGTCATGTACTGGGGTTTTCCGGTACATCACCAAACGATAAAATTCAACTGGGTTTTATAGGAGTAGGAAAACAAGGTAGAGGGCTGATGACAAATTTTGTAAACTACGATAGTGCTGCAGTAGTAGCTGTAAGTGACGTGGATGTAAAAAAAATGAATTTCTTTTCCGAAACCTTTCAAAAGGAACTTATTAAAAAAAATAAGGTTTCAAACCAATTGACGGAGATTGAATCCTATCGTGAACTTCTAGAAAGAAAAGATATAGATGCAGTAGTTATTGCTTCACCTGACCATTGGCACGCTCAAATGGCAGTTGATGCAGCAAAAGCTGGGAAAGATATTTATTGTGAAAAACCTCTTTCAAGTTCGGTAGCTGAAGGGCGTGCAATGGTAGATGCGGCAAGAAAATACGAAAGGGTATTTCAGACTGGAAGCATGCAGCGATCTTGGGATCGTTTTCGGCATGGAGTAGAATTGATTCGAAACGGCTATATTGGAGAGATAAAAGAAATAAATGTGGATATAGGTGCTCCTTTTAAGGCCTGTGATTTACCTACCCAAGAAACACCTGATTCAATAGATTGGGATGCTTGGATTGGCCCAGCTCCATATCGAGGATATCATATGGATTTGGCATGTCCTTTAGAGGATAAACGCTGGGGAAAATGGCGTGATTACGCTCCTTTTGGTGGAGGTATGATTACAGATTGGGGTGCACATATGTTCGACATTGTTCAGTGGGCTTTAGATCAAGATCATACAGGCCCAACCCACTTTACACCGCCTTCAAGTCCTGCTGATAGCGGATTGGTTTTTAGCTATGAAAACGGAATCAAAGTGACTCATAAAAAATGGGGTAAAGGTGGAAATGAAATTCAGTTTATTGGTTCAGAGGGTAGACTGGAAATTAGTCGAGGTTACCTGCGGACCTATCCCAACGAATCACTAGCAGAGACACCGATAAAAGATTCAGATACCAATAGAGTTTATAAGAGTGAAAACCATCATGAAGACTGGTTGGCATGTATTCGCAAGCGTACCCGTCCCATTTGTGATGTAGAAATAGGACACCGAACAGCTTCAGTCTGTAATGTGGCAAATATCGCCTATGCATTACAACGTCCTCTAGAATGGAATCCAATCAGAGAGCAATTTGTTGATGATCCAGGAGCTAACTTGATGTTAGATAGAGCATACAGAGCCCCTTGGAATTACAGAGATTTCTAGGATAGAATTGCTTCCATTTTTTTTCTGATTTCAGAGAGCTGAAGATTTCCAATGCTACCTGTATGGGTATGGTCTAAATCCCGCTTTGGCAAATACTTTCCAGAAGCAATATCTTTTCCCATTTTTTGATAAGCTTCACGAAATGGCATCCCTTCCTTCACCCAATGATTTAGGGTGTCTACACTAAAAAGGTAATCGTATTTGGAATCATCCGTAATGTTTTTTCGAATTTCAATTTTGGAAAGACTGAACTGCATCATCTCCAAACAGGCTTTAATATCTTGAAAGGCTTCGATTAGAGGACCTTTTGCCAATTGCATTTCTCTATGATACCCACTAGGTAAGTTAGAGGTAAGTAAAGTCAGTTGCTGAGGAAGCCCCTGTAATAAATTGCATTTCCCCCGAATCAGTTCAAAAACATCAGGATTTTTTTTGTGTGGCATGATGCTGGAGCCTGTAGTAAGTTCTTCTGGAAAGTGAATAAAATCAAAATCTTGCCCCATGTATAGACACACATCCATAGCAAGCTTGGATAGAGTTCCACCAAGTATTCCAATAGCTGTTGCCGTAGCTTTTTCAATTTTACCTCGTCCCATTTGAGCAGCTACTACATTGAATTTTAATGTTTCAAAATGCATTTCTTTAGTTGTCATTTCTCTGTCAATAGGGAAGGAGCTGCCAAATCCTGCTGCACTTCCCAGCGGGTTTTGATTCGCGAGTTTGTGAGCAGTATTGAGGAAAGCAACATCATCTATCAGACTTTCTGCATATGCTGAAAACCACAAACCAAATGATGAAGGCATGGCTACTTGCATGTGAGTGTAGCCAGGAAGTAAGTCCTCTTTGTGTCTCGCTGCAAGTTCGATAAGTAATTCAAATAAGGCAACAACTTCTTTTTTTACACTATCTAATTCAGCTTTCACATACAACTGAAGTGCTACCAAAACTTGATCATTTCTGGAACGCGCCGTATGAATTTTTTTTCCAAGTTCTCCGAGTTTTTCCGTAAGCAAATACTCAATTTTGGAATGCATGTCTTCAAATTCTTTTTCAATCAAAAAATTTTCTTTTTCAGCAGTTTTTTGAATAGCATCTAGCTCATCGACCAAAGCTTGAGTTTCAGATGCAGTAATCAGTCCAATTTTTCCAAGCATCTGAGCATGGGCTTTAGAGGCAATACAATCATACGGAGCTAAAATCAAATCATAAGCACGATCATTACCCACTGTAAAATGATCGATTTTTTCATTTGTTGGAGTTTCTTTTTGCCAAAGTTTCATAAGCTTATAAAATTTGTTTTAATAAGTTGATGTAAAAAGAGATTCCTTCTTCAATCTCTTTCAAATAAATAAATTCATCAGCAGAATGAGAGCGTGTGGAGTCTCCCGGGCCGAGTTTGAGAGAAGGACAATCCAAACCAGCTTGATCTGACAATGTAGGTGAGCCGTAGGTTTGTTTTCCCAATGCAATTCCTGCAAGTACGAGAGGGTGATTAGGGTCTATGGATGAACTTTTAAGACGTAATGAACGGGCACTAACTTCGCAATCTAGTTTAGATTTGATAATAGATTCAATCTCTTCGTTGGTATAACATTCATTAACTCGAACATCAAGTACTAGATTAACTTCAGAGGGGACAACATTATGTTGACTTCCCGCTTCAATTTGCGTTAAGGTTACTTTTACTGGTCCTAATAATGGAGAAACTTTTTCAAAGTGTAGGTCCTCTATTGCTTTGATTAGAACAGGTAGTTTCATGAGTGGGTTATCATCATTTGGATGTGCTGCATGACTTGCAGTGCCTTTTATTGATAAATCAAATACGATTAATCCTTTTTCTGCAATAGCTAAATCCATTAGGGTGGGTTCTCCAACTATGGCAATATCAATTTTAGGGAGGTCAGCTAAAAGATAACGTAAACTTTTCTTTCCAGCGTTTTCTTCTTCAGCTGATGCAACCATTAAAAGATTGTATGAAAGGTCTGGTAGTTCGTAATAATGTGTGAATGCAGCAATCAGAGAAACTAAAGGACCTCCAGCATCATTACTACCTAATCCGTAGAGTTTTCCATCTTCAATATCGGGACTAAAAGGATCTCGGGTGTATCCTTTGTTAGGAAGTACGGTGTCATGATGAGAATTAAGAAGTAAGGTTGGTTTTTTTGGGTCAAAATACTTATTGGTAGCCCAAATATTGTGGTCTTTTCTTTTTGTAGGAATAGTGTAATTATGAAACCACTCTTCGATTCTTAAAGCCGTTTTATCTTCGTTTTCTGAAAAAGATTCTAAACGAATCAGATCTTGTAATAATAAAATTGCGTTTTGGGTTAACATTAGTTGATTATTTGGGTGAAAGTTCCAGTTTCAGTGATCATTTTAGGATTTCCAATTTTAACTTGTTTTACACCAGCACGGAGTGCATTAAAACAATTTTCGAGTTTAGGAATCATCCCAGTATGAAGGATTCCTTCTTCCTTCAAATTTAGGTATTGATTTTCATTTATTGTTTTGATCAATGAAGAGGCATCGTTTAAATCTAAAAGAACTCCATTTTTCTCAAAACAATAATTTAAGTGCACTTCAAAATTTCTTGACATTGCCCCAGCGACTGTCGCTGCAATAGTGTCTGCGTTGGTGTTTAGCAATTGTCCTTTTCCATCGTGTGAAAGCGCACAGCAAACGGGACTTATTCCGTTTTGAAGAAGAATTTCAAATAAGTTATTATTTATTTTAGTAAGATCTCCTACAAAACCAAAATCTATTGGATTGGGAGGTCTTTTTTCTGCTAAAATACTATTACCGTCAGCTCCGCTTAATCCCAGACTATTGCATCCTAAAGCTTGTAGGTGAGCCACGATGGTCTTGTTTAATTTTCCCGCATAAAGCATGGTAATTAGTTCAAGGTTTTGTGTATCAGTGATACGTCTTCCCTCTATAAGTTGTACTTCAATACCGAGTTTTTCAGCCATTTGAGTTGCTTCTTTCCCCCCGCCATGGATTAATATTTTTGGTCCACTAAGGGTTGCAAAATCTTTTAAAAAATCCAAAAGGGCTTCTCGATTCTCAATAACATTTCCTCCGATCTTGACTACTTGAAGTTTATCCATTTTGTAAAACTTGTTTTAAAACCCATTGGGCTGCAAAAGTCCTGTTGTTTGCCTGTTCAATGACTAATGAATTTGGATGATCTAATACATCATCAGAGACAACAACATTTCTTCTTACTGGCAAGCAGTGCATAAATTTTGCATTGTTGGTCAATTTCATTTTTTCAGCAGTCAGCATCCAGGAACTGTCGGTTCGAAGTATTTTACCATATTCTTTATATGAACACCAGTTTTTTGCATAGACAAAATCTGCCTCTTCAAGGGCTTCTTCTTGATTGTAAATCACAGGAGTGTTTTTGGTAATTTCTGGATTTAGTTCATAACCCTCAGGTTGAGCGATAATAAAATCGGCATCCATTTGTTGTACCATTTTTGTAAAAGAATTTCCAACAGCATGGGGAAGCGCTTTTGGGTGTGGCGCCCAGCTTAGAACAATTTTTGGACGTTTTGTAAGTTTATGTTCGTCAATAGTTACAGCATCAGCGAGTGCTTGTAAAGGATGCGCAGTGGCACTTTCCATATTGATAACAGGGATACTTGCATAACGAGCAAAATTATTTAATACTTGTTCCTCCTCATCTTTTTGTTTGTCACTTAAAGAAGCAAATGCACGAATAGCGACTACATCGCAATATTGAGAAACTACTGCTGCAGCTTCTTTGATATGTTCGGAACGCAAACCACTCATTTTGGTGCCGTCTTCAAATTCTAGAGCCCATGCCTCATTAGAGAAATTCATCACCATGGTTTTTAATCCTAAGTGTTGTGCCGCTTTTTGAGTACTGAGTCGTGTGCGTAAACTCGGATTAAAAAAAAGCATCCCAAGTGTTTTGTGCTTTCCTAGTTGCTCAGAGGCAAAGGGATTCTTTTTGAGTGAACGTACCTCTTGAACTGCATTTTGCAGATCAGATATGGCATCGAAATTGATAAAGTGTTTCATAAGTTCTTATTATTCTTTTTTAAAGCAATTTTGAGTGCGTTAAAAAAAACATCAAAATGGGATTCCTGAACAGTTAATGGAGGTAGAATTCGAATTAAATATTTATTGCTGCTCCCCCCAGTAAAAATATGGTGATCATAAATTAAGGACTTGCGTAACGAAGCAACCTCAAAGTCAAACTCTATTCCGAGCATTAGCCCACGACCCTTAATTTTTTTAATTTGAGAAATCTCCTTTGCTTTTGTTCTAAAATAGTTTTCTAAATCTTTTGTTTTTTCTTGTAAACGATCTTTTTTGAGAATATCGAGAACAGCTAATGAAGCAGAACATGCCAAATGGCTCCCGCCAAATGTTGTGCCCAACATGCCGTATTTTGCTTTAATTTCTGGGTGAACTAATATTCCACCGATAGGAAATCCATTTCCCATTCCTTTTGCCATAGTTATTACGTGTGGAGCGATTTGGTATTTTTGATATGCAAAAAAGGTTCCTGATCTACCAAAACCAGATTGAACTTCATCTGCAATTAAACATGTTCCATGAGTATTACAAAGGGATTCCATTGCATAAACAAAATCTTCTGTGGGTTCATCTAGTCCACCAACACCTTGTATCGTTTCAAAAATAACAGCACAATAGGTTTCTGTAGCCAATTCTCTTTCAAGTGCTTTTTTGTCGTTAAAAGGAAGAAATACCACTTCATGTTGACTGTTCAAAGGTGCATTAATAGCAGAGTTATCAGTGACCGCAACAGCAGCCGAGGTTCTTCCGTGAAAGGCTCCTTTGAAAGCAATTACTTTTTTTCTTCCAGTGTGAAATGAGGTAAGTTTTAAGGCATTTTCTATAGCTTCTGCACCGGTACTGCACAAAAATAAACGATAGTCGTGAAGACAGGATTGCTCTCCAATAGAGTTTGCCAATTCTTTTTGTAAAGGATTCTGAATGGCGTTAGAGTAAAACGCAATTTGCTTCAATTGGTTGCTTATTTTTTTGACAAAATGAGGATGAGAATGTCCGATGCTAATCACTGCATGACCACCATACAAATCTAGATATTTCACTTCCTTTTCGTCATAGACATAGACGTCCTCTGCTCTAACAGGAGTTACGTCATATAATGGATATACTTCAAATAAATTCATTTAATGTTTAGCTATTTCGTTGATTTTATCAAAAGACGCGTTTAGTCCTTTAATTAATGATGAGCTCAAGCCTTGATGCTCCATTTCGTTTAGCCCAGTAATGGTGCAACCTCTTGGTGTGGTCACTTTGTCAATTTCTTCTTCTGGATGGCTACCTGCTTGAATCAGCAAGCTTGCAGCTCCCATGGCTGTATGCATTGACATTTGGAGAGCAATATCGGCATCAAAGCCCATTTGAACACCACCTTGGGTAGTTGCCCTTATCAATCTCATCCAAAAAGCAATACCACTTGCGCACAAAACTGTAGCTGCTTGCATTAGTGATTCCTCTATCGTCAGACTGGTCCCTAAACCGTTAAAAATAGCTTCAGCAATAGGGAGTTTTTTTAAGCCAATTGTGTTATGGCACAAACAAGTCATTGATTTTCCAACAGATATTGCGGTATTGGGCATGGCACGGATTATTGGAACATCGCTACCAATTTGTGCTTCGATTCGCGAAATCGGAAAGCCTGTGATTGTGGAAATAACAACGTGTTTGTCATTCAAGTGGGGTTTGATCTTTTGGAGTATGGATTCTAACTGACTAGGTTGTACTGCAAAAATCAAGATATCTGCATTCTTAATAGCTTTTACATTATCACTAGTAATAAATACACTCTTGTATTCTTCATAATCCTTGATATCGTCAAGGTTTCTTTTTGTAAGGTAAAGGTCAGTATAGGTATTATTGACAATGAGTCCTTTCGCTATACTTAGGCCTAAATTTCCGGTTCCGATGATGGCAATTTTCATATGTTTAATTTTTTAAAAGACAGTAGCTTTGAGTTCTAATCCTAATGTTTCTTCCCAACCCATAATTAGATTGGTGTTTTGAATGGCTTGCCCTGAAGCCCCTTTGATCAGGTTGTCTATACAGCTGGTGATCAGTAAGGTATTTTCATGTAGATGGAGGTGGATAAAACAATTGTTTGTCCCAACTACATTCTTCAAATTGATGGGTTCTGAAGATACATGTGTAAAAGGATGTTGTTTGTAAAAATCTTGATAAAAGTTTTGAGCGGATTCCAAAGAACCTTCAAAGCTAGTATAGGCAGTAGCAAAAATGCCTCTCGTGAAATTTCCTCTTTGCGGCATAAAGAAAAGTTCGGTTGGTGCCTCCAATTGATTTAAGGTCCTGTGAATTTCATCTAAATGTTGATGCGTAAACGGTTTATACCAAGAAAGATTGTTGTTTCTCCAACTGAAATGACTGGTAGGACTTAAGCTAACCCCAGCACCTGTACTTCCTGTAGTTGCGTTGATGTGAATGGCAGTATTCAGAAGTTTGTTTTTAGCTAAGGGTAATAATGCAAGTTGAATTGCTGTTGCAAAACAACCTGGATTCGCAATAGCGTTTGCCTTTTCTATAGTTTCTTTTTGGAGTTCAGGCAGGCCGTATATAAAGTTTTTTCCTTCAAATTGATTTTCTTTTTCTAAACGGAAATCGTTTCCTAAATCTACTATTAGTGTTTGGTCAGAAAAATGATGCGCATTTAAAAATTCTCTAGATTTTCCATGTCCAAGACATAAGAAGACTACAGATACCTCAGGATTTATAGTACCTGTGAATGTCATTTGTGTTTGTCCTAAAAGATCAGGATGAGCGGAGGTAATCGGTTTTCCAGCACGCGTGGTACTGTAAACAAAATCAATATCCAAGGCGGGATGGTGCATCAGTAGTCTAATAAGTTCTCCCCCAGTATATCCTGAACCTCCAATTATTCCAACGCTTTTCATGTCTTAGGATTTAAATGTTGATAGATTTTTGTTGCATTAGCAGTAAGTTTGATAAAGCCTTTGGCATCTTCAGCAGTCCAGCCTTTATTTATTTCTCCATAACTTCCGAATTCTGCTTGCATAAGGTCAAAAGGTGATTTTATACCGAGTAATTCAAAACGATAGGGATGAAGTTTTACAGAGACTATTCCCGAAACTCGTGCTTGACTACTTTCTAGAAAAGCTTCAATATCTCGCATTACTGGATCTAAATATTGTCCCTCGTGTAATTGCATTCCATAAAAATTTGCCATTTGCTCCTTTTGGAATTGTTGCCATTTACTCAAAGTATGCTTTTCAAGTAAATGATGTGCTTTGATAAGAATGAGAGGAGCAGCAGCCTCAAAGCCTACCCTCCCTTTTATTCCGATAATGGTATCTCCTACATGAATATCTCTCCCGATTGCATATTGTTTTGCGGTGTCTTGAAGCTCTTGAATAAGGGTGATAGCATCCGATCTGTAACCGTTGATGCCGACAAATTCACCTTGTTCAAATTCAAGGGTTAAGGTTGTAGGTTCTTTTGCTTTCAAAGGGTTTGGATATGCAGATTCTGGAAGCGGTAAATGAGAACTAAGTGTTTCTGCACCTCCAACACTGGTTCCCCATAACCCCTGATTGATAGAATATTGGGCTTTTTCCCATGGGATGTCTATTTTTTGTGTTTTGAGATAGGCAATTTCATCTTCTCTTGAGAGTTGGTTATCTCGTATTAAAGTGATGATTTTGATTTCAGGTGCCATTACTTGGAAAATCAAATCAAAACGTACTTGATCGTTTCCTGCTCCAGTACTACCATGTGCGATATATTTGGCTCCAATCTTTTTAGCATATTGAACAATTTCAATGGCTTGAATAATGCGCTCTGCACTTACGGATAGGGGATAGGTGTTGTTTTTTAACACATTCCCAAAAAGTAAATATTTGACGATTTTCTGATAGAATGAGTCCAAGGCATTGATGTTTTGATAGGTAAATGCTCCCATCTGATAGGCTTTGGTCTCGATAGTTTTAATCTCATCGTCAGAAAATCCACCAGTATTTACACTAATAGCATGAACGTCATAACCTTCTTTGGATAATTTTCTTAGTGAGTAAGAAGTGTCTAAACCACCACTGTAGGCTAGAACTAAAGCTTCGTTTTTCATGATTTTTTCTTTTTAAGTAAAAGGGCTTGTTTAATTTGTTTTAATCGTTCAATTGCTCTCTCATTGAATGGTTTTTGTTTGCTTTTTTCATTTGGATCGAAAAGCATTCCAGTACAAAGACACATCTTTTGTTCGGTTCGAGTCAATACATCATAATTTTTACATGTTTGACAGCCTTTCCAAAATTCAGGATCATCTGTAAGTTCTGAAAAATGAACAGGTTTATATCCCAGCTGATAATTGATTTTCATTACAGCCATTCCAGTAGTAATTCCAAAAACTTTGGCATCAGGATATTTCTTTAAGGAAAGATCGAATACTTCCTTTTTGATTTTTCTTGCTAAACCTTGACCTCTATAATCAGGAGCAACGATTAGTCCTGAATGGGCAACGTATTTTCCATGACCCCAAACTTCAATGTAACAAAAGCCTGCAAATTTATCTTGATCAATGGCAATAACGGCATTTCCATTTTGCATTTTAGTCATAATGTATTCAGGAGTTCGTCTGGCGATGCCAGTTCCTCTGGACTTAGCAGACTCATCGATACACTCGCTGATTGTTTTTGCGTATATAATATGTTCCGCTTTAGCGCGAATTATTTTCATTTTGGAATAGTAAAGAAGTAGATAAAAAATGTTTGTTCGTCAAGGGAGGAGGGCTCGCCATACTCCATAAAAAATTACACCCCTAAGGGGCGACGACGATTACTGCGCAACGGAGATGATGCGTCAATAATTAGGTTCAAATGTTGAATTGTTTCAAACATGATAGCACAAATGTCATTTATTTTTTTTATTTGAACAAACATAATGTTATAAAATCCATTTGTAAGTGTTGAAAAATGTTGTAACTGATATCCGTACCTTTGTCCTGTGGAATTTAAGATGAAAGATACAATCCATAAAACGTTATGGGGTTTAGCTCATGAAAAACTACTTTTAGCCCATAGTGGTGGATTAGATAGTTCTGTATTGGCGCATTTATTGGTTTCAGAAAATATTCCATTTAGTATAGCTCATTGTAACTTTCAGTTGAGAGGTGAAGAAAGTGATCAAGATGCTCAGTTTGTGAAAATATGGAGTGAATCGCATCGGATTCCATTTTATTTAAAGTGTTTCGATACCCTTCAGTATAAGAAAAAAAACAAGCTAAGTACCCAAGAAACAGCCAGAATACTACGTTATGAATGGTTTAAAACTTTACAAAAAACGAACGGCTTTACAGTTTTACTTACAGCACATCACCTAAACGATCAATTAGAGACCTTTTTAATGTACGCTACCCGGGGTACGGGACTCAAGGGATTGTTAGGGATTCCAGAATCAGATTGGATTCAGCGTCCCCTTCTTAGTGTTACCAAAAAAGAGCTTTACACCTACGCAAAAGCAGTGGATTTAAAATGGAGAGAAGATTCATCAAATAAAACGGACAATTACTTACGAAATGAATTGAGACACCATGTGGTAGAACCCTTGCTTTCAATTCAGCCACAAGCTTTAACGAATTTTAATAAAACTTTAAAACATCTAACTACCACTGAGGCCTTTGTGCAATCACAGTTGGATCAGTTGAAAAAACAAATTTTTAATATCAATTCCGATACAACACATATTAAAGTCCGTGATCTGGAGCAACTCTCTCAGAAAGAATTTTGTATCCATCATTGGTTTTCTCCTTATGGATTTGATGCAAGTGAAGTAGTTAAGTTATTGGTTGCTTCGAAGGGTAAAGGACTTTATTCTAGTACCCATCGACTAATTCGGGAACGGGATACCATTGTATTGACATCTTTTGCAGCTGAAAATAAAGAGGAATTTCATTTGACCTTGGGACAAACTAATTGTGAACTGCCTATTCCACTTCGCTGGGAGTCTTTTTTGTTGAAAGAAAAAGAAATTTGGGAGCCCTATCAAGCAGCATTGGATAAAAATAAATTAAAAAAAAATCTAACCCTCAGGAAATATAAAAAAGGAGATTATTTTTACCCCACAGGAATGCAAGGAAAAAAATTGATTAGTAAATTCTTTAAGGACGAAAAATTCAGTACTCTAGAAAAGGAAGCTCAATGGCTTCTGTGTTGCGGAGAAGATGTGGTGTGGGTTGTAGGAAAACGCTGTGACAAGCGGTATGCAGCAAAAAAAACGGGTAATGAAATTCTTTTAATGACGTTGGAACTATGAAAAGTTGGATCTTATTTTTGTTTGGAATAGTTTACTTGCAAGCGCAAATAAAGGAACCAGTAGTCTGGGAAAGTCGAATTGAAAAACTAACAGAAGATCGCTATCTCTTGTCTTTTGAAGCAAAAATTGCACCTAATTGGCATTTATATTCTCAGTTTTCAGATCCAGAAGGGGCAATCCCTACTGAATTTGTCTTTAGTGAAAACCCAAGTTACCAACTAATTGGAGCAGTCAAAGAAAGTGAATCCATAACCGATTTTGATCAGGTATTTGAGATGGATCTAACCTACTTTAACAATGAGGCTTTATTCCAACAAGAAATCCAACTAACAGCTTCCTCGCTTGAATTTATTAAAGTAGAAATTAATTATCAAGCCTGTGATGATGAACTCTGTATCTTCAGAAATGAAGCCGTTCTTCTATATCTAGACGGGTCATCAGCAGTAGTTTCACTTGAAATTGATGAAAAAAGTCAAGTGTTATCTCAAGAGTTAGAATTGGAGTTGACTGATATTCAATACCTGGAAAGCACGACCGTTAAAGAAGGAACTTATGCTCCTTTCAATATTTTTTTATTGGGCTTTTTTGGTGGGTTGTTAGCACTACTAACACCTTGTGTATTTCCGATGATTCCTCTTACAGTTTCCTACTTTTTGAAACAAAGCACCACTCGATCCAAGGGAATTTTTAATGCCCTTCTTTACGCCTTTTTTATTGTTTTAATCTATGTTTTACTGAGTTTACCGTTTCATTTTATTGACTCGTTAAATCCAGAGATTTTAAATAATCTTGCCACGAATGTTACTTTAAACATGCTCTTTTTTGTGGTTTTTGTATTTTTTGCTTTTTCATTTTTTGGCTTTTACGAACTTACCCTTCCTACAGGATGGGGCAGTAAAACGGATGAGGCTTCAGCAGTACGAGGAGGACTAGGGATATTTTTTATGGCGCTAACCCTTGCCATCGTCTCATTTTCTTGCACCGGACCAATTTTGGGTTCTTTATTAGCAGGATCACTTACCGCTGAGGGGGGTGCACTTCAGCTAAGTATAGGAATGCTGGGATTTGGTGTAGCTTTGGGGCTTCCTTTTGGGTTGTTTGCATTATTTCCAAATACCTTAAAAGCACTCCCAAAATCAGGGGGATGGATGACGACAGTCAAAGTTGTCTTAGGATTTTTAGAACTGGCTTTAGCATTGAAATTTTTATCAAATGCTGATTTGGTCGCGCATTGGGGAATATTAAAACGAGAAGTTTTTGTTGGAATTTGGACCCTATTGGCTTTTGGATTGACATTATATCTATTTGGAATTTTCCGCTTTCCCAATGAAGTTAAAATGCCAATAAGTTTTGGCCGTAAGCTTTTAGCAGCTGGTGTGCTTGTCCTAACGAGTTATTTGTTTCTAGGATTCATTTCTGAAGAAAATAAACTCCGCCTTTTCAGTGGATTTCCACCACCAGAGTTTTATAGCCTTCGTGCTCAAGAGTCAGACTGTCCATTGGGATTGGATTGTTATAAAAATTTTGAGGAAGGCCGAGCCGCTTCAATTAATCAGAACAAACCGATTCTCTTAGACTTTACTGGGTGGGCCTGTGTGAACTGTAGACGTATGGAGGAAAATGTATGGGCAGTGCCTGAAGTATACGATTTACTCAAAGAACGTTTTGTGATTATCTCTCTTTATGTTGACGACCGGGAGGAACTCAACCCTGAAGAGCAATTTAATTATCAATATCCCGATGGGCGTATCAAAGAAATTAATACCATTGGTAAAAAATGGGCTACTTTTCAAGCGATCAATTTCAATACAGCTTCACAACCATTTTATATCCAAATGACAGCGGATGGGAAATTACTCAACACCCCCATTCAGTATACTGACAAGGCAACTTTTGAAAACTGGTTAACACAAGGTTTAGAACAGCTGCCCAAGGCAAGCAGTAAAGCAAAGTATTTTACTTATTAAGAGTTGGATCAAAAACAGCTACTGCAATTTTCGAATCTGCTGTTCCGTAATAAAGGAACCATTTTTGATTGAAATATACCAGTCCTTCAACAAAACAGACATCATTCACTTCACCCACTTTTTCATAATCCTTATCCGGATAAATAAAATAGGATTGGGTACGTTTTTCTAACTTGTAGGGAGCGTTGGCATTAAATAATGCTTGTCCTGCTGCATAAGTGAATTTAGGAAGTTCAGGATCGTTATAATTGGCAGCATTACTGGCATTATAAATTAAAAGAATCCCTTTGTTTTCATCGTACATAGCATAGGGCCCGGGTTCTACTAATCTACTGTCAAAATAACCTCTACGAGGATTAAGTACACTGATAAAAGTCCCTTTTTCCGCATCCTCTAGAGGTGTCCAATTCAATAAATCCTCTGAAGATGCCATAAATAAATTGGTATCGCCAAAATACATCCAGTACTTCCCGTTAATTTTTTTAGCGACCTGTTGGTTGCCGATCCTTTGAGTTACGATGGATCCTGACTTCGACCATAGGTCTGCATATTTTTCGCCTTTTAAAATCAGCCCGTGTTTTTTCCATTGAATTAAATCTTTGGAAGATGCAATACTCATTCTCGCTGTTTTACCATCATAAGCAGTATAAGTCATGATGTACTCACCATTATCTGATTGAACAATTCGGGGATCTTCTACACCATCAAAATAACACGATTTACAGTCTAGGCTGTAAGGAACTCCTTCTTGCTTTCTGTAATTCCATTCATAGTGTTTCTGAGTATCGTTATCAGGAAAAAATACAGGGGTAGCTCTTTTTTCAAAATGTAAACCATCCAAACTGTAAGCCAGTCCAATCCTCGATGTTCCCCATTGATCTTGTGCACGGTAGAGCATAAACACAGTGTCATTTTTCACGATCGCAGCTGGATTTAAAACGTTGCGTTCCTCCCAAAAAACGTTCTCTTGAGTAATGGGATCTTGAAAACTAATGCTTTTAGTAGGATTTAATATAGGATTTATGGAATCCACTTTTTTAAAAAAAGGGAATGCCCAGGATTCAGAATCTGCTGAATTTTTCGTTGTAATTGGAGCCTCTGTACAGCTCAACAAAAAAAGGAAGCTGAAGAGAATTGAAAGAGATTTCATAATGGTGGTTTATTTGAAACTAAAAGTAAGCAATTTGAACAAGTCATTTAAAAATAAGCGAAGACGGTTTCAAAACTTTAAATAAATCTGTATTTTAGAAGTGCCAAACTTACTTCATGCTTATTTCAGTTTACGGATCTTCAGTCTTCGGCGTTGAGGCCAGTTTAATTACTATTGAAGTTAATATTGGAAAAGGAATCGGTTACCATTTGGTGGGGCTTCCTGATAATGCTGTAAAGGAGAGTAATTATAGAATTGCAGCGGCATTAAACAATATAAACTACAAGCTCCCTGGTAAGAAAATTACCATCAATATGGCACCTGCAGATGTTCGCAAGGAAGGCTCAGCTTACGATCTTCCAATTGCCATAGGAATTTTGGGAGCATCCAGTCAAATTCAAGCTCCAGAATTGGATCGTTATATCATTATGGGAGAACTCGCACTGGATGGTGGAATTCGGCCAATAAGAGGAGTTCTTCCGATTGCTATTCAAGCCTTAAAAGATGGTTTTAAAGGATTTATTCTTCCCAAGGAAAATGCTTTGGAGGCTGCTATTGTGAAAGATTTGGAGGTTTATGGTGTTTCAAATTTAAAAGAGGTCATTTCCTTTTTTGAAGGAAAAACTACTTTAACGCGAACAGTAGTGGACACCAGAGCAGAATTTCAAAAACAACTCAAGCATGACGAATTTGATTTTTCAGATGTTAAAGGCCATGAGACCATTAAGCGGTGTATGGAAATTGCTGCCGCTGGAGGACATAATATTATTTTAATTGGACCCCCTGGTGCAGGAAAAACAATGTTAGCAAAACGACTCCCAAGTATTTTACCACCAATGACACTTCAAGAGGCATTAGAAACAACGAAAATACATTCGGTGGTCGGAAAGGTAAAAGACCAAGGGTTGATAAGTGTCCGCCCTTTTCGTTCACCCCACCATACAATATCTGATGTTGCTTTGGTAGGAGGCGGTGGCTATCCCCAACCAGGAGAAATTTCCCTTGCTCATAATGGGGTTTTGTTTTTAGATGAATTACCCGAGTTTAAAAGGGGAGCCTTAGAGGTCATGCGCCAACCGTTGGAGGACAGAGAGGTTACTATAGCTAGAGCAAAGTTTACGGTAACCTATCCCGCCTCTTTTATGTTGGTAGCGAGCATGAAACCCAGTCCCTCAGGTTACTTTAACGATCCACACTCTAAAATGGGACCTTCTCCTATGGAGATGCAGCGCTATATGGGAAAAATTTCTGGGCCATTGTTGGATCGAATTGATCTACATATCGAAGTTGAACCTGTTCCTTTTGAACAATTGGCTGATCGTCAAGCTGCAGAGTCTTCAGCGGTTATCAGAGAACGTGTTAGCAAAGCTCGAGCACGACAGTCTGAACGGTTTAAAAGCAACACTAAAACCCACTATAACGCACAGATGACTACTCGTCAAATCCGGAATTACTGCCGCTTGGACAACGCTTCTTCATCCTTACTAAAACAGGCTATGGAGCGTTTGTTTCTTTCTGCAAGGGCCTATGACCGTATCCTTAAGGTAGCTAGAACCATAGCCGATTTAGAGGCTGCCGAAAACGTTGTGGCTTCTCATATTGCAGAGGCTATTCAATACCGTAGTTTGGACCGTGAAGGGTGGATGGGATGATCTGTACTCAAGAATTTTTAATTTAAATCTGACAGCAGCTCACTTTCTGGAAATTCTGCAATTCCTTGATTAAGATACTCTTGCGCGATATTGTCTTGATCTATTTTTCTGAAATGTTTCACTAGAAGTTCATAGACTTGATCTTTCCCCCAGTTTGGGAGACTGTCAATAGGATTGATCTCAGAAACCTCAAGAGCTTTTTTTAAATAGAAAGGGGCAAGTTCGCCTCCACCAAAAAGTTTTGGAGTATAAAAATCGTTTATTGCTAGTGCTAAATTGGCTCTAAGACTCTTAGGATTAATCGCTACGGCACGTTTCGCATTCACCATTGCCTGCTTTCCAATTTGCATCAAAGCGAAATAGCCTTTAAACTGGGTACTGTATCCCTGTTGTAATGAAAGTAAAGCGAGACTTTCAGCATCATTTTTTATGGGAATAAGCAATGCAATGGCTCTGTCAATATGCATTTCGGCCTCTTCCTTTCTGTTCTGTAAATTTGCTAAAATAGCCTGATAGTAAATTGCATAGGAAAGCCAATAACGGTTATAGGGACTGTCTTTTCGATTAAAAGCAGCTTCCAATGGTTTTAGTGTAGCTTTTAAATTATTTGAGGTTTTTTCTGCGATGTCCTTTGCAAATGTTTTTTGCACTAGAATCTCTGGGGTGTTTTGTTGTGCGTTAGCCGTTTCTAGATTCATAAAAGAAAAGGAGAAAACCACTACTATTGAAAGAAATTTATTCATCATTATTGCTCTAATTTAGAGGTATTTTTTAAGGGTCATAACATAATTTTCAAATGCTTGGATACCTTTACTTGTTAGAGAGAGTTGAGTAAGGGGATAGTTATCCAAAAAACTCTTATCGATGTGAAGATAAGTTGCCTTCTGTAACTTTTTAAGTTGTACACTTAAATTTCCCGAACTTGCTTGGGTATGTGTTTTCAGTTCTTTAAAACTAGCTTGCGGATGGCTAATCAAATAGGAGACTATAGCCAAACGTAAGGGAGCATGCAATAAGGGGTCTAGGTTTTTATACATTGTAATTTTTATTCTTGAAATGTAAAATGATGCCGGGAAGTAAAAAAGCAACCAAAGATACCGTTCCCATCAAAAGGGGATGCTGTTTCAACGGGATAAAAAAGGCAGTATAGGCACTTATGTTGAGTACCAATCCACAAAAAAGTAAAAGACGGCTGCGGATAAAACTTCCAGCCACTGCTGTAGCTATTCCCAAAAGGAGTAAGATTATTGGTGTAAGATGACTTTGCAATTTAGTCGAAAAACCAAACGCTATAATCATGATATTGATTCCAGTAAATAGCCACAAGCGCGATGAAACATATTTTAGGGGGTTACGTACATAGTTTTTCTTTCTGACATAATAAATAATGGTAAAGCAGCTAACTAAAGGCATAATAAGGTACGGATACCAACTTTGTGTACCATACCCAATATGAATAAGATATGCCTGTGAAAAACAGCAGATCGAAATAACTGTTCCCCACAATATAAAGGCAAAACCGTTTTCTTCAAATCGGTTTTTGGCTCGCTCAATGGCTTGACGAATTAATACAAAGCTTTCTTCGGGTGTAAATTCTTTAGTTTTCATAAGTAGGATTTTAAATATTTATCAAATATAAAGTAGTTTATAAAATAAACCAAATTAATTTTATCTTATTTTAAAAAAAAAAAGAGGTGTTCTTATTCAATTTCAATTGAAAGAGCCAACCATGCATCTGTTTCGGCACCTAAGGCTTCTTCTACTGATTTTAATTCAATGGAAAGGGTTTTGATCTCCTCAGGGGATAGTGCTTCTTTTGCAAACTGGTTTTGCAAGGATTTTTTTTGGGTTTCTAGTTTCGCAATTTTGGTTTCTAATTTATTCAGTGCGCGTT
>JAFMMH010000018.1 GCA_017851655.1 Flavobacteriaceae bacterium
AAATTTAGGGTTTATCACTTTGCAATCAAAGTTTTATCATATAGCATATTTAATCATTTTCCTAGGAATAGGCCAAATCTATGCTCAAAATACCACGTCACCTACTCTGAGTCAGGAGGTTTTGCTTGACAGTATTGGAAAAATACCGACAGAAAAGAAACCCTTACTGTTAGCGAAAGTAAAATATACCGCTCAGGATTGTGTTCAGATCAATAGAAAAGAAAATAAACTCATTCTCTACAACCAAGCAGAGTTGTATTATCAGGACATTGAACTCCGCGCTGGAATCATTATTCTAGACTATCAAACAAATGAAGTGAATGCTGGACGAATAGAAATAGATTCAACTCTAGTTCAGTATCCTTTTTTTAAACAAGCAGGAAATGAAGTTAATCCCGACTCTATTCGGTTTAATTTCGATACTCAGAAGGCATTAATTTGGAATTCCAAATCAGGTCAAAACGGTATGGATATTTTTGCTGCTTTAACAAAAAAGCAAAATGATTCCGTTTATTACATTAAGGATGCTCGTGTAAGTACCGCTGGAAAATTAGTTGGAGGGGAAGATGAAGGTATAGACTATTACTTCAAGGTTCGAAAGGGAAAAATTATTCCTGGAGGCAAAATCATCTCAGGATTAACCAATATGTTTATTGCAGATGTACCAACTCCTATAGGACTTCCTTTTGCGTACTTCCCATCCTCTCAGACCAAAGAATCTGGTTTTATTATCCCCTCAATTGGAGAAAGTAATTTAAGGGGGTTTTATATTCAGAATGGAGGATATTATTTGGCACTCTCAGACTATTTTGATTTCACCATGATTGCCGATTACTACACCAATGGTAGCTATGGCTTTCGTGGAGACTCACAGTACAGTGTTCGCTACAAATACAAAGGAAACTTTAGTTTTCGTTATGAGAATTTAATTAATGAAGCCCGAGGATTACCTGAATATTCTAAATCAACTGTTTTTAATGTTCGCTGGTCCCATAGTAAAGATCCAAAGTCTAGCCCAAATTCTACATTCTCTGCCTCAGTTAATTTTGGTAGTAGTGATTATTATAGACAATCCGTAAATCAATTAAATTCACCAAACTTTCTGAACAACAATTTAAGCTCCTCTATTTCGTATTCCAAATCTTTCCCAGAATATCCTCGGGTTAATATTTCCTTGACTACTGCTATGTCGCAAAATTCCAAGTCAAAAGCTGTAAACCTCACCCTTCCTACTTTTCAAGCTAATATGGAGCGGATTTATCCATTTGCCCCAAAAATTGGAGCTAAAAAAGGCATTTTTCAAAATATCAATTTTCAATACACCAGTAGAGCAGAAAATAGAATTATTACCACTGAAGATGCCCTTTTCGGACCTACCATGTTTGACAATGCAAAGACGGGGATGAAACATACGATACCATTGAGTACAAACTTTAAACTTTTTAAGTACCTAAGTATGTCTACAAGTGCCAATTATGAAGAAGTTTGGACACAAAATACAGTTCGCTTTTCTGACTTTGATCCCCTTTTGGGAAAAGCAGTGAAAGACACTATAAGTAGCATTGGAACCTTTAGACAGTATAATTTAAGTGCTTCTTTGGGTACAACCATCTACGGGACATTTAATTTTGGAGAGGACAAAAAAATTCAGTCTATTCGACATACAATGCGTCCTGCAATAAGCTATACGAATCGCCCGAGTTTCGAAAAATATTATGATACCTATATCGTAGATGCAGATGGGAATTCAGCTGAATATACACGTTATCAAAACAGTTTATTTGGCACTCCATCCAAAGCACTTTCAAACAACATGGGAATTAGTTTAGGAAATAATTTTGAAGCTAAAGTCCGGGATAATGACTCTACGGCTACAGGTCCTAAAAAAGTTATTTTATTAAATAACTTCAACATTACAACCTCTCATAATTTTGCTGCTGACTCACTTCGCTGGAGCCCTTTAAGGATGAGCTCTGGATTAGCTTTTTTTAAAAATAAAATGAGTGTCAACTTTGGGGGAACTTTTGACCCATATACCTTAAATGAAAATAAAACACGGATCAACAAATATCATATCACCAATGGTGGTGGTCTTTTTCGTTTAACCAGTGCCAATATTAACATGAATTATTCATTCTCAAGCTCAGAATTGGATGGGAAAAGGGAAGAAAATGAACGAACTCAACGTGAGTCCACATCCAGTGGTGGTCGTGAAGATGATTTATTTGGAAGAGCAGAGGACTTTACAGATAGGCGGATGGATGATCCAGAAAATACTGATCCACCTCCAAAGTACCCAAGTTATCAAACTAAAATTCCCTGGGATATAAAATTAGCTTATTCATTGACTTATAATAACTCTAGAGGTCAACAAGATTTTTCGAACAACTCTTTAATGTTTTCAGGGAATGTAGACCTCACTCCCAAATGGAAAGTAGGACTATCTTCAGGGTATGATTTTAAAGGAAAAGGGTTTACTTATACCCAACTCAGATTCAATAGAGACCTGAACAGTTGGCGATTGAACTTCAGCTGGGTTCCCTTCAGTGAACGTGCCTCCTGGAACTTTTTTATCGGTATTAAATCTGGTTTATTAAGTGATATCAAGTATGAGAAACAAAGCGAACCAAATAGGAGAAGATAGAACTCCTTTGAAAACAGTAGCAGAATATTAAACTCAATTATGAAAAAGCAAATCATAACCACGACTAAAGCTCCAGCACCATTGGGACCTTATAATCAAGCAATTAAAATAAATGAAACTTTATACATTTCAGGGCAAATTCCAATAATTGCTTCCACTATGGAATTATTTAATGGAACAATCAAAGAAGAAACACAATTAGTAATGCAACATCTTAAATCCATACTAGAAGCAGCTGGGATGGGGTTTAAGAATGTTGTAAAGTCTTCTATTTTCTTAGATGATATGGACAATTTTGGACAGGTGAACGAAGTTTATGGAAGCTACTTTGACGAAGCTACAGCACCTGCCAGGGAAACAGTCGCAGTAAAGACGTTACCCAAATCAGTTCGAATAGAAATTTCGATGATTGCTGTAGATTAGTTTTTTAGAAGTTTTCTTCTAATCGATTTTTGTGGTATTTAACCAACTCATCTATTGGTCTTTGGACTATTCTTCCCATTGTCAATCCTTTATTTGCTAATGCCTTTTCAATTTCATCTTTTAAGAAAAAAGAGATGGAGCCAATAAAATGGACAGGTACCTCTCTGGCATTTTGAAACTGTAAAATCTGATGGTTGATGAATCGCTTTAAACCTTTGGCAATTATCTCTTGAAAGACCTTATTGTTTTTGTGCTTAATCAAAAACTTAGAAAAGGTAGCCAAATACGTGTTCGGATTTTCTCTGCGGTAAATATTCTCTTTAATAGTATCCGGTGAGAGATCGAATTCTTTTTCAAATTCTTTTGCTAAATCCTTTGACATCGTTTTGAAATAATAGCTGCGAATAAGTTGTTTTCCGAAAAAGTTTCCACTACCCTCATCCATTAAAATATACCCCAGAGAAACAATGCGTTGTTCAATTTCTTCTCCATCAAAATAGGTACAGTTAGAACCTGTACCTAAAATGCACACAATTGATTTTTCCCCTGGCTTAGCAGCAGCATAAACCGCTGCATAAGTATCCTCCTTTATTATTTTTTTGGCATTGATAAAAATCTCATTAAATACTTTTAAGATTCTTTCCTGGGGTGATGCTACACCACATCCAGCTCCATAGAAATACAAATGAGTAATCTGCTCTCTGTTTTGAAATAAATCAAAGTTATTAATGATTCGCTCCTTGAGAATAGCACTTGAAAGTACCTGAGGATTCAACCCTAAAGTTTGCGTTTCAAATATAGTTTTTCCTTGTTTATCTACGGCAATCCAGTCTGTCTTGGTAGAACCACTATCAACAACTAAAATCATTTAGGTCAGAGATTATAGCTGATTAATATGCTTTGCTAAATCAATCAACTTATTGGAATATCCACACTCGTTATCATACCAAGAAATGATCTTGAAAAAACGAGAGTTTAATTCCATTCCTGCCCCTGCATCAAAAATTGAGGTACGAACATCTCCAATAAAGTCTTGAGAAACTACTGCTTCTTCTGTGTACCCTAAAATATTTTTCATATCAGTATCAGCATGCTTTTTCATCACACTTTTAATTTCCTCATATGAAGTATCCTTAGATAATTTAACTGTTAAATCAACAACAGAAACGTTTGCAGTAGGCACTCTAAATGCCATCCCAGTAAGCTTTCCTACTAAAGAAGGAATCACTTTAGTTACTGCTTTTGCTGCTCCTGTAGATGCAGGCATGATGTTTACCAGAGAACTACGTCCACCTCTAAAATCTTTTCTAGAAGGACCATCAACTGTAAATTGAGTAGCAGTAGTTGCATGAACGGTTGTCATCAAACCTTCTTCGATACCAAAATTGTCATTCAATACTTTGGCAATGGGAGCCAAACAGTTTGTTGTACATGAAGCATTAGAAACAATAGTTTGAGAAGCCTGAGCTTCAGAGTGATTTACACCCATTACAAACATGGGAGCATCAGCAGAAGGTGCCGAAATCACCACTTTCTTTGCTCCTCCATTAATATGGGCCTGAGCACTTTCAAGAGTAGTAAAAATCCCAGTACATTCAGCAACAACATCTGTATTCATCTCACCCCAACCGATAGCTGAAGGATCACGCTCTGCGGTGATTCGGATGTTTTGACCGTCAACGATTAGGCTTTTCCCACTCACTTCGATAGTGCCATCATATTTTCCATGTACAGAATCGTACTTTAATAAGTAAGCTAGGTGCTCAATTTCCAAAAGGTCATTGATCCCTACTACGGTTACATCACTCTGCTTCATCGCAGAACGAAATACCAGTCTACCTATTCTCCCAAATCCATTGATTCCAATTCTTATTGCCATTTTTAATTAATTTTAATTGTGTTTAAGTTTAAATTGTCAGTATATCCGATACTCGGATTAAATCTTTATTGATTTCAGATTTCCCTTTAATTGCTTTTTCAAAAGGGCTTAATATCATTTCTTCATTCTTTAACCCAACCATCATGTTGGATTTGCCATTTAAAAGTGATTCTACTGCGAATACACCCATTCTGGAAGCAAGTACACGATCAAAACAACTTGGGCTTCCTCCTCGTTGCATATGACCTAAAACAGAGACCCTTACATCGTAATAAGGTAAGTTTTTCTCTACATATTCTGCAATTTCAAATACGTTTTTTCCAGACTTATCTCCCTCAGCAATCACAACGATACTGGATGATTTTCCGGATTTTTCACTTCGTTTTAATGATTCTAATAAACGGTCAAGCCCCATATCTTCTTCTGGTATAAGAACTTCTTCTGCACCAGCACCAATTCCAGCGTTTAGGGCTATATGACCTGCGTCTCTTCCCATCACCTCTACAAAGAAAAGACGGTTATGAGAAATAGCAGTATCTCGTATTTTATCGATTGCTTCTATTACTGTATTTAGGGCTGTGTCATAACCAATAGTGTGGGTTGTGCCAAAAATATCGTTATCTATTGTACCTGGTATTCCCATAACAGGAACATTAAATTCAGATTGAAAAATCATGGCTCCTGTAAAAGTTCCATCTCCACCTATGACAACCAAACCATCAATATTATGCTTTTGAATAGTTTCAAAGGCTTTTTTTCTTCCATCAGGAGTTCTAAACTCTAGACAACGAGCAGACTTTAGGACTGTACCTCCCTTGTTAATGATGTTATTAACACCTCTTGCATTCATCACTTTCACTTTGTTGTCAATAAGACCTTGGTAACCTTGATAAATAGCAACACATTCTACTTTATAAAAAGCGGCTGATCTTACTACAGCTCTAACTGCAGCATTCATCCCTGGGGCATCTCCTCCTGAGGTTAATACTCCAATGCGTTTAATCGTTGTACTCATTTATTTAATTTCGCGGTAAATTTAAACATTATTAATACAGTACACTAGCCATGCAAGAAATTTTACAAAAATGTGATAAAATGTTATTTTTAAAAATGTAGTTTGATTTAAAATTGAAAATAACTTAATAGAAATCTTTATTTCAATTCTTATCAATAAACTTAATTTCCGTTTCTACACTTGAATCACTTACCATGGATTCTATTATTTCTGAACTATTTTTTTGGGATTTTATAATTTTCTGAATCAGATCTTCAAAGGTATTAAAGTCCACATCATAAGAAAGTCCAACTCCTTGTGTATAACCCAACTCATCACCTATATATCTAAACTCATTTTCTTTATTAAAGACCTTTGCTCTTAAGGAGCCTTCCTCATTTAAGATAAAATCAATTTGCACATTCCCTACTATCAAAGTCTGCTCTACCCCACCTACAGGCACCCCTATTTTTCCATTAAGTAAAATACGATCACTTATTTTTGTGGATAATGTAAATCCTAAGCGGTCCTCAGTAGCAATATCTAAAAGCGCACTCTTGTCACCTTGTAAGTAATCAATTCCAACTTTAAGTTTATCGTTTTCTTCTCCAATTAAATTGCTTACAATATCTGATGCTTTTTGATAAAGGTTATTCGTTATCCCTTGCATAGACACACTCACCTCATTAATGAAAATTCCTTGTGACAAAAGAGACAATGCTTGCAACTGACTCCTTTGAGGATCTGCCAAACGGTAATTGATTTCAGAAGCCACTGTTCCACTAGTATTGGGAAAATCAATTTCAAAAACGGGATCATCAGGTTTTAAAAGATTTCCTTGCAAACGTATTAGGACTTCTGTAGGAATACTCTTGTTAAAGTTTGGATTGTCTAGTAGTATCGCAGGATTTGCTCCTCCAGGAACACTATACACTGCCTCCAGATCCATTTGAGCTTCTAAGGGATTTCCTTCCCATACGATCGTACCTCCGGGTTTTACATTGAATTTTTTATCAATTACCCCTAGATTTTTAAAATTATAAATTCCATCATAGGTAATAAAATCTCCCCACATGTTGAATTTCCCATTGGTGTTGATTTCCATAAAAAGGTTACCTGCACCCCTACCACTTAAATAACTTCCTGTTTCTTGATCTATAACTATTTCAATAGAAGCATTGTTGGTAACATCCAATTCAAAATCTAATTCCAATCCGCTAATTTCTTTGAGCAGTTTTTCTTGGTCTGTACTACTTTTAATTTCGCGATTGTTTTTATCAATAAACTGAACAAAAGAGGAATCTGAAAGGCCATAATTTTCTGCCCATGGAATTTTAATAGCAGTTCCGGGTTCTGTTGCTCCTTGAAGGGAAATTTTTAAATTCTTAGTAGGGCCAGATAAACTTAATTTTCCATTTAAAAACCCTTGACCAAAAAATAGTGATTCCTCTAATTGCGGAGTATTTAGAAGCAACATTCTGCTTGATTCAATATTTAATTGGGTGCTCCAATTACGAAAATTAACATGAGAAAAGGTACCTCCAAGCGTTGCAGAAGTTTTTTCTTCTGTTTCAAACAAGTTCACGTCTCTAAATACAAAGTCTTGATTAGATAAACGAACATCGGTTTCGTTAGCCTGATAGTTAATATTTAAGTACGGGATACTGAATTGGGCATTTTGTAAAGAGAGTATTCCGTCATGCTTAAGTTCTTGAATTGGCCCCCAAAGGTTTACATCACCGGTTAATTTTCCTCCAATATTTTTAATAGCCTCTTTTCCTAGTGGGGATAGAAACCCAAGATTAAAATCATCAAAAGAAATATTCATATCAACTTTAGGATCATCCCAACCTTGCCATACCCCTTTTGCTGTGATTTCATTTTTAGAGCTTTTTGCTAAATTAAATTCTACTACATAAGCATTCATTAAAGTATTCCCACTCGCTTCAATTTCGAACTCCCCAAAATCTTGTTTGTTAATTTCCCAATCGGAAATATCTCCAGAAAATTCCAAACTATTTTGTTGTACGGAACGTAAAACATCCAATTTGAAATTGGCGTTTCCAGATTGATTAAATAAGCTGCTTTTTGAATTAATGTTTTCAAGTTTAAAATTCTGAATATCAACTTTTAATGCATATTGTTTAGGACTTAAATAACTCCCCTCTAAAGCAATAGCTTGCGAAGCTGAGATTGCTGAAAGAGAACTTATCACAGTCTCTTTAGTTTCCAAATTATAACTGATCTTTTGATTTTCAATATCTTCTGGATTAACTACCCAAGAATCTAGACCTAGCGGAAGAATTGATTTTTTAAGTCCAAAATGTGAGATTATATTCTCATCCATTGTATGGTAAAAATTAACCTCAAATGGTGTGTTTTCTTCTCCTTGCTTCGTAAACTCAGAGCGAAAATAAAGGGTGTCCTTCAATTCGGTACTAATCATTTGAAACGCTTTCCCTTTAAAGTAAGGATGCGATAGTTTATCAACGCTCAAAAAAGTGTTGTAAATCGGGTTATTCGTGTCAATTTGAAAATGAAGATTTTCCAGTTGTGCAGTGTCCCAGCGGAGCAGAGGAGCGTCTAATGTAATGTTAGAGTTTTTAATATCCGAATCAATTGTTCCCTTTAAAGAAATATTTTCTGAAATTGAAAAATCAGGATACAGAGCGTCGAGTAGTTTTTTATATAACTTCAAATTAAATGTTAATTCCTGACCCTTTTGAGTTTCTACAAAAGGTAAAAAAGGATAAACCTCATGTAATGTATGCTGAAAGAGGTACCTCAATTGTGAGGTTTTAAATTTACCTTTAGCGACACCTGAAATACAATCAGAATTTATTATTTCCAATTGGGTTTCCCCATCAACAAACCTTTGAGAAATTGTAATTGGATTTATATCAATGACCTCATTTTCATTTTTAATTTTTGCTGATGAAATTTTAATGGATCCACTCAAGTCATCAATATTTTGTCCCTTAAGTGTTCCGAGAATCACTCCTTGAAATTCACGTTTTCCTTGACCCAATCGAAGCCCTAAATGATTCAAATCCCATTTTGTAAGATTCGCAGCCAAGGTATATTCTGGGATCGTGTTGGAAAAATCAAAGAGTAGATCACTTTTTAATCCAACTAAGGAGTTCTCAACTCCCAACGTGTTTCGAATTTGACGTTTGTTGTAGTTTCCTTCTAAGGCAATATCAGAAAATTTATTATTGGGCGTTTCTATGTACATCCCTGCTATTTTCCAATCCAATTCTGGAGCTTCTTTTTCTGAAAGATCTCCATTTAATTCCAAAGCTCCCCCCCATTTCACTGCAGCTTTAGATCCCATAGGAGGAATTAATTTCATGGACTCAAAATCTGATTTTATAAAAAAAGTTTTCTCAGCTTTTTCAGAAAAGAAGACTCCAGAGTTAAAGAATCCACTTGTAATGAAATTCCCCCAACTATTATTTGAATTTAATGAGAAATCAATTTGATTTGCTTTTGATTCTATTCTTCCCTCAAATTGAATCCGTTCTATTTTCAAGTATTTGTTTATTCCTGCAAGTGATTTTATATTATCAGTTAACCGATCAGTTGAAACAGATGCTTCTTCTAGATTCAATTGCCAGGAGCTATTTTGATCTAAAAAATTTTGGACACTCAGTCCTCCTGAAAAATCAAACTCCTCATGATTCAACAAAAGGGATTCTACTTTTAAATCATTCAAAGCACCACTAACATAAAACTGTGCAGAGAATAAATTTAATTCCTCTCCCCATGATTTCCCAGTTAAAAAAGGACTCAAGTTCCATTGACTTTTTTGAACATTTAGCTCAAAACGACCTTTATTTAAAAAATCTTGAAAACTGTTATCTTTCCCATATAAACTTAAAGATCCCATCAAACTGTTTTCTTCTGCAAAAAGTTCCCATTCTTCTAATTCCAGAACTCCAGGATGATACAGCACCTTGGCTTTGGTTTTAATATTTTCTCCAAAAGGGGAATTTATTTTTCCATCCAAAAGGCTCAAGTTTAACGATAAAGTATCCCCTTTAAAAATTATTTTAGAAGCCTCAGCACCTAGATTAACTAGTTGAACTGCTTTATTTTCTGAATTTAAATCAGAGTAGGTAAATTGAGATTCAATTAATGATAGTTTTTCTACATTAAAAATCGACTCATTCTTCTTTGCTTTTACGTTCTTTAATTTTTGTACCAACACTTTCAATGAATGGAAAGTTTCATTTGGATATTTTTTGATATTTAGATAAACACCAGAAGCATCTAATTCATCAAAGTTGAAATCATTTTGTTGTAATCTATTTAAATCATAAAATGAAGCTCTAATTTTTTTAACATATGCTAGGGTATCATCATGATGATCACCGATGAAGACCCCAGATAATTCAAATTTTCCATTCCACTTAAGACTGATCTTATCAAAATTAATTTGCTGTTGAGTTGATTTCTCAAAGTTTTGAGTTATTTGTTTTAGAATACTTGATTGCACCCAAGAAGTAGAAATCAATAGCAAAATAGTCCCCAAAATTATTAGGAGACTTACTAAAAGGATTGCCGCTATTTTTTTACTTTTTTTGATACGAATCGTTTATTTTTGTAACGCTTTAAAAAACACTATGTTGCCTAATTTAGAACTTATTCTGGCTATTGAATCCTCTTGCGACGATACTGCAGCAGCAGTTTTGAGTGGACGAAAGGTCCTGTCCAACTGTATTGCTAATCAGTCCATTCACAAAACCTATGGTGGTGTTGTTCCTGAACTGGCATCGAGAGCACATCAATCCAAAATAATCCCTGTCGTAGACCAAGCATTAGTGCAAGCAAATATCGACAAAAATGAGCTAACCGCAATTGCTTATACCCAAGGACCCGGACTGATGGGTTCTCTACTTGTAGGAGGTGCATTTGCAAAGTCTTTGGCCATTGCATTAAACCTTCCGCTTATTCCTATAAATCATATGCAAGGTCATCTTTTAGTTCATTTCATAGAAGAAGAAGGGATTGAAACACCACAGTTTCCGTTTCTAGGTGTTACTGTTTCAGGAGGGCATACTCAGCTTGTATTGGTCAAGGATTATTTTAAAATGGAAGTTTTAGGCACTACACTAGATGATGCTATAGGCGAAGCTTTTGACAAATGTGGAAAACGGATGGGACTGGACTACCCTTCTGGTCCTCAAATAGATAAACTTGCCAGAACTGGAAATCCTAATAAATTTAACTTCCCTATTCCAAATATGAAGGGCTTTAATGTTAGTTATAGCGGAGTGAAAACAGCCTTCACAAACTTCATTCATAAAGAAACTCAAAACAATAGTAACTTTATAAACGAGAATCTAAACGATCTCTGTGCAAGTTTACAATATACTTTAGTTCAAATCATACTTAAAAAAATCGAGCAAGTTGCAAAAGCATATAACCTGAATCAAATTGTTATTGGTGGTGGAGTTGCGGCCAATTCAGAATTACGAAATCAATTAAGCAATAGAAAACAAAGCCATCAATGGAAAGTCTTTTTACCCCCATTGAAATATACTACAGATAACGCTGCTATGATAGGGATTGCAGCATTTTATAAGCTCCAAGAAAAACAATTTGGAGCGATTACTGACACTTCTCAAGCACGGTTAAAATATTAACTATGGTCTTATTTTTTGACAAAACACTTCGTGCTGACCTTCAAACTTTTTCATTTTCACAAGAAGAAAGCAAGCATTTAACTAAAGTGCTGAGAAAAAAAGTAGGAGACCCTATTTGCTTGACCAACGGTATGGGCTTGGAATGGCAGGGAGAATTAATTCAGATAGGATCTAGAGCAGCTCGGGCAAAAAGAGTAAAAGCATTTTTTCACACACCTCCTGCAAAACAAATTCATTTGGTAATTGCTCCAACCAAAAATAACAATCGCATGGAGTGGTTGATTGAAAAGTTGACTGAACTAGGTGTAACTTCAATTACTCCCCTAATATGTGCACATTCTGAGCGTAAAATCACAAAAGCACTTCGGTTTGAAAAAATCGCTATCGCTGCATTAAAACAATCTCAACAGTTTTTCCTTCCACAGATTCACCCCTTAATTCCTTTTTCAGAATACATTAAGGAAAATCCTGAGTCCTCATATATTGCGCACTGTGGATCTAGTCCCAAACAAAATCTTGCAACTTTTGACTTAAATAAAGACTCCGTTACCCTACTAATTGGTCCAGAAGGTGATTTTAGTTCAGAAGAAATCAACAGCGCAACAAAACTAGGATATATCCCAGTAAGTATTGGCTTTCAACGTTTTCGAACAGAAACTGCTGGACTCTTAGCCTGCCATACTGTATTTCTACAACAACAAACGAATTGAAGTTCTAAACTTTGCTATATTTAACCTATGAATGCAAAAGAAATCGCTAATGGAATCGTACGTGCTGTATTACAGCTCATCGGTATCAGTATTGTAGTCTGGCTTCTTATCCAGATAAAAACTCTTTTAATTTATATGCTAATTGCTGCAATCGTAAGTTTAATTGGCAGACCTATTAACAAGTTTTTAATGCATCGTTTAAAAATGCGAAGCATCTTGGCTTCAAGTATTACTATCGCATTTCTTTTATGGTTACTGATCAGTATCTTTTCACTTTTCGTACCCCTACTTGTTCAACAAGGTGAAAATTTATCTCTGTTGGATGTAGATCTTTTAAAAGAAAATATTCAAACCCTAATAGAAGAAATTAGTGTGTATTTTAATTTAGACAATAGTTTTTGGCAACAGCAATTTTCTGTAGACAACCTCTTTCAGAATGTTAATTTTGGTTTACTCCCAGAGCTTCTGAACCAAACATTAGAATTATTAGGTGGATTTACTATTGGCTTATTTTCCGTTGTGTTCATCTTGTTTTTTTTTCTAAAAGACAGTCATTTACAAGAAAAAATTATCTTAGGATTGGTTAACGATAATGTAACTGCTCGAGTAGAAAAATCAATCAATAAAACAAAGAATTTACTCTCTCGTTATTTCTTAGGTCTGCTTTTACAGATTAGTATTTTAATGATTATTTACAGTATTGTTTTAGCGGTGTTTAGTGTAGAAAACGCTTTTATCATTGCTTTTTTGTGCGCGTTACTAAACTTAATCCCCTATTTAGGTCCAATTATCAGCGGGGTATTGATGTTGCTTTTAACGATGAGTAGCTTTATAGGTTCCGATTTTAGCACTATTATACTTCCCAAAGCATCTTATGTGATGATTGGTTTTGTAATTGGACAATTGATTGACAATTTTTTCAGTCAGCCATTTATTTTTTCGAATAGCGTAAAATCGCATCCCCTTGAAATTTTTATTGTTATCCTTGCTTCTGGAACCTTACTGGGTCCTGTAGGGATGATCATCGCTATTCCTTTATACACTACAATTAAAGTTATTGCTCAAGAATTTCTGGCAGAAAATAAAATTGTTAAATCCCTAACCAAAAATTTTTAAACCTCAATCCTATGATTAAGTTTTTCTACTCCTTTCTACTTTTTACTCTGGTATCTTTCAGTGCACAAGCACAAAAACTAAACAGGACGGAACGAAAAATTGTTGATAAAGTTAAAAGCCTTGATGGATCAAGCCTCTCCTTTCTTGAGAAGGTTGTTAATATCAACAGCGGTACATTAAACCTAGAAGGAGTCAAAGAAGTAGGAACTGTTTTTGACCAAGCTTTTCAGGAGATTGGATTTCAAACGCAGTGGATTGATATGCCTGCTGAAATGAATCGAGCGGGACATTTATTTGCTTCAATTGAAGGAAAAAAAGGAAAAAAACTTTTACTCATAGGACATCTTGATACGGTCTTTGAAGAAAATAGTCCCTTCCAAACGTTTGAAAAGATTAACGATAGTATCGCTTATGGTCCTGGTGCTAATGATATGAAAGGCGGTGATGTAGTCGTTCTTTATGCGTTGAAAGCTTTAGCCGAGTTAAATTTATTAAAAGATTCTTCTATTACGGTCGCCTTTACTGGAGATGAGGAAAGTACGGGAAAACCACTCTCTATTTCACGAAAAGATTTGATTGAAGCGGGAAAAAAAGCAGATATTGCTTTGGGATTTGAAAATGCAACAGGATTTAGCAACGCTACTATCGCGCGTCGAGGAGCCTCAGGCTGGAGCGTTGAAGTAGAAGGCAAACGTGCACATTCTTCAGGGGTATTCAATGATCGTGTAGGAGCAGGAGCAATTTTTGAAATGAGTAGAATTCTCAATGCATTTTACGAAGAAGTTCGTGGAGAAGAATATTTGACTTTTAATCCTGGAACCCTTTTAGGTGGAACTTTTGTTGATTATAACAAGCAAACCAGTAGCGGTGAAGTATTTGGAAAAACCAATGTAGTTGCACAAAAAGCGATTGTTAATGGTGGATTGCGATTTATCTCTGAAGAACAAAAAGAAACTGCTCGTGCAAAAATGCGGGAAATTGTTTCTAAAAACCTTCCTCAAACAAGTGCCACTATCAATTTCACAGACAGCTATCCTGCCATGGGTCCTACAGAGGGTAATGCAGCATTACTCAAAAAACTCAGTGATGTGAGTGAGGATTTAGGTTTTGGAGCAGTTTCTGGCTATGATCCTGGACGAAGAGGTGCTGCTGATATTTCTTTTGTAGCAGATTATGTAGATGGGCTAGATGGTTTGGGAACTATGGGAAAAGGGGCTCATACTCCACAAGAAACAGTCAATATTAAAACAATGAATGCTTTGATTCAGCGAACCGCTGTTTTGATCTATCGTTTAACTCGCTAGAACTATTTCTCTTTTTTTCTTTTCAACAATATGTTTTATAATTCTGTTGTTGGGATTCCAAAGCAACTTTAAATTCTCTTTTCAGATCAGTAATCAAATCTGCTGTTGATCTAATGTCATCTATTGCAGTTACCCCCTGCCCTGCAGACCATATTGTTTTCCATGCTTGAGCTTCTGCTTTAGCGGCATCTAATTCACTTCCAAAATCAATTTTTTTAGTCTGTGACCAAAGTTCCTCAGTAATGCCCATAGCCTCAAGGCTAGGTCGAAGAAAATTGGCATTAACACCAGAAACAGCAGCCGTATAGACAATATCCTCCGCTTTACTGTTAATGATCATTTCTTGATACTTTGGATCTGCCATACTTTCTTTTACGTTAATAAAACGTGTCCCCATGTAGGCTAGATTAGCACCCATTTGCAAGGCAGAAGCAATATCCTGACCTGTGCTAATACATCCAGAGAGTAATATCGTTTTCTTAAAAAAAGCTTTGATTTCATTTACCAAGGCCATCGGATTTAAAGCACCAGCGTGCCCTCCTGCTCCAGCAGCTACTAATATCAAACCATCAACACCAGCTTCAGCTGCTTTTTCTGCATGTCTTTTTTTAATAATATCATGGTACACTAAGCCCCCATAACTGTGAACTGCATTCACTAAGTCCGAAACAGCTCCTAAAGAAGTAATAATTAATGGAACTTTATGCTTAATACAAATTTCAAGATCTGGTTGTACTCTTGGATTTGTTGGATGAACAATCAGATTAACACCAAACGGAGCGGCTTTTTTACCCGTCTCTTTTTCAAAAGCTTCTAAAGCTTCTTTAATCTCAATAACCCATTCTTCAAAACCTTCTGTGGTTCGATGATTTAAAGCGGGGAAGGTTCCTACAATTCCGTTTTTACAGCATTCGATGACCAGTTGTGGTCCAGAAATTAAGAACATAGGAGCTGCAACAGCTGGCAAGCTCAATCGATCAAGAAAAGGTGGGTGCATATTTAATTTTTTAAAAGTAAGGTCCATTCAAATTCAAAGGTAGAAACTACATCCCCATTGGAATCTATCCCTTTAGAGGTTAGCCATAAGGTTTGTGGTTTTTGAGAAGAGGTCAATTCTTTCATAGCAACTGCAATTTTTTGTTCAGAATCACAAGAAAAACTAATCTTACCTCGTGCTTTTTTCGTAAAATTTGCTCGATTATTGAGAACCAACATTGAGATCTTTCGATTCGATTCATGTATGGCTTGCATGATTAATACTCCTGTTGTCAATTCAGCAGCCATACCTTGTACTGCCCAAAACATGGATTGAAATGGATTTTGATTAATCCATCTATGAACTACCCTAGCTTCACAATACGCTTCTTCAATTTTTTTGACTCGAATACCACACCACCATACAGAGGGTAGCCTAAAAAAAGTAAAAAGATTCAGCCTAGAGGGTGTAAACTCCATTTTAATGCATCAAAGATGAAGCTTCAATATACTCTAAATCAAATGCTTCCGCAACTTCTTTATAAACAACTTTTCCCTCAATAATATTCAGCCCCTTTTCTAAGGCTTTATTTTCAGCGCATGCTACTTTCCAACCTTTATTTGCTAATTGGAGAGCATAGCTTAGAGTAGCATTCGTTAAAGCAGTAGTTGAAGTATTTGGAACTGCACCGGGCATATTGGTTACCGCATAATGGATGATTCCTTCTTTAATCACAATAGGCGAATCGTGAGTGGTTGGTTCACTAGTTTCAAAACAGCCTCCTTGATCTATAGCAACATCGACTAGTACCGTCCCTGGCATCATCTTGGCTAGCATCTCTTTCCGAATTAATTTAGGGGCTTTAGACCCAGGAATAAGTACCGTACCAATTATAAGGTGTGAACGCATTAATTCTTGTTCGATAGTATAGGAATTAGAAAAAACTGGTGTAACATTAGCTGGCATTATACTTTCCAGTTCACGAAGTCGATTCAGATTGGTATCCAGAATTGTAACATTAGCTCCCAGCCCAGCGGCCATTCTGGCAGCTTCTGTTCCAGAAACCCCTCCGCCAATAACCATTACATTAGCAGGCTGTACTCCTGTAACTCCACCAAGAAGAATTCCAAACCCACCAAAAGGTTTTTCCAAATATTTTGCCCCTTCTTGAGTAGCCATTCGCCCTGCTACTTCAGACATAGGTATTAACAAGGGGAGTTTTCCATTTTCTTCAACCGTTTCGTAGGCTAAACAAATAGCTCTACTATCGATCATAGCCTTGGTCAATGTGGCGCTAGATGCAAAATGAAAATAGGTAAACAACAATTGACCAGCTTGTATCAGTTTGAACTCTTCCTCAATAGGCTCTTTAACTTTAATAATCATCTCAGACTGAGCATAGATCATTTCAATATTCGGAACTATCGAACAGCCTACGGCGAGGTATTCCTCGTCGGAAATACCACTGAGCAAACCTGCTCCTTTTTGAATGCTCAACTGATGTCCAGATCGAATAAGAGTTAATGCTCCTGCTGGAGTTAAACCTACTCTAGCTTCTTGAGATTTTATTTCTTTGGGGACCCCTATTTTCATTGGATATTTTGATTTGCTATTTATGGATACGAAGTTAAATGTTTAGGCCTACTAATTAAAATTTCATTCAACTAAAATTGAATTATCATTTATTAAATCCACCTGATTTCCTCACGAATTTAGGCAACAAAAAATCATTAAACGGAAACTAGTGAACAAAGAATTCTTTTTCAAGCTCGAATATAAATCCAAATGTAGAAGAGCTCTGGTTTTGAAAAACACATAAAAAAAACTCCACAAAAGTGGAGTTTTCATGGTGATCGCGACAGGATTCGAACCTGTGACCGTCTGCTTAGAAGGCAGATGCTCTATCCAGCTGAGCTACGCGACCTTTAATATTTTAATAGTACTTAAAAGGAATGTCTTTTAAAACATGTTTTGCTGAAAAACGAATATTTATATAAAATGTAAAAATACATCTTTTTAATCCCTTTCAAAGAACTGCGCAAAAATAGCTTTTATTGCTAAAATGCTGAAACTTATTTAAAATATTTTATCGTAAACTCAAATCAGATATAACCCTTCTTGTGTTTTCTTTTTTTTGAAAGCATGTTCTATGCTAAAACCCTGTCCTTTTCTCAACATTTTTATGAACTCTAAAAATTTAGGCAAAACCTTATTCTTTGGTTAGATCAGCTTTCAAAATTCTAAAGCATGGTGAGTCCAGTCAAATTAAATAGCATTCTATTCTGGACTTTTTTAGCCTTAAATAATGTTCTAAATAGGTGTGGAATACTTTAATAATGATTGTTCAGTATAAGAATTTGCTTTTGTTTTAGTATTTAAAAATTTGGGGCTTTAAGGTTATAGTTTTATGTTTGAGTATTATTAATCATAAATCAATCAAAATGAAAAAACTACTTGCTTTAAGTTTCATCTTATTCATGTTTGGCTTAAATGCTCAGAAGAAAAAAAATGGAAATATATACATTGAGCATCCGAACATCCAAATTGTAGAAAAATTTAATACTGCTTTTATATCTGGAGATAATGAAACTTTAAAAAATATGCTTTCTGAGGATTTTAAATGGTTTACTCCAAGTGACAGAACTCCGCGTAATTTATCACAACTCCTAAGCACCTCTACTTATCTGAGTAATAACGTTATCAACCTCGAAATAAAACACAGAGGGGGCTCATATCCAGACGTATTAGAATATGATCAAGATGGTATTTCAGATGTCAAAACCTATGAGAGAATGAGTGGTTATGATAAAAACACTGGAGTTGACTTGACCATGCCTAGATACGCTACTTTTAGAATAAATAAACAAGGTAAAATCATAAGAATGTGGGTCAATGATGATCAATTACTTTGGAAAAAGGCGCGAGAAGCTTATGGTACTCGAAAAAATGGTGTGATTTACAAAGACCATCCATTTATTTCAAATATTCGCTTAATGATTTCAGGATTAAAAGAAATGGATGTTGAAAAAATTCGTTCCTATTATAGCGATAATGCGATGATATATGATGTAATGAATTCTGGAGAATTTGAATACAAGACCTTAGATGAAGAGATGTCTAATCTTGAAAATGCTTTTAAAGCATTCGAAATTGTTTATCTTGAAGAAATTGGATATCCAGATGCACTGGCCTATGAAGGAGGAAATGTCGTAATTATTTCGTGGTTAAAAATGATAATTAAAAACAAAAAATCCGGAAAAACAGGAACTGTAATGCAGCACTTGCAACATACCTTAAATGAAGAAGGAAAAATTATACGAGAAGATTATTACTATAATCCTTCTCAATTTCCTCAATAAAATTTCAGTTATTCAGAGACTAAACCCTTCATCACTGAAGGGTTTTTTCTTTTATAATGCCAAAAAGATCTCTTTTTAAAATTTGGTATTCAATAGTGCTAAAAAACTTTCGATTCCCATAAGGTAATTTCCTACGCGAATATTTTCATTTGGACTATGCTGATTATTGTCGAGATTTACAGTGGGTACTCCTATGGCCGGCACACCCAATTCAGAAACAAAAGGTGAAATAGGAACCGACCCACCACTTGTTCGAATCACGACAGGCTTTTCACCATAGTATTTAGTAAAAAGTTTAGCCAACCATTTTCCTTCTTGGGATTCTGTGTCCGTTCTAAATGCTGGATATGCAACTTTAGCATTCATTTGAATGATTCGTTCAAAGCGCATCCGCTCTGCTTTTGAAGGGGTATGATCCAAAACTGTAAACCCTTGATCAGCAATGTGTTTTTTTACCTTTGCAATTAATTTAATAGGGTCGCTTTCAAGCACTAAACGAATATCCATTTCTGCTGTTGCTGTTGCAGGAATAATAGTACGAGCTTCTTCGCCTACCCAACCACTTTGCATCCCACGAATATTTAGGGAAGGATATTGTATTGATTCTTGATAGGTGGTGCCTACCAAGTCATTTCTTTTGATCTGAGTACGTTGTTTAATTGATTCCTCTTCTGAAGGGACTCCCTCAAGTATTCTTTTTGCTGCAGCATCTATTTTAATCCCTTCATAAAAACCTTGTATCAATACCCTACCTTGGTCATCTTTCATTGACGCCAATACTTTAGATAAGTCCAAAGCTGGGTTTGGAATATAATTTCCATAATGCCCGCTGTGCTGTGGCAATAAGGGTCCATATGTAGTCAATGTCAGTGATGCTATTCCGCGGTTTCCAAACACGAGAGTAGGCTTTCCTGAAGCATGAACAGGTCCATCTAAAATCAGTAACATATCTGCAACCAATCGATCCTTATATTTTTTAACAGCTTCTGGCAATCCAGGGGAACTTTGCTCTTCTTCAAAATCTAAAATTAATTTGACATTAAAAGCAGGGGATTGACCTTTACTTTTGATATATTTCAGAGCTGTGAGCAACATGACAAATGGTCCTTTATCATCTGAACTAGAGCGTGCAAAAATTCGATAATCATCTACCTCTGTTCCACTGAGTTTATCCCAACTGATTTCTTCGAATTCAGCTCCCTTAATCTCCTTTAAAACAGCTTCATAAGGATTTTTTTGATTCCACTTGGATGCATCTACAGCTTGACCATCTAAATGCATATAAAATGCCAAAGTTGGCTTTCCTTTTTCAACATTGAGATTTGCAAGTAAAAGAGGTAATGCTGAAGTCTCTAAAGTATTTACTTCAAAACCTAAACTCTGAAGCTGCATCTTAGCCCAAGCAATATTTGCTTCTATGTCCTCAGGTTTTGAAGCGTCATTTGGAAGCGCTAAAAAGGATTTAAATTCCTCCATACTTTTTAAGCCTATTGCTCTGGCTTCAGTCTCAAACTGACGTTGGGCCTGAACAAAGGTGAAATTTAGCAGCGTTATAATTAAAAAAGTAAGTATTGATCTCATGTGGATTGAATGTTTTAGAAGTAACTATAGGTTTGCATCAAATATATACAAACAAAAGTTTTTGAAAGATCTGTTTTTATCAAATTACTTTGTCTTAAAAGCATTTTGCGAATTAATCACTGTTATTTAGGTAAGTTTTCCATTAAAAAGCGGAGGCCATTTTTAGAAAAAATATTATCGATATCCTCATCACTATAACCTCGGTTAGAAAGGATTCCATCTAATTTTTGAAGGTCAGCGATTGTGTCAATATCGAAAGGACATTGCTCTTTACCAAAACCCCCATCTAAATCTGATCCAATCATTACGTGGTTTGAATTCCCTGCTAGTTGACATATATGATCGATGTGATTTACAATAGTTTCCAAATTTAATCCACTTTGTTTGGGATCTGTAATGCCCCGCTTCCAATTAGTTAACATCATCCAAGCATCGAAGGCCATTCCAATAACAGCATTACGTTCCAATAAGGCTTTAATCTGATGATCGCTAAACTGTCGCTCATTTGGCACCCATTTTCGAACATTACTATGACTTGCCCATATAGGACCCTGATAAAATTCCAATACTTCCCAAAAACTTTGATCACATAAATGAGTAGCATCCAAGATAAGTTGGAGCTCAGTAATTTCTTTCAATAAAGTCTTTCCCTTGACTCCTATACTTCCACTTGAATCTGTTCCAAAAGCATAGGTTCCGGGACCATAATGTGCAGGTCCAATAGCGCGTAAGCCTTCTTGGTACATTTGATGTAAATGTTCCATAGAAACTATGGAATCGGCACCCTCCAAACTTAGTACATAGCCAATTGGAGTTTTATCTGCCTCTAGTTCCCATTGAGATAAATGGTCTGTTAATTCACTTTTGGTTTTAATTTGAATCAGTTGTTGATCTAATTCCATAGCCCGATACCAAGCCAATTGGCCTTGGGTTTGTGCCCAAGCCTGTTCGGGTGAGTTCCATCCAGGAAGTTTGTTCTCCGGTTTAACAAAACGTGCGATCAATGTTGCTACACACAAACCGATATTTCCATAGCGCATAGAGGGAAACGAAACCACTCCATTTTCGCGATCGGGCAGATCTGTCATGCCTGATTCCAAGGCTCGAATCTGAGAGACTTCCATCCTAAAATCCCGATTCCATTCTAGGGCATTCATAGACAAGTCTAAATGGGCATCAAAAATAAACTTCATGAATTCAAATCAATTTGATAATCTCTAGCTTCAACATCCCAATATCCCGTTTGCATATTGTCTTCAACTGTATAGACTCTGTTATATTTGGCAACTGTAGGGCAAATATGATAAGGTAAAGCATAAAACAGATCCCCAACTTTAAAATCATTGGGTTCATCGTAAAATACTATGAGGTGTTCCTCACTCTGGCCTTTATGAATTGCATTTTCCATCCCCAATATCGTCACACGAGGTAAGGGCATCTCAGAAGCAACTGCTTTGTGCCCTAGATCAAAACAATAGGTATTGGTATTCGGCTTGCTAATTAAACGGGTTATCAAAACCGCAGCATTCAAGAAAGGAGATTCTTTCCAGATTTTTTTATAACCCAAATCCCATAGTAGTGTCGTTCCAGGGCTTAATAATGTCTTTTTTTGCAATGAGTGAGGATAAAAACTCGGTGATCCTCCAGAAATAATATGGGGCACTACTCCACCAGCAGCTTCAATTTGCGAAATTAATTCCTTAACAGGTTTAAAATCATCATTGCATTTGGCGATGCGGTCTTGTAAATCTTCCGGGCGAATGTGTCCATCGTATACATGCAGGCCTGAAAACGAAACTCTTGGAATACGTATCATTGCCCTATAAAGAGACAAGGCTTTTTCTGGAATAATCCCTGTTCGATTCATTCCATTATTGATGTCTATCCATAAGTTGATATTTTCGTCTGCCTCTTTTGTTAACTCAGAAAACAGATTCAAAGAATCTAAATTATCTACCAATGTAGCACAATGAATATGAGGATATTCTTTTTGCCATTTTAAAAACTGTCTGGCTTTCTCTGGTGTTGGTTGATGTGCAAGCAAAATTAGATCAACACCACAGTCTAATAAGAGCTTCATTTCAGCGAGTGTAGCACATTTAAACTGAAGAATTCCCGCTTGCATTTGAAGCTTAATGACCGCTGACATTTTATGAGTTTTTACATGAGGAATTAATCGTTCTACTCCTCCCGCAATTCGAATCATAGAATCAATATTTTTTTGAACTCGATCCGGATACACTAAAAGTCCTGGTGTCAATAATTTTGATTCATCTCTAACCTTAAAATCGTGTAGCATAACAACGCATTATGTTTCCAATAAAAAATGTGCTTCGATTTCTACTGCGATATTTTGTGGGAGAGACATCCCAACAGCGCTTCGAACACCAATCCCATTTTCTTCTCCAAAAACTTCAGCCATCAATTCGCTAAATCCATTGATTACATAGGGATGTTCTTCAAATTCTGGAGTTGCATTGACCATACCCAAAACCTTGATAACACACTCGATGCGCAGTTTGGGTTCCAAATGAGTCACCAAAGTTGAAAGCATGGTGAGCCCTACTTGACGTGCTGCCTTTTTTCCCTGATCTCGATCTAGAGTCCCTCCTACTTTACCCGTCATCAAACTACGGTCATTGAGAATTGGACCTTGACCAGAAACATACAAATAATTCCCAACCACAAGGAGTGGTCTATATACTCCTAAAGGAGCTGGTGCCGGAGGCAACACCAATCCCATTTCTTTTATTCGTTCTGAAATTGATATACTCATTTGCTAAATAAATTGATTTAAAATTAAAACACCAATCAAACCACTTATACCAATAGACGTTTCCATTACAGTCCAAGTGGATAATGTTTCTTTTACATTAAGGTTGAAATATTCTTTAAACAGCCAAAAACCGCTATCATTCACGTGAGAGAGCATCAAACTGCCTGAACCTATTGCCAATACCATCAACTCTGGACTAACACCTGTAGACTGAACCAAGGGAAGTACTATCCCTGCTGTAGTCAGCCCAGCCACTGTTGCAGATCCTACAGAAAAACGAATTAATGTAGCAATCAACCATCCAATGAGTAATGGTGACATGGAAGTAATTTGCAACAAATTTCCAATGTATTCACTCACTCCACTATCTATTAGAATCTGTTTCAAAGATCCCGCACCAGCAATAATTAAAAGCACCATTGTGATTCCGGAAACAGCTTTGCTATATATTTTCATAACCCCATCCATGTTCATGCCTCGCGCAATACCAAGGGTGTAAGTTCCTACTAAAACAGTAAGAAGCAACGCAATTACAGGATTTCCGATAAACTTTATTACAGAAAACCATATGCCTTCCAGTTTAAAAAAGGTGAGGATCAAGGTTGAAAAAGCGATCAAAATAACTGGTAAAAGTGCAGTCAGTAAACTGTTGGTAAAACTTGGTAATTCTTCTTCAGAAAAAACTTTGGTTGACATAAACTCTTTTAAAGGTTTTGCCTCTACTTTAGGAATAAATTTCGTTAAAACAGGCCCAGAAATTAAAATCGCTGGAATCGCAACAATCACTCCGTAAATTAACGTTTTACCCATGTCTGCCTCAAACATTACCGCTAAGGCTGTAGGAGCGGGATGTGGGGGTAGGAAACCATGGGTTACAGATAAAGCCGCCAGCATGGGTAATGCTATGGAGATCAGTGAAAGACCTGTTGCTGCAGCTACAGTAAAAACAAGAGGAACTAGAATGACAAAACCTACTGAATAAAACATAGTTACACCAACAATAAAGCCAGTCAACATAACTGCAATTCGTGTGTTTTTTACACCAAAAATTTCGATTAAACCGTTGGTTATTTTTTGTGCCGCACCACTATCAGCTACTAGTTTTCCGAGCATTGCTCCTAGTCCAAGAATCATGACTAAGAACCCAAGGGTGTTTCCTATTCCTTTTTCAATAGATTGTACTATAGCATTGAGTTCCATGCCTTGCCCAACTCCTATTGATAGTCCAACAAGGATAAAAGCAATGAAAGCATTGAGTCGGACAACTAAAATTAAAATGAATAAAAGGAGAATTCCGAGGGATATTATAACTAATGGCATACGTAAAAATAGAAAAGTTAATCGGATTTAAGCATTGATCCAAAAAAAGTATGGTAAAAGATTTTTCTAATTATTTTTAGGTCGAAATCTTTTTTAAAATCTATTGATTAAAAGATCCCATAGTGATGTAAATCAATAAAGTTACCAGACACAAGAAAATGGAAAAAGGCTTAGTATATTTCCAATGCTCCATAGTAACAAGTTTGAGATCCTTGATTCTAAACTGATTTTCATTTGGATAATAGTGGGAAATAAGAAACATTATAGCAAGGTTAATCAAAAACTCTATTCCCCAAATATGAACAAAATGAATTCCAGTATCAAAAACAAATGTGGTTAGAACATAGAAGGTCAGGCCGACAAACAAAGCTACTTTTGCTGCCAATGCTGAAATATGCTTTGTAAAAAAACCAGCTAACATAATAGACGCTATAGGAATAAAAAAGATCCCGTTTAATTGCTGGAGCATTTGATATAATCCCTCTGGTGCCCTAGCTACAAAAGGGGCAACCAAAATAGCAAATACAGCCAGTACGGCAGAGGTGAGTTTCCCTACAAAAACGAGTTTTTTATCTGAAGCATTGGGATTAAAATGTCTTTTATACAAATCCAAACTAAAAATTGTAGCAGAGCTATTTAATACACTATTAAAAGTACTAAGTACTGCTCCCATAACAATAGCAGCAAAAAGTCCTACAAAACTTGCTGGAAGTACTTTTTTTATAATCTCAGGATAGATCATGTCTTGACTTGAATACATGCTGTCTCCGAAATAATAAAATCCAATGACCCCCGGTAAAATAATAACCAAGGGAATGAATATTTTGAGTAAACCCGTAAACAATAACCCTTTTTGAGCTTCTTTTAAATTTTTAGCCCCCAAAGCACGTTGTATAATGGTCTGATTCATACACCAAAAATAGATTTGATTAACAATGAGACCCGTAAAAAGTACTTCGAATGGGAGGACAGAATCTCGTTCTCCAATCACATTAAATTTTTTAGGTGCGAATTCATAAACTTTTGATAAACCATCTAAAGGATTTCCATCTCCAATACTCATTAAAGCTAATAAAGGAACAGCTAAACCACCGATTAATAAACCATAACCATTTATGGTATCAGAAAATGCAACAGCTTTCAATCCACCTAAAATAGCATAAAGTGACCCTATCAAGCCTACGGCAATTACTGTGATCAGTAGTGCATCATCTTTTGATACATTGAGCAAATCAGAAATATTAAAAATACTCTCCAAATTGATAGCCCCTGTGTACAAAACAATTGGAAGTAAAGTGACCACAAAGGAAATCATCAGGAAAAAGGCAACATAAGATCTGAGAACTCCGTCAAATCTGTTTTCTAGATACTGAGGGATGGTACTTAATCCCATTTTTAAATATTTTGGAATAAAATAGACCGCTGCAACAATCAATGCCAAGGCCGATGTTACCTCCCAACCAATCACAATAAAGCCATTTTTATAGGAAGAGCCGTTCATACCAATAAGGTGTTCTGTAGAAATATTAGTAAGTAACATAGAGCCAGCAATTACTATACCCGTTAAACTTCTTCCACCTAAAAAATAGCCATCTTGAGAACCTAATTTTTCCTTTCGTAAGCGATACCAAGCATAAAGTGCCACAAATAAAGTATAAACAAGAAAAGTGATGAATGTAAACATAGAATTAATTGATTTCGGAAAGTGACACAGTTCTGTTCTCTAATTGAGACTTCTTTGCAGCAAGACTAATAATTAAAGATTTAAGTCCATCCCGCTGTGTAACTTCTGGTTCTAAATCCTGCGTTAGACTTTTAACAAAAACATCTAGGATATTGAAATAAGATTCTTTGTAGCGCTCAATAAAAAACTTTAAAGGCTTTGGATAATGAAAGCCATTTGAATTAGCACTATAAACAGTATCCTCTGATTTATTTCCAGTTGCTAATAAGCCTTGATCTCCAAAAACTTCAACCCGTTGGTCATAACCGTAAGTGCTGTTTCTACTATTCTCTATTGTTGCAAAACTACCATTCTGAAACTTCAAAACACTTATCGCAGTATCAACATCGTCAACGGATTTAAGGGGCAACTTACCAAATATTGTGGCTGCAGTATAAATTTCTGAAACTTCACTTTCCATGAGGTGTCTAGCTAAATCAAAATCATGAATCGCCATATCTAAAAATAATCCTCCAGAGGTTTTAATATAATCCATAGGCGGAGGTCCAGGATCTCTACTAATCAATCTAAGCGAGTGGATGTTACCCAAACGTTGATCGGTTAACTCTTGCTTGATTTTCAAAATATTAGGATCGTAACGTCTATTAAATCCAAGCATGAATTTAATCCCAGCTTTATCTACTAAACTTTTAATATGCTGAACATTATCAAGTGTCAAATCGATCGGTTTTTCGCAAAAGATATGCTTTCCGGAAGCAATGGCTAATTGGAGGTGTTCAAAATGAAGGGCAGTGGGTGATGCAATAATGACAGCATCCATAGACACTTTTTCAAGCATTTTTTTAAAAGAAGTAAATAATAAATTGACCCCCATGTTAGCTGCGAAACGCAAACTTTGCTCAGTGGCACTACAAGCAGCGACTATTTGCGCATCAGGAATACGTTGCTGGATGTTTTGAATATGCACCTGCCCTATTCTTCCCAGTCCAACAATCCCTATTTTAATCATACAATCGGTTCTCTTCTTTCTGTAAAAACATTAAAACAGTAACTGATTAGGTAAATATTTAGCAATTAGATCTTCATAATAAGGTCTCAATGCTTTAGCATCAGGCGGAACGGGTACTTTAGAGTATAAATCATAAGGATTGAATTTTTTTACCCATTCAAAATTCTCATGATCTTCTTTATTCATCAAATGTGAATACGCCTCTTCGCGATGCTGTGCATAAAAAGAATGGTATCGAATCATGTAAAGAGCTGGCTTTGGAAGATAGTCTTTCATAACATGATACAGATATTCGTCATGACCCCAACTCATTTTTACTTGATCTAACCCACAATTTTCGGTATAGACTCCAAATTTAGTGTTGTATCTTTCATCTGAAATGTCTGGATTCTGATCAAAAAACTCAGAATAAACAATCTTATTTGAAAACTGACAACCCACTGGATAAGTATCTCCCACAACGGCCCATTGTGGTTCTCCATAGAGACATAAAACTTTTCCTAAGTCGTGAATTAGACCTGTTAAAACAAACCAATCTGGATGTCCATCCTGACGTATTGCTTCGGCTGTTTGAAGTAAATGCTGCAATTGATCTAATTCAATATCTGGATCACTGTCATCTACCAATGTATTGAGATAATCTAAGGCATCCCAAACTGACATCTTGCGTTTATCTAAGCTTAAAAATTCCTCTTGTTTTGAAACTACAAAATCATAGGACTGAAACTGATGATTGATTCTGTAAAACTCTCTGACAAGAGCATCTCTTGGAGAATCATTGTAATTTCTATAGTCTTCTTTTTGTTTTTTATTCGGTTCGGGATAGCGTTTTAATAAGTCATTTTCCCAATCGTCCAAATCTTTTAAAGGCTTGTTGGAATCCATTTTATATGTTTTTAAAAATTATAATCTTTCTTCTCTTAGATTCATTTTCAAATAGGTTAATGATCTTTGTTTTTATCTATGTGTTTGAAAAACAGAGAACATAAACTACCGATTACTAAATTAGAATATTCTTTCAAGAATAAGTAGTTTTATAAAAAGAAAAAAATGAATAGAAAATCCTTCATTAAAACATCTGCTCTGGGTGTTTTAGCTATAAACACCTTTCCTGATCTAACATTAGGTATCAAGAAATCTTTTTCCAATCTTAAAATTAGCATTACTCCGTGGTCTTTGATGAGAACTGGATTCGGAGGAGACGATCCTCAAGGAATAAATGTATTTGATTATCCTCATATTGCTAAATCTCTTGGTTTTGATTTTATCGATCACGAAATGTTTCACTTTCCTCCAAATCTAAAGGAACAAGACATTGAACGTATGAATCTATCAATGGAGAAGGCTGCTGTTAAGAGTGCTGTAATGCTTACAGGAGGTGTAGGAGATATTGGCGATGCAGATCCCCTCAAAAGGAAACAAGCCCTGATTACTTACAAGTCATGGATAGATGTAGCTCAGAAATTAGGATGTAAGGCACTTAGAAACGTCTGTGGGGAATCCATTAGCATCCCACACAAAGAAAAACTCAAACATGCTATTGAGGGTGTAAACGAATTGGGAGATTATGCCGGTTCAAAAGGTTTGGATCTTTTGATCGAAAACCATAACGGTTATTCCTCTGATCCAGAATGGATGACTACTCTTATGGAATCTGTCAATCTCAAAAATGTTGGGATTTTAGGTGATTTTACGAACTGGACCTTAGAAAGAAATCCGGACACTTTTTATCCTGACCCATATAAAGGAATTGAATTGTTAAGCCCATACATTAGAGCTGTAAGTGCAAAATCTGAGAACTTTTTCGAAGATGGTGAAGAAACTACTATAGACTACCAACGTATGTTTGATGTACTTAAAAAAGCTCCTCAATTGGAGTTTGCTGGGGTAGAATATTTTGGAAAAGAGATCCCTAGAAGTCAAGGAGTAGTGAAAACAAAAATGTTAATTGAAAAAGTGATTAAAAACTGAAATCCTTTTTTTCTAATTCGTTCTAAAGGCATAGACCCCCGAACTGGATTGGTTTCCGTTTGCATCTATAGCGATGATCTTCCAATAATAGGTTTTATTGTTTTCTACCTCTACCTCTACTATTGTTTCTTGGGATGCATACTCAATCTCATTGTTTAGTGTAGTTGCATCAGTTTGATCTAAATACACTTCAAATCTGATCAGGTCTTGGTCCACATCGGAAGCTGTCCAGTTTAAGTTGATTAGATTATTGATATCCGGAGTTACGTTCGCTCCAGAACGAGGTGAGATTAATTCTGCAGGGAAAGGTGCATAATTCACTGTAGCATTCCCTGCTAAATAAAACTTCCACTGCGTACTCTCCGTAGGAATCGAACCTTCTTCTCCTATACTTCTCACGATCCAGCTGTAGGGCTCTGCCTTGGTCAGTGCTATGGTTGTTTGATTGGTTGAGGAAGTAAAGGTTTGAGTGGATTGTGCCAGTAAATTAGTCACCACTACTTCATAAGACAAGGCATCTGTTGCTGCAGACCAACTAAAATCAACATTACTTTGGGTATCGTTGATCGAGCTTCCATCTAAGCAGGTCTGGTCATTGGCAGGACTCAGTAATATTGCCACTCCAGGATCTACTGGAACAGGCTCTTTAGCGCAGCCGATGAGTTGTAAGATTAAAATTCCGATAAGTAACTGTATTGTTTTCATCCTTATTCTTTAATCACTTGTATAGATTGATCCAAGGTTTGGCCTTTAACTTTGATAATGTAAACCCCTTGTTTGTAGTTCGCTGTTTCCAGAGTATGGTTTCTAACTCCAAAGGGTAAAGAGATTGTCTGGTAGTCAATAAGCTGCCCGTTAGGCGCGTAAACTCCTAATTCGATAAGATTATCTTGTCCCCCAATATAGAGTTGTAATTGCTCTTTAAATGGGTTGGGAGCATATTTAACCTCGTAAGAGTTCAGATAACTGTTTTGGAAAAGACCCTGACATTCAATACCTGTAGATATAGAGATGTTATTAATTCCTTTTTCTAATTGAACGGTATACTTCCCGCTATTTGTTTGGGTAGTTTTCCCATTTTGAGTTATTTGATAGGTTGTTCCCCCGCTTAAAGCAAAACTAACAGTTTGATCCTGTTTGTTCAATAAACTACTCACTAGCAAAGGATCTGGCTCGACAATGGTAACTTCAAAGCAACGCTCAAACTCCAAAGGATTTACTCCCTCCACACTTACACAAATAGTGTAGACTCCAGCAGAGAGTTGATCCAAACTCCAGCTACTTCCTGTGAACGAATCTGAAACAGAAGTTCCTCCACTGACAGAGACATTATAAGTCAGCGTAGCATCAACTACTGAGAGGTTAATGCTGTTTTGTGCTGCACATTTTTCTGTTTTGGAAATTGAGAAGTTTGAAGCAGGTAAATAGTAAATCAGACAACCGTTTAGATCTACCAGCTCTCCTAGTGGTGTGTCTGGACAGGTATCGAATGGATTCCATACCCCGTCATGATCTGCATCATCCGACACATCACCTACACCATCACCGTCTTCATCGGCTTGATCAGGGTTCGCTACCAGCGGACTGTTATCTAGAATATCAACTACTCCATCTCCATCATTATCATCTGTTGGTAGTACTGGTTGCGACTGGAGTTCAATAGCTGAAGAAGTTCCTTCGGGTACTTGAATAACGGTTTGCGTCACTACTATAGGGACTTCAGGAGCACCATCATCCGTGTTAAGATATTCAACTTCAACCTCGTAAATATTATCACGATTTGCATCTCCAGGGTTTTCATAATCAGGTGGGGTGATAAAGTCCAAATAATCCTCATTTTCATCTTCTACAGGAGGCATTCCTTTTTGTTGAACCCCTTTATTCCCTGTTTTAATTGTAAACTTATCCGCATCAGCACCTCCAGTGATTTTCTTTTTAACCTTCCATTTCCCCACGTTTTTATTGTAAGGATTAAAGTATCTTCTATGGTCTACTTTAGCGCCTAA
>JAFMMH010000077.1 GCA_017851655.1 Flavobacteriaceae bacterium
CAATTATCATCAATATCAGTAGTTATTATCCCAAGAGAAATTCCATCCAAGCCATTAGTCCCATCTTTACCATTACAAATACTAAATTCTTTTATTACAGGTTCAGTATCAAATATTCCATCATTATTTAAGTCGCTAAATAGTGTTATGTTTTCACATTCTCCATCAGTTTCTGAAAAAACACCTACTGATATACCATCTTCTGGAGCAGTACAAGAGTTGAAAACAAATAGAAATATAGTTATAGATAGAATTACTTTTCTCATCCGATTCTTTTTAGTTAGGAATTATTAATATAGTTTCTTGAAAGACTAAACGAAGAACTAATTATTAACTATAATGAATTGGCTAAGCAACTAGAAAATCAAATAAACATACGTTAAATAAAACTAATACACGCTATACTTACTCCATAAACAAAGGTAAATCTTCACTTACTTCACTATCAGCTTGTTTGATTTTTGGCAAAGAGTATTCTAAGGCTATTTGTAGCATCTTAATGCGCTGGTTAGCATGTAATTTACGTTTAAAGAAGTTATTAAAACATCTAAAAGTAGTTGCAGTTTATCTTTTAATTCTAATTTTTTTTTATTCTGTCTAACTTTAGATCTGGGCATATTTCTCAATTTAGTTTTTATGAAAAACACTTACATACTTGCATTAATTTTTTCCCTAGCATTCTGTTATTTTCTCTATGTGTATTTTGGGATAATTTTCATTGTCTTTATACCGCCGGTATTTGTTTATCTATTCAATAAGTATAATAAAAAGTAATATTCTATTTCAATCATAAACAACACTAGCGAAGCGGGTAAGCGAGCCTACTTGATAGTTCAATTATTATATAGTAAACCCCTTAAGCCCTTTTTTGGAATTATTGATGAAACCTCAATGGCTATGTTTAGATGTTTCCCAATCTTGCAGTTCACTATCCAACTTTCAACCCACTAAAGAACAATTGTCCCTTGCGGGTGCTAAGGCTAACATTGACTCCTGACGTCAATAGCTTGTTGCGATTTTTTAACAATTTAACACAATTGGTATTGTATTTTCGTTTGTAACTATCTCAAATTTTAGTGTTTGTAGAGTTTTAAAAAAATTATGAGGATGGCATTTTTCAACGAGTTATTTACTCTAAGAGATTAAAATGAGGGAATAATTAGAAAGAGCTAAATACATGCCAAAAAAATACTTTTCACTATAAAATCATGACTTAAAAAATATTTTATCTCTCAAAAAATCCTTTATATTTGCGCGGTAAAACATGGTGGTTGTAGCTCAGTTGGTTAGAGCGCCTGATTGTGGTTCAGGAGGTCGTCGGTTCGAGACCGATCTTCCACCCACTTTGCAAAAGGGATGACGTAATGTCGTCCCTTTTTTGTTTTTACAATTGGACACTATTTAAATACGCGTCTCATAAAAAAAATTATAGACTTTAGGATCATTTATAAAATCTCATTTGTTTTGGATTGTGACAGGGAATACCAATAGTTGAATTATTCTCTTTCACCTTGTCCATTTTGACAAAAAATAACCACCGCACGGAATTACTTTAATAAAATTTATGGTAAGTAAAGTGATATCACTTGATGGGCTGAATACATTTTCAATCATTTAACAATTAATACATTAATACTATAATTTCACAAGCTGTTTTTAATAAAAGCAACAGCATTTTATGACTCGTTTATAAAGTGATATTTGAGTCGATTTTAGGGTTCTATTTTATTTGTCGATGAATAACTTTATGTATAGCATCAAACTATAAAGGGATACAACCACATTATGTTTAATAAATAAGTATATTTGTTAAACATATTAGCTAATTATGCAACTATACTTATACAAATCAGTTTTATTATCCCTCTTATTTTTATTTAATCCTGCACCTAAAAATGAACTATATCAGGATTTTCAGGGTAAAGCCTATTATTTTTCAAAATCCACAATGGACCTTGGTACATGGGGTGCGCGAATGAGCGAAGCCCAGAAAAAAGAGATTAAAAACAGACTTAAAAACAGATTAGAAAAAACTTTTGTGTTGGCATTTAACAAAAATGAATCTCTTTTTTATGAAGAAGAAAAAGTAGACGCTATGTCAGGCGCCACTGATTCTTGGGGGAGTAACTTTGCTAGAGGTAGACAATACAAGAATGTAGATGAAAATAAATTAATTCAAGCACAGGAATTTTATGGGAAGCGTTTTTTGGTGAAAGACCAATTACAGACCATTGAATGGAAAATGGAATCCGAATCAAAACAAATCGGTGACTATTTGTGTTTCAAAGCTACTGCTGTAGTACCAACCAAGGAATTGACTTGGTATGACTTTTCATGGGGGGATCTCAACACGGATGAAGAGAATCCAGAAATCAAACTTACTGCAGTTGAGGCATGGTACACACTCCAAATCCCACTAAAGCATGGACCTGCCGAATACTGGGGTCTTCCGGGGCTTATTTTAGAGGTTAATGCTGGAAATACGACCATCTTATGTTCCCAAGTAATAATCAATCCCAAAGACATAGTAGAGATTAAAACTCCAGATACTGGAAAAGAGATTAATAAAGCGGATTACAGTGAAACAATTAAGGGTAAAATGATAGAAATGCGAGATAACAGAGGAAGAAGAAGAGGATAATCATAGAGAATTAATCGTATCCTTAAAATTGAATCATATGAACTTGAAATACTTCTTTGTCTTCTTCTTTGCAATTTTCCTATCCTACGGTCAACTTAAGATGGAGGGCGTCGTATCGGACAGTTTAGAACTTCCCTTAGTATCGGCAAGTATAGTTGCTATAAACAAGGAAACCAATGGCTTAGAGAATTATGCACTTTCTGATAAGGACGGAAAATATAAGTTAAACCTTAAAGTCAATACAGCTTATAAAATTCAGGTAAGTTCGATAGGATTAATTACCATAAACGACACACTTCTAACTAAAGAATTCGACATTAACCGCAACTATATTCTCAGAGCAGATATAGTTTTGGATGAGGTTGTTGTTAAGATGCCAGTAGTAGTCCGGGGAGATACACTTATTTACAATGCGGATTCTTTTAAAAATGGTTCAGAACGAAAGTTGGAAGATATAATCGATAAGCTTCCCGGAGTTGAGATTAACGAAAATGGTCAGATTGAAGTTGAAGGGAAAGTGGTAAACAAATTGATGGTAAACGGCAAAGATTTTTTTGACGGAGACACTAAAATTGGGACTAAAAACATTCCTTCCAATGCGGTTGATAAGATTCAAGTATTGAGAAATTATGCAGAGGTTGGTCAATTGAGTGGTGTTCGTAATAATCAAGATAATTTTGCCATTAACATCAAATTAAAACAAGGAAAAGAAAGTTTCTGGTTTGGAAATGTAACTGGAGGTGTGGGAGATTCTCCAGATGAAAATTTATATTTGTTACAACCCAAACTGTTTTACTACAATCCAAAGTACAGTATAAATATTATTAGCGATCTAAATAATATAGGAGAAGTAGCATTAACTCGGAGAGATATTAGAGGTTTTGGCGGGGGTTTTACAAGGCCAAGTAGTCGAAGTGGGACAAGTATTAACTTGGGCGATAACAGTTTAAATTTTTTAACAAATCAAAGAAATGCACTTAAGATTGAAAACAAACTAGCTTCGGCAAACTTTAGTTATTCACCCAGACAAACACTGGATCTAAGTGGTTTTTTAGTTTATAACAATAGTCGCATTCTATCAAATGAAATAAGTTCTATTCGATATTCAAATGCAGATTTGGGTATTCCAGACGAAGCAACAGAACAGTTCAATACAGAACAATCGAATCAAGGCTTACTCAAATTGAGTGCCTCATATAAACCGAACTTTAACAATCAGATTGATTATGATGTTCTGGCTCGTGTTTCAGATGATTCACAATCAAAAAACAATCTTTCTTCTGTCCTAGGAAATACAGTTCAGTATGACGAAGTAACACCTTACAACATCAATCAGAATTTGAGTTACTACTATACCCTGAATGAAAAAAATATATTTGCTTTTGAAGCACAAAGCGTCATTAAAAATGAGGATCCGTTTTACAATGCTCTTTTGGAAAATGATCCTGATTCAGTAGATCCTTTTGATAAAACTGCCTCTGCATTAGGATTAGACAGTTCCTTAGGGGAATATAATTTGGGTCAAAACAGAAAAATCATTTCCAATCAGTTGGATGCTAAATTAGATCACTACTTTCTGATAGGTCCTAAAAGCAACATTAACTTTACACTTGGAACAATTATTAGTCGGCAACAGTTTAGCTCTAAAATTTTTCAGTTTCTTTCAGATGGTTCAGAGTTTCAGCCTACTCCATTATTTAACGAAGGTCTTGCTGTGAATGATATAGATTATAGGTTTAACGATATTTATTTGGGGGTTCATTATCGTTTTAGAGCAGGTAAGTTTACTGTTACTCCTGGATTTTCGGTACATACTTATGGTAATCAAAATACCCAATTTGGTGTGACTGTGGAAGATAATTTCGTTAAGATTTTACCAGATTTTGAAACTCGAATTCAACTTAAAAAGGGGGAGTCTTTGACTTTTAACTACAATATGCGGAATCAGTTTACGGATGTGACTAGATTGGCACGTGGACTTGTTTTTAACAGTTTCAGTAGTTTGCAATTTGGAGAGCCCGATTTACAAAATGCTTTATCTCATAATTTGAGCCTTTTGTATAGTAGTTTTAATTTGTTTAATTATACCAATGTCTTTGCAAGAGCTTCTTACACAAAAAATAGTGATCAAATACGAGGCTTGACAAATTTTGAAAGTGTTATCCGGACAAGTTCATATTTTAATTCGAGCTTTGCAGATGAGAACTTTAACCTCTTTGGTCGAATACAAAGAACTTTTGGAAAGGTAAGAACAAGTTTAAATTCCAGTTTTAACTACAGTAAAATAAACCAATTCATTCAGGATAGGCAATCTGTTAATGAAGGGTTCACACAAACCTATACTCCGGGTGTAAGAACTAATTTCAGGGTTGCGCCAAACCTCAGTGTTCGTTATCGTTATAGTATTACAAATAATAATCAGGGATTGCGTCAGACAAAGTTTATAACCAAAGCCCCTTCCCTAGAATTTGATGCTTATATCATTGAAAAATTCACTTTAAAGTCAGACTACAGTTATACCATACAAGAGCAGACAGGAGAAGAATCCCAGTCATTTCAAATTTGGAATGCATCTTTAGCATACAGAAAAGATAAAGACACTAAATGGGAATATGAGATCAAGGCTTCAAATTTGCTGAATGTGAGTTCTCAAATTCGAAATAGTGCCAATAACATATCTGTATTTAGTTCAACTACTTTTATTCAACCAAGATTTATAACAATTCGAGCAGTGTATCAGCTCTAATTCTATTTAATTTTCATGATTTTGGGAAATATTTTGTTTTATTAACCGTTAGGAAAATATGATCTGCAAACTGAAGAACATTCTTTAAAATTAAAACATGAAAAATTATTTATACGTTTTATTAATGTCATTTGCTCTTACAACTATTCAAAGCCAAGGACTTGAATACGGACTCAAAGCAGGCCTTAATTTAAATTCATCAGGGGATATCACCAATATTTTAGACGAATATTCAAGTATTGGCCAAACAAAAGAGGCAATCAATGGATTTAATTTTGGAGTCTTTTTACAATTGAAATTAGCAATGCTATACTTGCGCCCTGAAATTCATTTTTCAAAATTTGAAACCTCCTATGATGCACTTACAGTTGGGAAATCTAGATTAGAAGCACCTGTTTCAGTTGGGTTTAAGTTTTTACCCTTTTTAAGTGCCTTTGCAGGTCCTACGTATCGTTATGGATTGAGTGGAAAAAATGACGACTACACCATTGAGTCCTTGAAAGGAGAATCAACTTTGGGATTGCATCTTGGAGCAAGACTTCATCTTGGTAAATTGGGAATTGATGCTCGCATAGAACGAGGAATTTCTGAAAATGAAGTAAAGTTACTGTCTGATAGAAATGTCAATATTGGTACTATTGATCAAAGAACAACTGTTTTAAGTGTAGGGTTATCTTATGCTTTTTAGGGCGCCAAAATTATTTAACTTCATAGAATACTTCTGAAACTTCAGAGACTCTAAAATATCCTAATGGATTGTTTTCAGATTTTGATAAATTAACCATATTACTGTTTAGGTTGGCTGGATTTGTTTGAAATGGTCCTCCTTGTTGAGTATTCTGTAAAATCAGAAGATACCAATATTGATAGGCTGTTTTTGAAAGACTGTATTGCCTGAAACGTACACGATCTCCCTTTTCTAAATCGCGATCTAACAAAACACCATAATATTCTGTTCCGTTGGAAAAATCATCACGATACACATTATATTCCGTATTTTCCAAACGATCACTTATAAACTCAAAATAGGTAAAGTTATTTTCATCTTCAGGATCTAAACTATAAGCCTCAAGTTGGGTAGCCATGTTTCCAAAAAGGGGAATACTATCCTGTTTTATTTCAATGATCTGAGCTACGCGATTCAGGATTTCGCTTCCTCGGTATTTTTGATTTTCAAAATCGATCTGCAAGGTGTATTCACTCCCAAGATTGTATGGAATGGTATCTAGAGGAAAGTATGTTCCAGTTTCGTTTAACTCCTCAAATTTGTAAATATTATTTTTCTGGTCTATAATTTCTACTTGAGCATTATTAGCAGGGATTCTTTGATTTTCGAAATAGGGAGTCGTCTTTGATAATATAATAAACTGCTCTGTTTGTTTTGTTTCTTTGATCCAATTGAGCTGTCCCTCAATAACTAAGCGTTCATTTGAATAATTTAATTCTATATCCACTACATCTTCGCAGGAAGCAGTGAAAATTGAAATGAAAAGAACATAAAGAAAAATTGTGTTTCGCATCATTAAAACTTAAAGTTATAAGTAACAGAGGGTATGATTCCAAAAATAGACAAACGTATGGCTTCATTTTGCCCCG
>JAFMMH010000019.1 GCA_017851655.1 Flavobacteriaceae bacterium
GACATTTTCCACATTCAAGTCCACCCATTTGGGCAACAGTTAATTTTTCTACACCATATTTTTTTGAGAGAGCTTCATGAATTTTAGAATAGTATTCGTTACTCTCTACTTTTACATTTGTCTCACGATGACAGTTGATACACCACCCCATTGTAAGCGGTGAATATTGGTACATGATCTCCATTTCTTCAACAGGACCGTGACACTTCTGACAAGCAATCTCTCCAACCTCAACATGCTGAGCATGATTAAAATATACAAAATCGGGGAGGTTGTGAATTCGAACCCACTTTACAGGTTGAGTTTCTCCCGTATACTGCTGATTAGTTTCATCCCACCCTACAGCAGTGTATAGTTTTTTAATTTCTTTTGTGTAAAAATCTTTTGTGTAACCATTTTCAAGATCTTCTTCACCATTATACTCTGCAATGTTTTGATGACAGTTCATACAAACATTGAGGGATGGTATCCCAGAATGTTTAGACACTCGAGCTGAGGAGTGGCAATACTTACATTCGATTTGATTTGCCCCCGCATGTATTTTATGAGAATAATGAATAGGCTGTACTGGCATATATCCTTGGTCAACTCCTACTTGCATAAAAAACCCATATACAAAATAAGCACTGCTTAACAACAAAAGAATTACAGTAGTAAAGACTAAAAATTGATTCTGAACAAAAGCAAGCCAAATAGGTGTTCTTTTGGTTTTTGTTTCTGGCTTGATATCTACTCCACTAGCTGATGCAATTCGAAGTAAGGTCTTTTGAACCAAAAACAGCATTACAATTAGGATCAAAAACACCAATGATAATGCCACAAGAATAATATTGTTACTTACTCCAGAAGAAGCCGACTGAGTATTTGCTCCTGCTGCTGCAACTGCTGCAACTGGTGCTGGAGGAGTGTAATCTGTGTATGCGATAATATTGTCAATATCCTCATTGGAAAGCTGTGGAAAAGATGTCATCACAGAGCCGTTGTATTCCTCATAAATAGCAACAGCTTGAGCATCTCCTGACTTGACCATGGCAGTACTGTTCTTGATCCAGCTGTACAACCATTCTTTGTCATATTTCGCTGAGACACCTTTCAAAGCGGGCCCTACTGCTCTCTTATTTAACTTGTGACAAGCAGCACAATTGGCGTTGAATAATTTTTTCCCAGCTTGAACCGCTGCATCATCTTGTGCTATAGCATCAAATGAAGTGAAAAAACTTATGAAAATTAATAAGGATGGAAAAAGAAATTTCGCTGATTTCTTAATCTTGATATTTTCAAATAAATGTGTTCGTATGTCCAAAGTGTTATTCTAAAATCCAACGCAAATTTAAACCATAGCTAGCTTTTAAAATACCATATAAAACAAGATTTTATTAATTTATAATCATTCTAAATAATGAAATAGCTTTGTTAAATAATTGTAGTGTAAAAAGAAAAAGTTGTTTTTTTGTAAAATGAAAAAAAGTTATTGGAAACCTTTATTTTTACTAGCAACATTTGGATTTTGTTCGATTAGTTTGGCACAAAGCGATGAACTTAAGATTAAACAAGATTCCAAATTAGACAGTATTCTCTTTCAGAAAATTGCTCTAGATAGAGAACGATATGGTAACGAGTATTATACTTTGCAACTGTATTATGGTAATTTAGAAGTCGCAGAGCAGTTGATGGAAAAAGCTGTTGAGATTTTTCCTCATATTCCGATGGATCTTAGTTTTGAAACACCGAACTACAAAGTTCAAGCTGGAAAATTTAAGGATAAAATAATTGGCTTAAAAACCCTAGATACTCTTAAAAAATCATTCCCTTCTGCTTTTTTACTGACTCGTAAAAATTAGTTTTTTAGAGTGATTTTTTTACAGCAACCTCCTGGAAGCATTCTAAGACATCTCCTTCTTTTATATCGTTGTAGTTTTTGACTTGTAACCCACAATCATATCCTTTCGCAACTTCTTTCACGTCGTCTTTAAAACGTTTCAGAGATGAGAGAGTTCCGGTATAGATAACAACTCCTTCCCGTATAATTCGGATACCAGAATTGCGATAAATTTTACCTGAAGTGACCATACAACCCGCAATGGTTCCTATTTTAGAGATTTTAAATGTCTCTCTAATTTCAGCATTTCCAGTTATTTCCTCACGCATTTCGGGAGACAACATCCCTTCCATGGCATCTTTAATGTCGTTAATGGCATCATAGATTATAGAATAAGAACGGATATCAATTTCTTCTTTCTCTGCTATAGCCCGGGCATTACCCATTGGTCTAACATTAAATCCAATCACGATAGCATCAGATGCTGAGGCTAGAAGCACATCAGATTCTGTGATTGCTCCAACTCCTTTATGAATAATTTTAATTTCAATCTCACCTGTAGAAAGCTTTTGTAATGAATCTGTCAAGGCCTCTACAGAACCATCTACATCTCCTTTGAGGATAATATTCAATTCTTTAAATTCTCCAAGTGCAATTCTTCTTCCAATTTCATCTAAAGTGATATGACGTTGGGTTCGGACGCTTTGCTCTCGGATTAATTGTGTTCGTTTGGCAGCAATTTGTTTGGCTTCACGTTCGTCTTCCAATACATAGAATGAATCTCCAGCTTGAGGTGCACCGTCTAAACCAAGAATAGAGACTGGTGTGGATGGTGGCGCATTTTCTAAACTTACCCCACGTTCATTGAATATTGCTTTAACTTTACCGCTATGTTTTCCTGCCAATAAATAATCCCCAATGTTAAGTGTTCCATTTTGAACCAAAACGGTAGACACATAACCTCTACCTTTATCCAAGAAAGCCTCTACTACAGTTCCTTTAGATACTCTGTTTGGGTTTGCTTTAAGTTCCAACAATTCCGCCTCTAGCAATACTTTTTCAAGGAGTTCTTTTATCCCTGTTCCTTTTAATGCAGACACATCCTGAGATTGGATTTTTCCTCCCCAGTCTTCAACCATTAAATTCATTCCTGCAAGACCTTCTTTGATTTTGTCTGGATTGGAATTTTCTTTATCTATTTTATTAATTGCAAATACAATAGGAACTCCAGCTGCTTGCGCATGACTTATTGCTTCTTTTGTTTGTGGCATAATATCATCATCTGCAGCTACTACTACAATTGCTATATCTGTAACTTGAGCACCTCGGGCACGCATCGCTGTAAAGGCTTCGTGACCAGGTGTGTCAAGGAATGTGATCTTTTGACCGCTCTCCAATTCAACACTGTAGGCGCCAATGTGCTGTGTAATCCCTCCTGATTCTCCTGCTATAACATTTTCGTTTCTAATATAATCTAGTAGTGAAGTTTTTCCATGATCAACGTGTCCCATCACTGTTACTATGGGAGCTCTTGGCTTTAAATCTTCTTCGAGATCCTGTACTTCATTGATGTTTTCTTCTTGTTCTGCCTTCTCAAAAGTTACTTCATAGCCAAATTCATCAGCTACAATACTTAGGGTCTCTGCATCCAATCTTTGATTCATCGTTACCATAATCCCCAGGCTCATACATGCAGAAATGATTTCTGTGGAGCTGATATTCATCATGGTTGCTACTTCTCCAACGGTAATAAACTCTGTTACCTTTAAAACCTTGCTTTCCGCTTCTATTTGGGCCATTTCTTCCTCCGTCTTTTGACGGTGCTGAACCCTTTTGTCTCTTCTGTATTTTGCTCCTTTAGATTTACTAGATTTTCCTTGTAGTTTTTCTAAAGTCTCGCGGATTTGCTTTTGAACTTCTTCTTCTGTAGGCTCTTCTTTCTTGACTACTGGAGGTCTGTTTCTTGACTGATTTCCTCTATTGTTGTTACTATTGCTTTTGTTATCTCCTCTGTTATTTGGGGAAGGCTTAACGTCTTTACTTATTCTTTTTCGCTTTCGTTTTCGAGCGTCTTCGACAGTTTTTTCTTTTTTGTTAACCTCGTCTAAATTAATTGTCTGACCTGTTTTCTTTGGTCCAGATAATTTTTGATACTGAGTTTTTAAAGTTTCGTTTTCTGCTTGGGCTTCAGGTGTTTTTACTTCTTCTACTTTTTCTACTGTGGTCTCAGGCACACTTAAATCTACCTCAGCAACAGGAGCAGGAGTAACCTCAGCAACTGGAGCAGGTTCAGCTTCTTTGACTTGTTCTGGACTAACCTCAGGTGAGCTCTCTGGCTTTTTTTCCTCGGGTACAACTTTATTTTTGGCTGGTTTGTTTAAAGCATCTAAATCAATTTTACCAAGAGATTTAGGTTTTTCAAGAGCAACTCTATTTGTTTTGAGTGACTCTCTTTTTGCTATTTGGTCCAAACGCTCTTGCTCTTTCTTTTCCTGAATAATGCGGAGACTTTCTTTCTCTTTTCGCTTTTCCTCACTTACTTCATGAGAAGCTACTTTTTTAGATTTGTCCGTCTCAAATTCATCCAAAAGTTTCGAATATACTTCGGTGGTGATTTTGGTCGTAGGACGCGCATCAATTTCAATTCCCTTTTGATTCAGAAATTCAACAGCACGGTCAAGGGAGATATTTAATTCCCTTAACACTTTATTTAGTCGAACACTGGGTTGGTTAGCCATATAATATTTTCTATTTGCAAAAATAGGAATTATTTTTGCAGTCTATTCTTCAAATTCTGCTTTCAATATTTTCAATACGTCTTGGATCGTTTCTTCTTCTAAATCCGTTCTTTTAATCAAGTCAGCTTTTTCAACCTCTAAAATACTTTTAGCTGTATCCAAGCCTACTTTTTTGAATTCGTCTATAATCCACTGCTCGATTTCATCGCTAAATTCTTTTAACTCGATATCTTCCTCTACTCCATCACGGAAAACGTCTATTTCATAACCCGTCAGTTTTCCTGCTAAACGAATATTGGTTCCCCCTTTACCGATAGCCTTAGAAACCTCTTCGGGATTTAAAATAACTTCCACACGTTTGTTTTCCTCATCTATTTTGAGTGAATTCACTTTTGCTGGACTCAACGCTCTTGTTATAAAGAGCTGTAAGTTATTTGTATAATTGATTACATCAATGTTTTCATTTCCTAATTCCCGAACAATACCATGAATCCTTGAGCCTTTCATCCCGACACAAGCCCCTACAGGATCAATTCGATCATCATATGAATCTACAGCTACTTTTGCTTTTTCTCCAGGAATTCTAACTGCTTTTTTTATGGTTATTAATCCATCAAAAACTTCAGGAATCTCTTGCTCAAATAATTTCTCTAAGAATACAGGTGATGTTCTGGAAAGAACTATCCTCGGTTTATTTCCTCGTAACTCAACTGTTTCAATAACCCCTCTAACATTATCTCCTTTTCTAAAAAAGTCACTAGGGATTTGACGATCCTTGGGAAGTATGATCTCATTTCCGTCATCATCCAATAGAATGATTTCACGACTACGGATATGGTGTACCTCAGCAGTGTAGATTTCTCCTTCACGATCTTTAAATTGCTTGAAAATGTTAGTGCTATCGTGTTCAAAGATTTTAGCAACTAAATTTTGTCTCAAATACTGAATAGATCGTCTTCCGAGATCAAAAAGTTTAACCTCTTCAGATACATCTTCACCTACTTCAAAATCAGGTTCAATTTTACGTGCTTCAGATAGAGCAATCTCTTGGTTAGAATCTTCTACTTTTCCATCTTCTACTACAATACGGTTTCTCCAAATCTCTAAATCCCCTTTGTCAGGGTTTATGATGATATCAAAGTTTTCATCTGATCCAAATTTGCGCTTCAATGTATTTTTAAATACATCTTCTAAAATGACCATCAGGGTAACTCTGTCTATGAGCTTGTCATCTTTAAATTCTGAGAATGAATCGATTAAGGCTAAATTTTCCATTGTATATAAATTATCTATTTCACTAAAACTTTTGCACTGACAATGTCTTGATACAAAAGTGTTTCTTTTTTTGTTACTGTTACTTTTCCCTTGCCTACTGGCTTAGGCTCTCTTTGTTTCCATTCTAGAGTAAACGATTCGTCATTTGAATCAACTAATGTTCCCTCTAAGGTAGGGGCTCCTTCTCGTTCAACTCGAAGTTTACGCCCATTATTTTTCTTATACTGTCTAGCGTTTAACAAAGGACTACCTATTCCTGCTGAAGCAACCTCAAGCGAAAAATCATGTACTTCTCGATCCAGATTGTGTTCTATTTGTCGGCTTACCTCTACACAAGACTGTAAATTGACTCCTTCATCCCCATCCAAAAGGATGCTAATGTGGTTGTCTCCTGAAATTTTACATTCGATCAAAAACAAATCCTGCCTACTTTCTAAAGCGGTATTCAATAGTTCCTTAACTTGATCTTTAAATGTCATCTAAAAAAAAAGGGGACTTATAGTCTCCTCTGTTATTTCGTTCAGAATGTCTGCAAATTTATAAAGAATTCGCTGAATTTCCGAATATTATTAACACAATTTACATCACACCTTTTAACTTGATCTAAAAAACCTTGAGTTTTAGATATAACAAAACGCCTCTTTTTACTTGTTGGTGCATAAAATGAAAGTATTTAACAGTAAAGAAAATCAATATGGAATAATATCTTACAAATAAGTATTTATAATTATTTCAAAAATCCATTTTGAGTATAACACTTATTTCGATATGTTTGAGAAACAGTAAGACGATTAAAAAGTTGATTTGCTGCCTTTTATAAAAATTTGTTTTTTTATTTTAATATGAAAAAAATATTCTCTTTACTGACTTTACTTTTTGTGGCATTAATTATTTATCTGGCCTGGCCATATCAAATGCCTAGCTTCACTCCAGAGCGAGAATATTTGGATATGGAAGAACAAATCTTCGAAGCATTTATTTTAGCAAAGGATAGTAGTACTATAAACCTTCCCGAAGGACATTTTCTTTTTTCTCAATCTTTAAGTTTAGATGGGAAAAAAAACATCACCATAAAAGGAATGGGCATGAACAAAACAGTTCTTTCCTTTAAAGGTCAGACGCAAGGTGCTGAAGGAATTAAGATCACTAATTCTCAAAATATCACAATTGAAGATTTAGGCATTGAAGATTCCGCAGGAGATAATATTAAAGTAAGTGATACTGACACAATTACCCTCAGAAACATCCGCTCAGCATGGACTGGAAAGGTTTCCTCTAAGAACGGAGCCTATGCCTTGTATCCTGTTTTGAGTACATACGTTTTAATTGAAGGTTGTGAAGCAATCGGCTCCTCTGATGCGGGAATTTATGTAGGACAATCACAACATGTTGTCATTAGAAATAATAAAGCGTTTTATAATGTAGCGGGTATTGAAAGTGAAAATAGTTCTCATGTAGAAATCTATGGCAATGAAGCTTATGAAAATACAAGCGGATTGTTGATTTTTAACCTTCCAGAACTCACGATTTATGGAAGCCATGTGAATGCATTCCAAAATAAAATATACAACAATAACATCCCGAATTTTGGTGTCAAGGGATCTATTGTAAGCGCAGTGCCCAAAGGAACAGGCGTTGTGATCATGGCAACTCAACATGTCGAATTCACAAATAATTTTGTGTCAGATCATAAGACCTCAAATTTATCTGTAGTAAGCTATAAGGTTTTTGCTGCAGATGAAGATCCAGAAAACACCGCATTAAGCGAGGCTGCAGAAGCTCAAGGTCTTCGAGCAATTCGTTCAGATTACGAGAATGACACCAATTACAACGCCTATCCAGGAAAAGTAACCGTTTCTAATAACGAATTCAAAAACAACTTTAGGTTTCCAACTCTTTCAAATGACTTTGGAAAATTATGGTATTTTAAAAATGGGGGTGATATCCCTGATATTGCCTATGACGGCATTCTACCAAAGGGAACGAAACTTCAAGATCCAGATGTAAAACTATGTATTCAAAATAATGAAAATGCCTCCTTTGTTTTTTTAGATGCTGCTAACGATTTCAAAGCGTTTTCGAATGACCTAACACCATTTAATTGTTCACTAAACTAAATGAATAAAAGAGATTTTTACTTAAATCAACTTTGTTTAGTTATTATGCTAAGCTTTTTATTTATTGGTTGTGGAACACGAGAAAATTCAGTGCCAAAAGTTAAAAAAGTTTCTTCAAAAATGGCTCTTGTTCAAACGACAATGAATCAAAAAAAGAAACTTTCGGATTACAATTTTTTTAAAGGAAAACTATCTGATCTAGCACCTAATGAAAATGTTTTTCCCTACACGTTAAACACACCTTTATTTACGAATTATGCTTTTAAAAGGCGTTTTATTTATTTACCAGAGGGAAAACAAATGAAGTATAATGCTGAAACTGTTTTTGATTTTGAAGAAGGATCCATTATTATTAAAAACTTCTATTACCCTAAAGATTTCAGATTACCAGATGGTGAAAAAAAAATAATTGAAACCCGGCTTCTCATCAAAGAAAAAGACATTTGGACTCCATTAAATTATGTTTGGAATGAAGAACAAGATGAGGCATTACTTAATTATGTAGGGAAAAAAACTGAAGTCAGCTGGGTTGATCTTAATGGCACTAACCGAAACATTACTTACAATGTTCCCAACAATAATCAGTGTAAAAACTGCCATTTAAATGGAAAAAAAATCACCCCAATTGGTCCTACAGCAGCTCAGCTTAATGGAATATTTAAAGATCTTTCTGGCACTATTTCTCAATTGGATTTTTTTGCCAAACATGGCCATTTGAATGGACTTCCAAAAAAGGAATTGATCCCTAGATTTTCTGTTTGGGATGATCCCAAAACTGGTACCATTGCTGAACGAGGGAAGGCCTATTTAGATATCAATTGCGCCCATTGCCATCAACCCCAAGGGAGTGCGAAAAATTCAGGTCTCGATTTGCGCTTCAGTCAAAATGATTCTCGAAAAAGAGGGGTCTATAAACCTCCTGTAGCTGCAGGAAAAGGATCAGGTGATCTTCAGTATAGTATTGTACCTGGTCAACCTGAAAATTCTATACTTCTCTATCGTATGATGAGCAATGACCCCGGTGTAATGATGCCCGAAATTGGGCGCTCCGTAGTACATGAAGAAGGAATCGCATTGATCACTGAATATATCGAAAATTTGATCGTTCAATAAAAAATAATTTTTAGAACAATTTCAAAACAAGATTACCTCAAAAAATGGTAATTTTGAAAACTATGAAATTTAAGTCTGGAATCAATTTTACAAAGCATGTTCCCAAGATACAGACCCCTTTTGAACGCTTGTTTGAAATTTTTAAGGAACTCATCACGCACACCTCTGGAGATTTTGACGAAGCCATCGAGTGGCTTCGCGAACTGGATGTAGAATATCAGCTGACAGACGAGGACTATACCATAGATGATTTTATAGAGGACCTCAAACAAAAAGCTTATATTCAGCCGAAATCTGGAGCGGGAGGAGATGGCAAAGGAGATGGATTTACTTTGACACCTAAAACAGAGAAACTACTTCGTGAATATGCCCTTAAACAAATTTTTGGAAATCTTAAAAAGACTTCTGCTGGAAATCATAAAACCAAAAACACTGGTTCGGGCCAAGAGAATACAGGAGAATTTAAATCCTATCAGTTTGGAGATCCATTAGAAAAAATTGCAATGACAGAGAGCATTAAAAATGCTCAGATACGAAATTTAGGAAGTGACTTTACACTACAGGATCAAGATTTAGTCGTTGAAGACTCCCTATTCAAAACGCAAATGAGCACCGTACTCATGATTGATATTAGCCATAGTATGATCTTGTATGGTGAAGACAGAATAACCCCTGCCAAAAAAGTAGCGATGGCTTTGGCTGAACTTATTACAACACGCTACCCAAAAGACACCTTGGACATTCTTGTTTTTGGAAATGATGCTTCTCAAATTTTACTAAAAGACTTACCTTATTTAGAGGTAGGACCCTATCATACGAATACTGTTGCAGGACTAGAATTAGCAATGGATTTACTGAGGAGAAAGAAAAATACAAACAAACAGATTTTCATGATAACGGATGGAAAGCCAAGTTGTCTTAAATTACCCGATGGTTCTTACTATAAAAACAGTGTCGGCTTGGACGAAATGATCGTGGAAAAATGCTATAATATGGCCCGTCAAGCCAAAAAATTACACATCCCGATTACAACTTTTATGATTGCTCAAGACCCATATTTACAGCAATTTATTCGAACTTTTACGGAAGCCAATAGAGGGAAAGCATTTTTTACGGGACTTAAAGGTTTGGGGGAAATGATTTTTGAAGACTATGAAAAAAACAGAAAGAAACGCTTAGAATAAAGCCAAATGAAAGAAAAAGAGATTACCACACTGGGAGAATTAAAAAAATCAGGATATCAAACTCAATCAATACAACAAGAGCTTGCAAAAAACTTGAAACGAAAACTTCAAAAAGGAGAACAAACTTTTGAGGGTATTATTGGCTATGAAAATACAGTCATTCCAGATATGGAACGTGCGATCCTTTCGGGACATAATATTAATTTATTGGGACTTCGAGGTCAAGCTAAAACAAGACTTGCACGCCAACTTACCTCCTTATTGGATGAGTGGGTTCCCGTGATAACAGGCTCTGAAATAAATGATGATCCACTCGATCCGATTAGTCGAGATGCTAAAGCACTTATTGCAGAAAAAGGAGATGCTACTCCAATAAATTGGCTTCACCGCAGTGAACGCTTTTATGAAAAACTTGCAACACCGGACGTAACTGTTGCGGATCTTATTGGAGATGTAGATCCAATTAAAGCATCCAATTTAAAATTATCTTACGCAGACGAGCGCGTAATTCATTTTGGAATGATTCCAAGAGCCCATCGTTGTATCTTCGTCTTGAATGAATTACCTGACTTACAAGCTCGAATTCAGGTAGCGCTCTTCTCCATTCTTCAGGAAAAGGAGATTCAAATACGTGGTTTTAAACTGCGGTTTCCTGTTCAACCTTTATTAATTTTTACTGCAAATCCAGAAGACTATACTAATAGAGGGAGTATTGTAACTCCTCTAAAAGACCGTATCGGTTCTCAAATTTTAACACATTACCCACACAACAGAAAAATTGCTAAAAAAATTACCCAACAAGAAGCACAAGCTACCGAAACACAAGCAGCCCATATTTACATCCCAGAATTGGCTCGAGATATTTTAGAACAAATCAGTTTTGAAGCAAGAAAAAGTGATTATGTAGATGCTAAAAGTGGAGTTAGCGCCCGATTGAGTATCACAGCCTTTGAAAACCTAATCTCAACAGCAGAGCGGAGAATCTTGATTAGTGGTGAAAAGAAAACAAGTTTGCGCATGGCTGATTTCTTAGGGATTATTCCCGCTATCAATGGTAAGATAGAACTGGTCTATGAAGGAGAACAAGAAGGGGCAGAACAAATCTCTTATTACCTCATTACTCAAGCAGTAAAAACGCTTTTCCCTTCGTATTTTCCAGAAGTAAAAAAACTTGAAAAAGCAGATGAAGATGGCCCTTACGATGACCTATTGGGTTGGTTTTTTAAAGACAATGAACTCTTTATAGAAGATTCTATAAACGACGACAAATATAGAGCGCTGCTAGATCAACTGCCTGGAATTGATCAAATCATCAAAACCCATCAACCCGATTGCACCTCCCAAGATCGTTATTTTCTTATCGAATTTTTATTATGGGGACTGGAAGCAAATAAAAAACTGAATAAATATAGAACCTTAGAAGGCTTTCAGTTTAAAGATACCTTGGGAAGTTACATTAGTAGACTTTAGTATTAGGTTTTAATTTTCGTAAAGAAATCAGAGATGAAATCTATAATCGGTATAACCAAACGTTCAAATCAAATTATTTTTCGATTTTGAACTCTTTAATTTCCTCAAATTCAGAAAGTTGAATAGCTTCTATTTTAGCTTTCAATGCATCCCAATGTTCTTTGTAAAAAATATTCGTTTTTTCAAGAGCAGATTTCAGTTCATTTTGTGCGTGTTCCAATAGTTTTTCCTCGGTAGAGGTGATGCCATAAGGTCTTGATCGTACATATCTATTGGCATTAGAAATTCTCGTAACAACACTGTTTGTAGAATTTCTAACTATTCCTTGACGCTTGTCTTCTTTTCCAATAAAGGCGTTCATAATACTATCTATCATTTTGGTGCGATCTTCAATTACCTCTATCAATTCTTTATTGGCCTCCTTATCTTTCTTTTCAATTCTTGTTTTGTAGGATTCCAAGGTTTTTTTACTTGCCTTCAATTGATTTACAGCGGCTACTGCTTGTTCTGTAAGACGCTCGATTTTTTTAGAATAATCGTAACGGTCATCTATAGCTTTTTGGGAAACTTCAATCCGTGGATCATTCATGACGACTACCTCAGTTTCGGATTTTGTTTCTTTACTTTCAAGGACAACTCTGTATGTTCCGGGTTTTACAGTCACTCCACCAGGTTCGGAAGTTCTCTTACGATCAGAACGGCTCGGACGAGCTACCCCTTTTTCATTCATATACCAATACCAGCGATGAAATCCTGTCTCAGTGGGTGCCTTTTTATTTAGAGTTCGGATCAAACGATCTCCATCAAATATTTTTAATGTCAGTGAATCTTTGCTTTTTTTGTCTTTTGCCTTATAAAAATAAGTCAGCATACTTCCTGATTTTCTGTTTTCAGCATTGAATAGCGCATCACCTCCAAATCGTGAACCGGTTGGCTGTTGGTATTCTGCCAAATAGCTTGTAGGAGGCTCAAAAATATACGATTGTTTTGTTGTGATTTCAGGGTTCTCAGCAACAGCTCGGAGTGGTCTGATGTCATCCATTACCCAAGCAGCTCTTCCAAAGGTACCAATCACAAGGTCGTGCTCTCTCGGATGAATTATGAGGTCTTTCGTTGAAACTGTAGGAAAAACTTTTGAATCAAATTTAGTCCAGCTTTCTCCTTTATTTAATGAATAATACAAACCATCATCTGTTCCTAAAAACAAAAGACGCTCCGACTCAATATCTTCAATGATACTTAAAGTGTAACCAAAAACGTCTTTTTCATCTACAATTCGTTCCCAATTCTTTCCATAATTAGTGGTTTTATATACATAGGGAGTATAGTTAAAACGTCGGTAATCATTTGCCACTAAAAAAGCCGTTCCAGCCTCTTTATTCGAGGCTTTAATCTGTGCTATCCAACTTCCTTCTGGGAGTTGTTTTAAGTTTTTAGTAACCTCCTCCCAGCTTTTTCCACCATCTCTAGAAATGTGAACTCTTCCGTCATCAGAACCTGTCCATAACAAATCTTTCTGTAGCGGTGAAGGTTCAATTACCAAAAGTGTACAATGATTTTCAGCGCCAGTAGCGTCTAATGTTAGTCCTCCACTCTCCCCTTGTTTTTGCTTTTCAGGATCGTTGGTAGTTAAGTCTGGAGAGATCACTTCCCATGTCAAACCCTTGTCAGTGCTTTTGTGTACAAATTGGCTACCAAAATAGACAGTGCTATTATCAAATGGATCTTGTCCTATAGCTGCATTCCAATTAAATCTGAGTTTCATATCTGGGTCTGGATGTGTCGGTCGAACCCCATAATTGTTTCCTGTTTTCCAATCGTAACGAGATACATTCCCTTGCTGACTCATGGCGTATCCAAATCGAGAATTGTCTTTATCAGGCACAACATCAAAACCATCTCCAAAAGCAATTTCTTGCCAATATGAATTTCGAATTCCCTGTGCTTTCCATACATAAGCAGGGCCTCTCCAAGAACCATTGTCCTGCATTCCTCCATATACGTTATAAGGATACTCATTGTCCACACTGATATGGTAAAATTGTCCTACAGGTATATTCCCCACAAATCTCCATGAAGCACCACCATCTCGTGTAATATTCAATCCACCATCGTTCCCGTCCATCATAAACGATCCGTCCTCAGGATGAATCCACCAAGCATGATGATCAGGATGTACACCATTATTTGCGTTATAAGCAGGCATCAATTCTTTAAAACTTCGACCTCCGTCCTCTGATACATTTACGTAAGTAAATACGGTATAAACTCTGTTTTCGTTTTGTGGATCTACAAAAAGATCGGAATAATAAAAAGGTCGATTCCCAATCCCTGGTTTATCGTTTATTTTTTGCCAATGATCTCCCCCATCCGTTGATTTGTAAAGTGCATTCTTTTTAGCTTCAATTAATGCGTAAATGATATTGGGTTTGTTATGCGCCATGGCTAAGCCAATTCTTCCTAAATCGCCCTCTGGCAGACCTTCTTTGCTGGTCTTTTTTACCCAATTTTTTCCGCCATCTATAGTAATATAAAGTCCACTTCCTTTTCCTCCTGAGTTAAAAAACCAAGGATTTCGTTTATGTTCCCAAAGGGCAGCAACTAATTTATTTGGATTGGTTGGATCCATAATCAAGTCTGCTGCACCCGTTTTAGTATTGGCATACAGTATTTTTTTCCAGTTCAACCCACCGTCAGTAGTTTTAAAAATTCCTCGTTCTGGATGTTCTCCCCAAGGAGAGCCAATAGCAGCTACATAAACTACATCTGGATCAGTTGGATCTATTATAATTCTATGAATATGGCGGGTTTGTTCTAGACCCATAGAAGTCCAAGTTTTACCTGCATCTAAGGATCTATAAACTCCATATCCTCCGTTTAAACTATTTCTTGGGTTTCCTTCACCTGTTCCGACCCATACAACGTCTGGATTTGATTGTTGGATTGCTAAAGCTCCAATAGATGCGGTTACTTGATCTTCAAACAAAGGAGTCCAACGCACCCCTCCACTTGTTGATTTCCAAATCCCACCCGAAGCGGTACCTACATAAATAATTTCTCTATTTTGATTTACAACATCAATAGCCGTCACACGACCACTCATCCCACCCGGACCAATATTACGAGGGGCAATTCCTTTCATCCATTTTGGATCTATACTTTGGGAAGTTACTATCTGAATGAGTAGGATTAATAAGAGAGAATATAGTTTTTTCATTTTAGCAATTTTTTTAAAAAGTACAAAAAAAGAGTAATTACTACATCCTATTCTCAACAAAAATATAAGACAAAAAGACTTGTCTCGAAGACTTTAATGAAAGTGATAAAATCCTAAAAAATAAATAAACACTTAAAACACAAAGGGAGAATTTGGTAAATTAAAGGGATTGAAAATGACAATCCCTTTAATTAATGTTGGCCCACTAGGGCTCGAACCTAGACTCTTCGGTACCAAAAACCGACGTGTTGCCAGTTACACCATGGGCCAAAAACGTGGCAAATTTACATGAAAGTTTTTTGTACTCCAACTTTTATTTAAAAATTAAAGCATTAAAATTTCGTTGACTGTTTTAATACCCTAGTAGCTACTTTTAAAATAGCTTTCTATTTCATTTGCAATCAAGAAGTCGTTTACGCTGAATATCATTTATAAAAAAATAGGATGAAAGCCAATTTACTTATGATTCTTTACACATAATAGGATGTTAATGGTTCAAAAAACGTTTTCTCTTCCTTCATTTATCCTTACATTCGCTATTCAAAATTGATTCATAAAATGAGTGATAAAACATTTCGTTTTTGGAACCAAAGCTTCGGCTGGATGGTTTTTGCAATTGCGTTGTTTACTTTTGGAAGTACTGTTGAACCTACCGCCAGTTTTTGGGATGCTGGAGAATATATTGCCACCTCCGCCAAACTCCAAGTAGGACATCCACCAGGGGCTCCACTTTTTCAAATGTTTGGTGCTTTTTTTGCACTCTTTGCTAGCAGTGCTCAAAAAGTAGCATTAATGGTCAATTTTATGTCGGTTTTTTCTTCGGCATTTACGATCCTCTTTTTATTTTGGACACTAACACTCTTGCTTTCAAAATTACCTAACTTCAAAAAAATAGAACGTCTTTCGGATAAAATCGCATTCTTTGGAAGTGCAGCAGTTGGTGCCTTAGCTTTTTGTTTTTCTGATAGTTTTTGGTTCAATGCTGTAGAGACTGAAGTGTATGCGATGGCAACATTGATTCTATCTTCACTTTTTTGGATGGGTCTTCGTTGGGAACAAGAAATGAACACAGCTCGAGGTGATCGTTGGTTATTGATGATTGCCTTTGTTATTGGACTTTCCTTTGGGGTTCACTTTATGGGGCTTCTTACCGTACCCGCATTGGGGATGATTTATTACTTTAAAAACACAAAAAAAGTCACATTCAAAGGTTTTGTTTATGCCAACCTTATTTCAGTAGCCATACTGCTCTTCATTTTTAAGTTATTGCTCCCATTAACACTTTCCTTTTTTGGAAAAGCCGAAGTATTTTTCGTCAATAGTATAGGACTCCCTTTTAACAGTGGGACACTGATTGCTGGACTAATTTTTATCGCTTTTTTTTATTACAGTTTACGCTATACTCGAAAAAAAAATTGGGTTAATTTCAATACTGGAGTTTTAACAGTGCTCTTTGTATTGATTGGTTTTTCCTCATGGATAATGATCCCTATCCGTGCCAATGCCAATACTGTGATCAATGAAAATTCACCTTCTGATGCTCGTTTACTCTTAGCATATTATAACTTAGAACAGTACCCCGAGACAAAATTGTTTTATGGACCCATGTTCTCCGATATCTATGCGGGTCAAGATCCGGAAAAACCTTTTATTGATGATAAGCCAAAATACGAAAGAGACTATAAAACAGGGCGCTATAAAATTGTCAACTTTTGGAAAGATGCCCGATTTAATTCAAATAATGCTCATAACGGAATTTTGCCAAGACTCTGGAGTAGTGAGCATGCAGGTAACTACATGAACTTTACAGAGCCTCTAGAATTTACTGTAAAATCTAGTTATCGTTCTAACCCTCAGCTTCAACAACGCATCCAAGATTTCAAGGAAGACATTGAAGATGGTGCTGTATCTGGGGATCAATACCACGAATTTTTAAAGACTTTTAGTCCCTATCTCAATATCGAGAAACCGAGTTTGATATCCAATCTTAGATTCTTTTTTGAATATCAAATTGGCTATATGTATTGGCGCTATTTGATGTGGAATTTTACTGGAAGACAGAATGATATTCAAGGAGAATACAATATACTTAATGGTAATTGGATCAGTGGAATTCCCTTAATAGACGAACTTCGTCTTGGAAATCAGTCTGAACTTCACCAAGACGCTCTAAATAACAAAGCGAGAAATACTTATTTTTTCCTTCCATTTATTCTGGGGCTCATTGGGCTATATTTTATTTACCAAAAAGATCCCAAACGCTTCTGGGTACTTCTTTTGTTTTTCTTATTTACAGGATTGGCATTAAAAGTCTATTTGAACGAACGTCCCTTTGAACCGCGTGAACGGGATTATGCACTGGTAGGTTCCTTTTACGTTTTTGCAATTTGGATTGGTTTAGGAACTTGGGCTTTGGTTCAAAAGATACAACCCTTTCTTACAAAGAAACTTGCTGCTCCTTTGGTTATAAGTTTTTGTATGCTCTGCGTCCCTGTATTAATGGGCTTTCAAAATTGGGATGATCACGACCGCTCCAATAGATACACTGCCCAATCTATGGCCAAGTCTTATCTCCAATCCATTCAAAAAGATAAAGGAGCAATGATATTTACTATTGGAGATAATGACACCTTTGCACTATGGTATGCCCAAGAAATTGAAGGTTTTAGAACAGATGTTCGAACAATAAATTCCAGTTTATTGGGTACAGATTGGTACATCGATCAGATGAAACGAAAAACCTACGAGAGTGAGCCAATTCCTTCACAAATGACACATGACCTCTATGCCTATGGTGTCAGAGATGTGCTTAGACACCAACCTGTCTTGGATTCAGTTCGATGGGATATTAAAGATTTGATGAACTGGATTTCAAGCGATCATCCAAGAACTAAAATTAAAGACCTTCTGAAACAATCGGGGCAAGATCCAAATCAACTGCCAGAAAGCCAACAAGAGGGGGTATTCTATCCCACACGGAAAATAAGAGTCCCAGTAAACAAAGAAAATGTTCTGAAAAGTGGTATTGTGAAACCCGAAGATGCAGATAAAATTGTTCCTTATATCGATATCGATCTTCCTGAAAGTGCCTTGCTTAAAAACCAAATGATGATGTTAGATATTCTAGCCAACAACGATTGGGAACGACCTATCTATTTTACAGGAGGTAGTTACTCTGAATCAGAGTATCTATGGATGAAAAAATATTTGCAACTGGAAGGTCTGGTCTATAAATTAGTTCCTATAGAGACAAATCTAGGAGAAGAAAATCCATATTTAATGGGACGAATAGACGGAGATCTGATGTATGACATAGTGATGCAATGGGATTGGGGAAATTCTGAGCGAACTGACATTTATCACGATCCCGAAACAAGAAAAAATAGTATTTCATTCCGAAGTAATATGGCTCGTCTTGCTGAAACTTTGATCAATGAAAATAAAAACGAGAAAGCACGAAATATCATAGATTTAGCCATGGCTAAAATGCCTCTGGATTACTTTGGATACTATAGCCTTTTGGTTCCTTTTGTAGATGGCTATTTCCGAATTGATGATGCTGATAAAGCACTGGAATTATCTCTAAAAATAGCTGAAAAATACCGTGACAGATTAAATTACTTCAACAGCCTAGACGCAAACTCACAATACAATATGGGTGAAGAAATTATTACTGAAATAGAACGTTACCGAACTTTAGTTGAAGCCAATCTTAAACATGCCGAAAAAACAGATTTAACACCGATCCTAAACCAGTTTATTGAAGCTATTGAACCGTTCAGATACCTCTATGGTGATTATGAATTCTACACAGGGTTGGTAGATGTCGTAGAGGGTTATTATATCGAAGATAAAATTCTAATTGCTCAATCATTGAGCACTAAAATTGGTACGGAATACGAACAGCGGATTCAATTATTCGGTCAAGTATCCGCTGAAAATCAACGTCAACTACTGTCTAGAATTCAGAATGAACTGACTGAATACAATTATTTTGTTCAAATAGTAAAGGCGTATGACAGTTCAGCATTTGGAAACCAAATAGAGTCAGAATTCAATAAGAACCTTGAATTATTTTCTCCGCTTCTAGATGAAAAAGAAGAGGATTAAAGCCTATTACAAATTAACGTGATCTTGCAGTAGACTGATCAGCGTATTTGCATCTTGTGAACCGCTTTGTCTCCAGATCATTTCGTTAAATTTATAAATCATAAATGTGGGTAAAACCCGTACTCTAAGAGCTTCAGACAATTTGTGATTTTTATCGATATCGATTTTGATGACTTTCCCTTTATCTCCTAGGGCTGCGGCAACGTCCTTAAGTGTTCGCTGCAAATCAAACTGTTCATCTTCTTCATGACGGTAAAACGCCAAAAGAATGGGTGTTTTTTCATCTAATAATTCACCAAATTTAGACATAGCTATTTCGAATTATTTAACAAATGTAAAAGAAATTGATCAAACTGCGTCTTTTGACTTTTTTAAAGTAATTACACTAATCTCAGGCCACATTCCTACTCTACCCGGATAAGCTAAATATCCAAACCCTCTGTTAACGTTTAATCGCTGCTTGGCTTTCTCATAAATTCCAGCCCATTGTTTATAACGCCATTTTACAGGACTCCATTTTATCCAGCCTGGTATTTCAATACCAAATTGCATTCCATGGGTATGGCCACTCAAAGTAAGATGAATATTATAAGGGTGAGGCAATACTTTTGCTTCCCAATGAGAAGGGTCATGAGACATTAAAATCTTGAAGTCCTTAGCGCCTACATTAGTTAATGCTTTATCTAAATCGCCTTCTTGTTTAAATCCATTTCCCCAGTTCTCTACTCCTACAATAGCGAGTCGGTGTCCATCTTTCTCAATAAATCGGGATTCATTTAATAGTAAATTCCAGCCCATGTCTTTATGAGCTTTGTACAAGGCTTCAATATTTTCAATTTTCTCTTTTGGAGTCTCCCATTGCATATAATCTCCATAATCATGATTGCCAAGCACAGAGTAGACTCCATATTGTGCTTTGATTTTACTGAAATGAGGAATCCATGGTAAAACTTCTTCTGTTCTATTATTGACTAAATCACCCGTAAACAGAACCAAATCGCTCTGTTGTTTGTTAACAAGGTCTATTCCATAGTTTACTTTTTCAATATTATCAAAACTACCGCTATGAATATCTGAAATCTGAGTGATAGTAAATCCATCGAAAGCTTCGGGTAAATCATCATATTCCAAGGTATAGGACAACACTTTAAAATTATATTTCCCTTTATACATTCCATATAGTAATGATGCAAGAGGAATTGCTGCAATACCCAATGCAACTTGTGAAATAAAAATACGTCGGGAGGGCAAGTAACGAATCTGGCCAGGGATTTTGGTTATGTAATTGTATAAGGCTATCGGAGTTCTTATAATATCCTCTGAAATCATTACAATTGTTAGAACTGCTTGAAAGACAAAAAGAGAGATAAAAAATCCAATTGCATACATAAACCTAGGCTCCATAGTAGGTGTCCTATCAAATACAAGAGTATGAATTAATAGATTACCTATTACCAAAACCACAATTAGAAAATAGAATACCCAAATCCATTTATTTGAAGTAAGAGTCTTCATAGCCTGAAAGCCATACCACTGGAAAAGCAGTAATAATGTGATTGTAATCAGCCACCTCATAATCATTTTTTTTTGTTCAAATGTAATCAGTTCTGTGGGAACTTGCTAATGATTAGAACCGCCGATGTCTTGTGCCATTCTGAGTGCCTTCCCATCAGAAAGACTCGCTACAAAACAACTTACATTGAGTAGTGTTTGATAAAGGTTCTCGCTTACCAATGGTGTGCCCTCTGGAACTAAGGAGAGTAAAAGTTTATCAAATGTATGCTCATTTCCTTGTAGTTTATGAACGGCTGCTTGGGTATAATTTTCCAATAGAATTGTAATTGCACGGTGACCTACCACCTCCTTTTGAATGACTTCTTTGGATTGATAAATATTCTTAACACTCAAATTAATTATATCCTCAATCTGAGCCTTGAACTGGCTTTTCTCTAGTAGTGCAGATTGAAAAGAGCCTGCCAATATCGCCGTTTCATTTTCTAAAAAAATCTGAACAGCATCTTGAATTAAACTATTTATTGCCAATGCCCTTAGGTAACTTAAGCGTTGGGGTTTGTATGATAATTGTGCGTATTTTTTCGTATCGATTCGGTCTCTGACTAAATTTATAAGATACTCTAAAGCATAATCTTCGGATATCCACCCCAGGTTGATTCCATCTTCAAAATCAATTATTGTGTAGCAAATATCATCAGCTGCTTCTACCAGAAAAGCTAGAGGATGTCTCAGGTACTTACCGTTATCATCCAACGTAAGTTCGGTTGCTAAATCTTTAAAGAATGGTGCTTGAGCTTGAAAATACCCGAACTTTTTGTCAGCCACGTGTGCCGTAGGTTTATGAGGCAAACTCGCTTTGGGATACTTCACAAAAGTTCCAAGTGTGGCATAACTTAACCGAAGTCCTCCTTCAGTCCCGGGTAAAGAATCCGTTAAAATCTTTAAGCCATTTGCATTTCCTTCAAAGTCACATAAATCTTGGTATTCTAGTGCATTCAATTGGGATTTGTATTGTGCTCCTTTTCCTTCTAAAAAAAAATGACCAATAGCTTTTTCTCCACTGTGCCCAAAGGGTGGATTTCCAATGTCATGTGCCAGTGAAGCAGCAGCTGTAATAGCTCCAAAATCATTCGGCTGATACCCTAAGCTGTGTTTTAAATGAGGATATTTATCCAAAATTGCCTTGCCTGCCAAACGTCCAATACTTCGACCAACTACTGAAACTTCAAGACTGTGCGTTAGACGCGTATGAACAAAATCTGTCTTTGAAAAAGGTATAACTTGAGTTTTATCTTGCATGCTTCGAAAAGCATTTGAAAAAACAATCCTATCATAGTCTACCTCAAAACCTAAGCGCAGGTTGTCCTGTTCGATCCTGATCCGCTTATTGGTGTCTCCGAAACGCTTTAATGACAATAAAGATTCCCATTTCATAAAAAGTATATTAAGCAATGGTTATGGTTAAAATTTTAAAATAATAGTTTAATAATAAACCAAGAACATGAATTAACATTAAGCTAAAATCAGTCCACTCGATGCCCATTACATTTGTTACAAATCTAATTGATCTTAAATTAAACATCATGAAAAAAAATAAATTTATCCTCTTATTCTCTTTACTTGCAATTTTAATTTCATGCACTGAAGAAGATCCCATTATTGAGTACGTAACGGTCACTAAAACTGTTATAGATAAAGTGATAGAAATTCAAAATGTTGCGATAGATTCTAATACCGATTCAACCTTGCAAGGAAACATTACTTCTGATACTACATTAGATGCTTCAAAAATTTGGTTACTTAAAGGAAGAGTTTCCGTGTTGGATGGAGTTACTTTAACCATTCCTGCAGGAACAATAATTAAAGCAGCAGCTGGAACTGGAGCTGATGCTTCTACTCTTATCATAGCAAGAGGTGCCACTATTTTAGCTAATGGTACTGCAGATGCGCCAATCATTATGACATCAATTTCAGATAACATTGAAGTTGGAGGTGATTATCCATCAAATGGACCCTCTTTAAATGTAGATACAAGAGGTTTATGGGGTGGACTTATTATCCTAGGTTATGCACCTTCTTCTTTCTCAGGAGATGTGACTGAACTTCAAATTGAGGGAATTCCTACTTCAGATACTAGTGGTCTTTACGGAGGTTCTGACGCAGCTGACAATTCTGGTACAGTAGAATACCTTTCAATCAGACATGGTGGTGCAGAAATTGGAGAAGGAAATGAAATTAATGGTCTTACTTTAGGAGGTGTTGGTTCTGGAACTACAATCAATCACATCGAAATTGTAGGAAATGTAGATGATGGAATCGAATTTTTTGGAGGAACAGTTAATGCTTCAAATCTTCTAGTTTGGGGACAGGGAGATGACGCTATTGATATCGATCAAGGGTATGCTGGTACCATTGATGGTGCATTAGTTGTTTTGACAGCAGCTTCTGACCACGGATTTGAAATCGATGGACCTGAAGGATCTACAACTGGGCGATTTACACTAAAAAATGCTACAGTTATTGGTGCTACTGATAATTGTACTTCAGAAGGTGTAGACGGTGAAATGGCTGACTTCAGAAAAGGAGCAACGGGCGATTTACTCAATATTTTGTTTAAAAATTTCGCAAGTGGTAAAGATGTTGAATTAGATGCTTCTGCAGACGCTACAACATATACTGCAGGAACTTTAACCTTTGCAAATATTGATATTCTACATCCTGTTGATGCTGAAGGTGCTGTTTGTTCAGATGTTGAAACACTTGACCTAATTTTCGATGATAAATCTGACGAAAGTACATTTGAAACTGATGCTTCGACTTTTGCTGAAGTAGTAACTGCACAAGCTGATGGAAATGGACTAGCTGATGATTCAATTTTCTCTTGGACTTTTTATGCTTATAATAACTAACATATAAATCTATTAATACTTTTTTTAATTACATGCTCAGCTCTTGCTGAGCATGTAATTTTTTATATAAATACTATGATTAAACTGATGAATCAAATTAGAACTATTTCCCTTCTTACCTCTTTTTTATTTTCTTTCTTTGCTTTGGGTCAATATGGAATTATTGGGACAGTAATTGATGGTGACTTCAATGAGCCTCTACCTTTTGCTAATATCCTCGTCCTTGAAACAGGAGAGGGGGTTACCTCAGACTTTGACGGAAAGTACACTTTTGAACTACAAGCTGGAACCTATTCAGTACAATTTTCGTTTGTAGGATATGAAACTAAAATTATTACTGAAATTGAAGTAACTAATGATGAATACACCATAATCGATGTAGTCATAAACTCAGCTGCCCAAGGTTTAGAGGAGGTAGTTGTAACTGTAGAAGCAAAAAGAAATACAGAAGCCTCCGTATTAGAAATTCAAAAAAAATCAGCCAGTTTAATAGACGGTATCTCAGCTCAAGCTTTCAAAAAAATAGGAGCAAGTACGATTGCATCGGCAGTAAAAAGTGTCCCGGGTGTATCAGTTCAAGGAGGTAAATACGTTTATGTTCGTGGATTGGGAGATCGATATTCAAAATCCATCTTAAATGGGATCGATATCCCAGGTTTGGATCCAGATAGAAATACAATTCAAATGGATTTATTTCCTACTAACATGCTCTCCAATGTTTTGGTAATTAAATCGGCAAGAGCTGATTTACCTGCAGATTTTACTGGTGGAGTTATTGATATTATTACCAAAGACTTACCAAGTAAAGAAGAGTTTTCCGTTTCTGTAAGTACAGCATATAATCCCGATATGCATTTTAATGATAACTACCTAAGTTATACAGGTGGAAGCACGGACTTTTTGGGCTTTGACGACGGTTCTAGAAAAAATAAAATTGCGAATAGTTTTCTAGGAAACGTATTTGATCCAAGATTAAATCAGACAGAACTAGGAATGAATCTGGTCAACAGAATTAGCAATCAATTTAATCCTCAAATGGCACCTCAGGTTTCCAATAGTGGGATGAACTTTGGATTTGGAATCACCTACGGTAACCAATTTAACTTTGAAAATGGACATTCCTTTGGAGTCCTAGGATCGGTATCATACAAAAGTGAGCAAACACTTAATGAAAATACTCAAGATAACATTTTTAATTTCAGCCCCAATAAAAGCGTATTGACATTTGAAGAAAACCGAATTCAATCTGGGACTATTGGTGGGCAAAATATTATTGCAAGTACCCTTTTTGGGATGACCTATAAAACGAATACATCGAAAATAAAATTTAACGGACTCCACATTCAAAATGGACAAAGTACCTCCGGAATATTTAGACAACTTACTCGTTTTTCAGATTTCATCGACTTTAATAAATTTAACTTAGAATACAATGAAAGAAGTATTTCCAATGGAATGATTTCTGGTTTGCACAATTTTGAAGAATCCAATTTAAAATTGGAATGGACACTCTCTGGAACCTTAGCAAAGGTTCACGATAAGGATGTTCGAAATACTACCTTTCAAGATGAAGAGGGTATCTTTAGTTTTCAAGAAAATACAGAACCGAAACGAATTTGGAGAACTTTGGATGAAAACAACTTAGTTAGTAAAGTTGATTTTACCAAAAGGTTTCAATTTTTAAAATCTGATGCTGTTTTAAAATTTGGACTGTTCGGCTCTTTAAAAGAGAGAGACTTTTCAATTGCTCAATACTCAGTTAGTTCAAATTTTACCTCTGAAAGTGATTGGGATAACTATGGGGGAGATCCAAACCAACTATTTAACCCATCAAATTTAATTGGACCTAACAATGCTGATGGTACCTACATCAACCCTCAAACTACAATTCGTCAGGATGCAAATATATTTAATGCTAAACAGCAAAATTTTGCAGCGTTTATATCTAATGAATTCAATGTCACAGAAAAATTAAAATCAATTATTGGTCTGCGCTTTGAAAATTATCAGGTATTCTATACTGGAGAAAATAGTCAGTTAGGTCAAGTATTTGAAAATGAAAATATCATTAATAAAAACAATGTATTCCCTTCATTAAATTTCATTTACAGCCTAAAAGAAAATCAAAATCTACGAGTAGCCTATTCACTTACAACAGCTAGACCAAGTTTTAAAGAAGCCTCTATTGCTGAAATTTATGATCCCTTGTCCAATCTATTTTTTATTGGAAACATCAATATTAGGCCTACATACATAGATAATTTTGATATTCGCTACGAAGCTTATGGAGAAAATGCACAATTATTTGCCTTCAGTGCTTTCTATAAAAATCTGACTGATCCGATCGAAATTGGATTTGTCGCAGCCTCTACTTCTAACTATAAACCTCTAAATCTAGAAACTGCAAATGTATTTGGATTAGAATTGGAATTTAGAAAAAAATTAGGGACCTGGTTCAATAATTTAGCTAACTGGAATCTCAACCTTAACGGATCTTATATTATTTCTGATGAAAAGTATAGTGAAGATGAATTGAAATTGAGACAACTTGGATTAAGAGATGGACAAACTTTGGGTGATTCAAGACCACTTCAAGGTCAATCTCCTTATCTAATTAATGCAGGTATTGAATATAATAATTCAGAAAAAGGCATACAGGGTGGGCTATTTTACAATGTTCAAGGAAAAACCTTACAAGTAGTCGGTGATGGTTTTTATCCAGATGTATTTACAATCCCGTTCAATAGTCTAAACTTTAATCTTATTAAACAATTTAATGTTAATCGTAAACTAGCATTTAAAATTACAAATCTCTTAAATGACTGTAGAGAGAGCCGATTTGAAGGCTTTAATAACGAAAGTCAAATCTTCAAATCACGTAATATAGGACGCCAATTTTCTTTGAGTTACACTATCGGATTAAAATAAAGTCCAATTAACTATTATAATTTAATCAGATTTTATTTTTTATAACTACTGTAATACTCATCCATAAGAGACATAATACTATTTAACAAATCTTTAGTTTCCAATAAGATGTTAAAATAAAGAGTTGTATTCTTAGGGCTAGATTCTTCCAAACGAGTCCGATCAATTTGAGCATTAATCTTTTCTGAAAGAAAAGAAACCAATTCTTCCTTCTGAGATGTTATATAGGAGATTCTCTCAAACTTCCTGCTCACAAAAATATCTATAATCTCTTTATATAAAAGCTCCAAACGATCTTCAATCTCTTTAAGATCTTTAAACTGATTGAACTTTAGCTTTTGGTGTTGATTATTAACGTGTTTGTAACTCTTTTTTGAAATAAAATCGAGTGACTGAGCGATGTCGGTTAGATAAGCTAAAATGGTAATATAAAAATTACTACCTCGAACACTGGTCTCATCCAAACTCTTTATGAAAAAGAAAATATTATCTCGAAGTTCTTCTATTTCACTATCTAATTTGGCCACTCCTTTTTTACTCTTTTTAAGTAAATCTGAATTTTGTGTGGAGAGACCCTCTAAGAAATCAGCATAAATTTTAGTTGTTCTAGAAATTACATTTACGATATTGTCTGCACTTTCTATGATGATACCTTGAACAGTACTGCTTTCAGATTTCTTTAGTTGTTTAGGATCCACTTTTGTTGTTTTATTTTTGTGAGAAATAAAATTTCTTGCTAAAATAACTAATGTCAAAAGTAACAAAATGGGAATTATCGTAACTTTATTCCAATGAATTAAAAACACAACAATTCCAGAAGCAGCTAAAGCAACTAAAGCTGTGAGAAACCAACCTCCGATGACATTCACAACACCAGCAACACGGTAAACAGCACTCTCTCTTCCCCAAGCTCTATCTGCGAGTGATGTACCCATTGCTACCATGAAGGTTACGTAAGTTGTTGATAAAGGTAGTTTCATAGCTGTTGCTATAGAAATCAAAATACCAGCTACCATCAAGTTTACAGAAGCTCTAATCATATCAAATGCAGGTGCATTGACACTTTGATCTTTAGAAATCAAAAAAGCATTATGATACTCGTAACTTTTTTCGATTTTTGATTTTAAAGACTCTGGCATTACTGAACTGATTGCAGCAGACAATCCGAAAAATACATTTACAAAACCCCTGGAGATGATATTGGGGTTAAATTTTTCATGGGTATCATTTTGTCTTGACAAACCAATCTCAGTTTCGGCTACAGATTTTGCTTTTTTGGAGAACCAAAGTGTCATTACCATTATTCCTCCAGCAATAAATAACAAAAGGGGTTCTGCTGGAACCTTCTTATCCAATACCTCCATTGAAAATAAAGTGGGATCAATCCCTGAAACACTCCATGCTTCATATGAGTGATAGGCAGCCATAGGCACACCAATAAAGTTTACAAGATCATTTCCAGAAAAGGCAAGAGCCAAACCAAAGGTTCCAACTAGAATAATCACAAGTAAAATACTTTTTTGTGATATTTTTTGAAATAAATATGAAAAAACTGTTAAAATTATAAATGCAAAAAACACGATAAGAAGCTCGTTGTTTTTTAAAATTTCAGACATATCCTTATAATAAGGAGTTCCTTTTAATCCTTTTATGAAAATGAAATATGTAATCGAAGTGAGTGCTATCCCTCCAAATAATGCTCCAAAATTTTTGATTTTTTTCTCAAATTGAAAAGTAAAAATTATTCTGGAAATCAATTGTACAATTGCACCTACAGAAAAGGCAATAACGACCGAAAGAAGTATTCCACTAATTATAGTAATCGCTTTATCTGTATTGATATAATTATTTATATCTATGAGAGTTTCCGTATCCGAAGCACCTATTTTTATGAGTGACATTACAATAGAAGCACCCAAAAGGTTAAAAACTATAGATACGGTAGTAGAAGTTGGTAATCCCAGTGTGTTAAAAAAGTCAAGTAATAAAATATCTGTAATAATTACAGCCATAAAAATGACCATGATTTCATCAAAATAAAAAGCACTTGGATTAAAAATTCCCTTTCGTGCTACTTCCATCATTCCGCTTGAAAAAACAGCTCCAATAAAAATTCCTAAACTTGCAACAATCATTATAGTTCTTAAGGGAATAGCTTTTGAACCAATCGCAGAATTTAAAAAATTTATTGCATCATTACTAACGCCTACAACAATATCTACTATTGCAAGAACCGCAAGAGCAACTAAAATTAACAAGTATATATTATCCATAAAAAAAATATTAATTAGGCAAATATGGGTTTAATTTTGATTAACCATATTAAAATAACATTAAAAATGAAGATCAAATCCCGTTCTAAAAAGCAAATAATCTTTTGTCGAATTGGACTGTGAAAAACTGAGGTCTGCCTGTATTTTTAAACTATGTCCCATAACATATTTTGAAATTCCATAGGTGATTTGTTTTAAATCAGATAGTCGAGTGACTTCTTGAAAATCAACTTTCGTATAGCGAATGGTCATTTCAACATTATTTTTGAACAGATAACTACCCTGAAAGTTGAAAGCTGAACCTGCCCCAACAACAGCACCAGTCTTTGTTATTCCATCAGCTTCTAGCGCTTCAATTGTATCCGCATTTCTATTAGCGTACTCCCCAGTTATTGCAAATCCATAATACTTTATAACTCCATCTAAAAAAACCGTTGTGATATCCGTTTCGAAAAAACCACCATCAAGGCGAGTCATATACGATCCCATATTACTTCGATTTTTAACTGCATTTTTATTAATGTCGTATGTGAAGCCAAACATAGCTTTGATAGTTTTTTCACGTTTTAAATCGCCTTGAGAATAGTCTCCATTAGAAGAAAATTCACCAAAAGGAAGTAATTCAAGTCTAGAAGTGTACTGAAGTCCACCAATATTTCCTTCTGTAATATTTCTACCTTCTCCCTGTGAAACCGAAAACTTTTCTCTTGTGATCCAGTTTCCTCCTAATTTTATTTTGTGCCGTAACTGAACACCCATATCTCTATCAATATTGAATTTACTGTTCAATATTGAACGATCAATCAACTGCAAATTAGCTGAAGATACAACACGTTCAATATTTCCAGGTAATTTAGTTTGACCCGCCCATAATTCAAAATTTTCGTGAAAATTCCACATAACAACGGCATCCAAAATATAACGTGGCGTATTTCTATTATACACACTAGCTCCAGATAAATCTCTATTAGAAAGTCCCAGCTCGATTTTATACTTTAATTTTGGAGTAAAAGCAAATCCTCCAAATTTCAAACGTGCTCTTCTTACTAAAAAATTAAGTTCTGCTTCATCGTAATCTTCACCACTATAATCCCATTGACTCTGATAACGAGATTGAATCCTTGGAGCAAATTTGACACTAAAAGAGCTGTCCTTGGCAATGAAATTTATTACTCCTTTGCCAAATTTTGTGTCACTTATTTCTTGTGCGAAAACAGAATTTATTAATACAACTGTAAAAAACAAACAGCTTAAGAGTTTAATTTTCATTTCATAAAATTTATTCAAAAGAAATGATAATAAAGTCCTTGTATGTTAACTAATCATTAAGAATTTTACATTTTAATAACACATGCAGCTAAATGTTAACAAATCATTATACTAAAACGTTTGTTTCTCAATTTAAGAACCACACATCAAACAATCATCGTCTTCATTGCCCTTTGCTTGTGCCAACATTTCTTTGAGCTCTTGTGGACTCAAGGGTTCTACAGGGACATTCGCTTGCTCAGGTTTTGCCGCTATTGTGCCTGCTGCAATTTCTGCTACAGGTGGAGCTTCTGCTTTGGCTTTGTTATCCAATGTAAACTTGATCGCATCTACAGCCGATTTCGTTCTTAAATAATACATACCTGTTTTAAGCCCTGACTTCC
>JAFMMH010000078.1 GCA_017851655.1 Flavobacteriaceae bacterium
ATATGCCGCAGGAGAACTATAAGGAGCTGGTGCAATAAGTACACCGTCTTCCATTAACGTTATTTTTGAACTTCGCTGAGGAGAAGTTCCCCTTAAACTTATATTAGGTCGCAATCCAAACCCATCTTCCTCATAAAAATTTACACCTGGAACAGCCTTTAGCGCTCGATTGATATCTATATATCCAAAATCTCCTAATTCCTCACTAGACAAAAAATAGGAAGCACCAGTACGGTTTTGAGCCACAAATTTATTTCCTAATATTGTATTTGCTTTGATAATTACTTCATCTAATTTTTGAACTGAATCAGTTAGAATGATCACTTTCTCTTGCGCAGATACTAGTGAAGTACACACAGCCAAAAATGAAAAAAATAACCTGAGATTTCGCATCTATGTTTATTTAGATTAATTATAAATTGGCTGCAAATATAAATAGCGAAATTGAATTAGAAAAATTATTTAGAATTATTATAAATAAAAACTTTGTGTGAATAATTATAAGCACTCTCGAAGGAGAGTGTATCGAGCATTGAAGGAATATCTTTTTGTGAAATTAGAAACGATATGAGCTTTTCGGTCGGTATATTTCCAACCAACTGGTCATTAGCCATAGGACAACCACCTCTTCCTTTTATAGTTCCATCAAAACGCCTACACCCTGCTAAATAGGCAGCATTTACCTTAGGGTACCATTGATCTGGTTGTGCGTGAAAATGAGCACCAAATTCAATAGTTGGGTAAGAAGGTATGAGTTCTTTAAAAAGGAGGCTAATATCTTCTGTTTTAGCGGAACCTACTGTATCCGAAAGAGAAATGATCTTCACTCCAATTGAAGCTAATTTTTCGACCCATGATTTGATGATATCAGTACTCCATGGATCACCATAAGGATTTCCAAAACCCATTGATAAATAGACGACTAATTCTTTTTGATTTGCTAAAGCAAGTTTTTGAATTCCTTTCAAAATCAAAACAGACTCTTTGATTGTTTTTCCAGTATTTCGTACCTGAAAGTTTTCAGAAACTGAAAAAGGATATCCTAAGTAATGAATCTTTTTATGACGAACAGCCTCCTCTGCCCCTCGTTGATTAGCAACTATTGTAAGAAGTTTTGTAATGGTATTAGTGCAATCAAGTCCTTGGATTACTTCTGCAGTATCTGCCATTTGTGGAATTGCTTTCGGATTCACAAAACTACCGCAATCTAGAGTATCAAAACCGACCTTTAATAGCATCTGATAGTAGGCTATTTTAACTGAAGTCTCAATAGGTGTCTGATATCCTTGGATGGCATCACGCGGACATTCTACTAATTTTATGGGCTTCATAACGGTTTTGAAATAACTGACTAAAGTTAAGGGTAAAATAACACCAAAGCAATCAATACGAGAACAACTGCCTGCGAACGATTCCAAAATATACTTTTTTCATTTGACACAAGTTTATTCCCTAATTGGGCTGCAAAAATTGAAACAACAGAAAAAAGAACGAATGCTTGTAAGAAAAAAAGCATCCCTAGAATTAAAAATTGAAAACTATAAGACCAACTGTCATGAAATAAAAATCCAGGAAAAAAACTGATGAAAAATAAACTAACCTTCGGGTTCGTAATATTCATAAGAAGTCCTGTAAAGTAAAAACGCTGTTTGGCCGGTTGAACAATAGTTGAATTTTCCTTCGGATCTTTCTTTATTTTGGTTTGCCATATTCTAAATGCTAAAAACAAGAGATAGCTTCCTCCCAAACATTCAATCATTCTTTGACTTTTAGGGTATTCAAGTAAAAGGTTACTTATTCCAAAAATCACTAGCAATGTATGAATCCATAAACCAGATGTTAGTCCCAAGCTTACAATAATTCCTTTTCTCCACCCCTTTGCTAAACTGGTACTAAAAACGAAAAGAATATCAGGTCCTGGAAATAAGGTCAATGCGATGGAAGAAGCCAAAAAAAATAAGAGAGTGTCTAGGTTCAAGGATTCTTTTATTTATCAATATATTTGCACCTAATATAATGCATTTGATGATGATAGAACGAATTGAAAAAGAACTTTCTCCCCTTAGAGTTCAACTGCAAAACCATAGTATTTACGAAGCAATACATTCCATTCAAGACATACGCGTTTTCATGGAACACCACGTTTTTGCTGTGTGGGACTTTATGTCTTTGTTAAAACAACTTCAAAATTTATTAAGTTGTAATACCATACCTTGGAGACCTTCTGGATCTCCTGCAGCCTCAAGACTGATAAATGAAATTGTATGGGGAGAAGAGTCTGATCTAAATAGAAAAGGGATTCCCATGAGTCACTTTGAAATGTATATTGAGGCTATGGATTCTCTGGGTGCAAATCCACAAGAAATTCATTACATAATTGAGCAACTCGAATCTGGAAATAATATTAGTTCCATTCTTGAATCCTCAACCTTACCGAAGCATCTTGTTGACTTTATGAAATTCACATTTGAAGTGGTACAGTCAGAACAATCCCATATCATTGCTGCGGTATTTACTTTTGGGAGAGAAGATTTAATCCCGGATATGTTTATTGAAATAATTAGAAATCTAAAAAAATCTCAGAGTGGGAATATTGATGATTTGGTGTATTATTTTGAACGTCATATTGAGGTAGATTCAGGAGAGCACGGACCTCTGGCTCTTAAAATGATTCAAAGCCTTTGCGGTGAGGATTCCAAAAAATGGGAACAAGCGTTAAGTTATTCTAAACAAGCCATGCAATTAAGAATTCAACTTTGGGATGGTATTTTAATGACCATCCAAAAACAAAAAATGGAAGTACATTCATCATAAATTATTATATTTAATTCTTAAATTTAATTATGAAATCTCTAATCTTAGCCCTCCTAGTTAGCCCAGCTTTCCTTCTTGCTCAAGTTTCAAAAAATTCAACAGATTTTGCGGAAAGCATTACTGCTAAAGAATTAAAAGAACATCTTTATGTCTATGCTTCTGACTATTTTCAGGGAAGAGAAACTGGAACAATCGGGCAAAAAAGAGCCATAGATTTTCTTCAAAACTTTTACTCTACACACAAAATTGCTGAAGCCGAAGGAACCGATTCCTATAAACAAGAAATGGTTTTAGACGTTAAAGGAAATCAAATTAATACAGAAAATATTGCAGCCATAATCAGGGGAAGTCAATATCCTGAAGAGTATATTGTCATTTCCTCTCATTTAGACCATATCGGAGTAATTGATGGTGAAATTAATAATGGAGCAGATGATGACGGTTCAGGAACTGTTGCTTTACTCGAAATTGCAGAAGCATTTAAAATGGCTACTGATGCAGGTCACGGGCCAAAAAGATCTTTAGTATTTCTTCATGTAACTGGTGAAGAAAAAGGACTTTTAGGTTCTAAATATTATACGGAAAATCCACTTTACCCTCTTAGCAAGACCATGACCAATTTAAATATTGATATGGTTGGAAGAACAGATCCAAAAAGAGAAGATAAAGATCCTAACTACATTTACTTGATAGGGGCAGATAAATTAAGCCAGGATTTGCATGATATATCAGAAGAAACCAATTCAAAATATACCCAACTAAAATTGGACTATACTTTTAATGACGATAAAGATCCCAATCGTTTCTATTACAGAAGCGATCACTATAATTTTGCAAAGAATAATATTCCTGTCATCTTCTATTTTAATGGAACACATGAAGACTACCACAGAGAAGGAGACACACCTGACAAAATCAACTATCCAATTTTAGAAAAAAGGACTAGACTCATATTTTACACAGCATGGGAACTAGCAAACCGCCCAAACAAAATTAGACTTAATTAATTATGAAACACTCTTTGAAAATTTTAATCATATTTTTATTTGCTGGAATATTTGTTCATGCACAACAGCTTGAAGATCTTGACACAAATAGAACAGACACTACAAAAGTAAAACGTGTTGCAATAGGATTTAAGTTGGGGATTCCAAACTTAGCAACTGGTTCTGCTGAACTTATCCTCCCTTTTTTAAATAATCATTTTGCTCCTTATGTTGATTACAGTAAAATTCCATTAAATTTTGATGAAATTGAAACAAACATAAACTACACAGAATTTGGTGTAAACTATTATTTTAGTAAAAAAGGGAATGGCTTTTTCATTGGTTTTGGTAAAGGGTCTTTATCTACAGATGTTACATTTACCGGCCTCCTTTTCTCTAATACATCAAACAATGTTGTTGGTTCTGGATCAACCAAATTTGACCTTGATACTTCCAATTTTAAAATTGGTCTTAAAACCGGTGGGACTTTTTATTTTAGGTTTGAGTTAGGATATGGTGTTGGAGACATTCCAAAACTATTAAACTTTACTGCCACATCAAATGGTATTACAGAAAGTTTCTCTGAGGAAATACCTCCTATACCTGGTTTAGGAACAAATGGAATTTTAATCGGAAATATAGGGTTTGGTGTATCTTTTTGAAAGAATTCTTATTTCATTAAATCCGTATTAAATAACTTTTTCATTTCAGCTTCATAGATTTATGGAGTACCTTTGAGTTCTTAAAAAATTTAATGTTTACTATTCAATTTATCACAGAATGAGTTTAAAAAGATTGTGGTTTTTATCACTTTGCTTTTTGTCTTTTTTTTATTTAAGCGCTCAAACAAACTTCGTTTTAAGCGGTTATATATCAGATGCTGAAACCAATGAAACCCTTATAGGTGTTAATGTAATTCTCCCAGACCTTAAACTTGGTACAACTACCAATGAATATGGATTTTACTCTATAACGATTCCCCAAGGTGAACATCAATTAATTATAAGTTATTTAGGTTTTGGTAGTGTTTACAAGAATCTAAATCTAAAAGAAGACCTCACAGAGAATATAAAATTAACTGCTACTGCAGAAGTTTTAGATGAAGTAGTCGTTAATGAAAATGTTGAGCTGCTAAATCTTAAAAGCCCGCAAATGAGTGTCAATTCTCTAGCTATCAATACCATCAAAAAGATGCCTGCTGCTTTAGGGGAAGTTGATATCATTAGATCAATTACGCTACTTCCTGGGGTCACAAATGGCGGTGAAGGAGCCTCCGGATTTAACGTTCGTGGAGGAGCCGCAGATCAAAACTTGATTCTTTTGGATGAAGCAATAATCTTCAATTCATCTCATCTGTTTGGATTTTTTTCAGTTTTTAATCCTGACGCCATTAAGGATATAAAATTATACAAAGGAGGAATACCGGCTAATTATGGTGGTCGGGTAGCATCCGTTTTAAATATTTATCAAAAAGATGGAAATAGTAATGATTTTAATGCCCAAGGGGGGATCGGATTAATTTCCAGTCGGTTATTATTAGAAGGGCCTCTTAAAAAAGAAAAGGGTTCTTTCCTTATAGGAGGAAGAAGTAGTTATGCTCATTTATTCCTACCCCTAATAGAAAGTATCGGTGATAATAAAGGTTATTTCTATGACCTAAATACCAAACTAAGTTACACCATAAATAGTAAAAATAATATTTTCCTTTCCGGTTACTTTGGAAGGGATGTATTTGATATAGAACAATTATTTAATAATGCCTACGGCAATTCAGTTGCAAACTTTAGATGGAACCATCTGTTTTCCAATCAGTTATTTTCAAACCTATCATTGATCTATTCGGATTATGATTACAAACTAGATTTTAGTTTTGCAGATTTCGTTTGGAACTCCAGTATCGTCAATTTTAATTTAAAATACGATTTCAAACACTATTTAAACGAAAAAATAAAACTGGAATATGGTCTCAACAGTATTTTTTACAAATTTGATCCAGGCTTAATTGAACCCACCAAGGAAGAATCCCAAGTACAAACCAATAAACTAACAGATAAATATGCAGTAGAAAGCTCATTGTATGCGGGAATAAACTACCAGCTAAGCCCCAAAACAAGCCTGCAACTTGGCGGTAGGCTGAGTAATTTTGTTAGACGTGGACAAAAAATTTATCGATATGCTAACGACAACCCAATAAATTATAATTCCTCTCTCAAACTTTACCAAAGCGCTGATCCAATTGGAGAAGATGATTATAAAAGGAGTACCATTCTCAAAAACTTTACAAATTTTGAGCCCCGTTTGGCTTTAGCCTTCCAAAAAAACGCTACCCAATCCTTCAAATTGAGCTATAATCGTATGGTTCAATATCTTCATTTAATATCAAACACGAACTCCCCTACTCCTATTGATGTTTGGACACCTAGTGGGAGCTTTATTGATCCTCAGATATTAGACCAATTTGCATTGGGGTTTTTTAAAACACTTAAATCTAATCGGTATAATCTTGAACTTGAAGTTTTTCAAAAATCAATTCAAAATCGCTTAGATTATATTGATGGCGCTGAACTAATTGCAAATAATGCGATTGAACAGGTTTTATTATCAGGTGAAGCAAGGGCAAAAGGATTGGAGCTTTTAATTCGAAAAAATGAAGGGAAGCTAACCGGGTGGATAGCCTATACCCTTTCTAGATCAGAGCAAAGAACTCCCGGAAGAACAGTAAATGAAGTTGGAATAAATAATGGCGAATGGTATTTTACTCCTTATGATAAAACTCATGATATTTCATTAACTACCAGTTATGCACTAAACAAAAAATGGGATTTTAATGCCAATTTTCTCTTCCAAACTGGACAACCTATCACCTACCCTGAAGCACAATATCGTTTTGCTGACTTTTCTATTCCAAATTTTGAAGACAGAAATAGTAGTAGACTTCCAAGCTATCATCGTTTAGATCTTTCAGCAATTTATACCCCAAATAAAAAAAATAAGACATTTTCTGGACAATGGGTTTTCAGTATTTTTAATTTGTATAACAGAAGAAATGCTGCTTCTATACGTTTTCAACAAAATACGGAGACGGGGCAAAATGAAGC
>JAFMMH010000020.1 GCA_017851655.1 Flavobacteriaceae bacterium
TAAATAAAAAGGAAGTTTATTAAGATCTTCAAACTGCTCCTTGGGATACCATTCTCCTATCAAGGCGGAACCATCAAATGCTTTTGCTTTTTCCCAAGGCAGTCCTTTTACTTTCAATTCATTCTGAAGTGTTCGTGCTGTGAAATCGATACCGAGTCCAATTTCATTATAATATTTGGGGGCAAATTTAGGTTCAATATGCTTTCCAATACGTTTAATGCGAACTAAAACCTCAACTTCATAATGGATGTCAGTAGTAAAATGAGGGAGGAAAAAAGGCTGCTTTTTTTGAAGCATACTTGTATCCGGCTTTATAAAAAGTACTGGATGTTCAGGACGCTCATTTTGGAGTTCCTCTATGTGAGCACCGTAATTTCTTCCTACGCAAATAAGCTTCACTCCTATTGTGTTTTAGTATTTAATGCTTGAAGTCGGATCTCAGTCAGAAGCTTTTTGGTGTATAAAGGAAAATCTGCATTGAGTACCCATCCAAAATAACCGGGCTCATGGGCTAGGACATCAGTTACCTTTTTTCCTTTGTGTTTTCCAAAACCAAAGCACATCTCTTCATTTTTATTATAGATAATAAAGCCAGCAAAATCTGCTGTTTTACGTCGGGTACTAAAGGCATTTAAAAAGTCAACGTTGGGTTCCAATTCAGAATACCGATCCAATTGTGCCAACAATACATCATGAGTAGCCTGTGTATCTGCTTGAGCGGTGTGGGCATCTGTAAGTTCTGTACTACAATAAAATTTTAAAGCTGCAGACAATGTACGTGCCTCCATTTTATGAAAAATCGTTTGTACATCTACTGTTTTGACATTTTTAAAATCAAATGATACTTCAGCACGAAGTAATTCCTCTACTAATAGCGGAATATCAAATCGATCGGAATTATAACCTGCTAAATCACAGCCTTGAATAAAACCATAAATTTCTTTTGACAACTGCTTAAAAGTAGGCTCATTGGCTACCATTTCATCTGTAATACCATGTACATTTGATGCTTCCAAAGGGATCGGTTGCTCTGGATTTACGCGCCACTCTTTCATGTCTCGCGTACCGTTAGGATGCACTTTTAACACTGCTATTTCAACAATTCGATCTTTCGATATCGCAGTTCCTGTGGTTTCTAAATCAAAAAAACACAAGGGTTTGGTCAGTTCTAATTTCATAGTAGATTGGTTTAATAAGGAAGCGTTTCGCTCCAATTTTCTAAATATTCTGCAACACGCTTGACAAACATGCCACCTGTAGCACCATTAATGATCCGATGATCGTAACTATGCGAGAGAATGACTTTTCTTCGAATACCAATAAAATCTCCTTTAGGTGTTTCAATGACAGCAGGTATTTTACGAATCGCTCCAATGGCTAAAATACCTACCTGAGGTTGATTGATAATTGGTGTACCCATTAGTGATCCAAATTGTCCAATATTTGTAAAAGTATAGGTTCCATCTTGAACTTCTTCTGGATTTAAACTTCCTGATCTGGCTCGGTTTGCAAGATCGTTCACTGCTTTTGCTAAACCTACTAAATTTAAGTAATCTGCATTTTTTATTACTGGAACAATTAAATTTCCATCAGGTAATGCAGTTGCCATTCCCAAATTGATTGCTTTTTTGAGAATTATTTTTTGACCATCTATACTGCTATTCATTTCGGGATAGTCTCTCAAAGCTTTAATGATGGCATGCATGAAAAGAGGAGTAAAAGTCAATTTATCATTTTCACGCTTTTGAAAGGCGTCTTTAACTCCCTCTCTCCAATCCCATAGATGTGTCACATCTACCTCTATAAAAGACTGAACATGCGCAGATGTCTTTAAACTTGACATCATATGGTTCGCGATCAAGTTTTCCATACGAGTCATTTCCCTAAACTGATCACTTCCACTTCCAGAAACTGCTGAACTATTTATTGTTGAAACCGGTGGTGGAGTGAATCCTTTTTGGGGAGTTTGAATGGGTGTTGAAGTTCTTCTTTCTAGGTACGATAAAAGATCCTTTTTAGTCAGTCGTTGGTCTTTTCCAGTACCCAAAATTTGATCCAATTCTTCTATTGGAATACCTTCCTCTTTAGCAATATTTCTGACTAAAGGGGAATAAAAACGCTTCCCGTCAGCAACTTTAATTTTTATAGTCTCCTCTACTTGTGCGATTTGTTGTTCCAGTTCAGCAACTGATTCTTGGGGAGTAGGAATGTCTTCCTCTTTTTGTGGCTCGACTTCTTTTACTTCTAGAATTTCTTTTGTTGGTGTTGCAACCTCACCTTTAACTTCGATAATAACAAGAGTTTCACCTACTTTAACTACTTCGTTTTCAGCAAAACATTTTTCAATTAAAATACCCTCTACTTCAGAAGTAACATCAGTATCTACTTTATCAGTAGCAATTTCGACAATAGGATCATCCAATTGTATGGTATCTCCGACCTCCATCAACCATTTGGTTACAGTAGCTTCAGCGACACTCTCTCCCATTTTGGGTAATTTTAAATGATATTGTCCCATACTAGAATTTGTTTTGCAAAAGTATCAATTTTTAAGGTTCAAGAGGTATTCTTTTGGAAGCAACCTTAATTTTAAATTAGCTCTTTGATATAGAAGCCTCAAAAGGAACTCGAGCCAAAATAGACCTTCCTAGGGTAACTTCATCAGTAAATTCTAGATCGTCACCAACGGGTATCCCCCGTGCAATGGTTGATGTTTTGACTCCAAATGGAGAGAGTAATTTATAAATATAAAAGTTTGTTGTGTCGGCTTCCATAGTGGCACTTAATGCAAAAATGATTTCAGAAACCGTTTCTTTTTTAATTTTATCCAACAAAGATTGGATTGTTAAATCTTGAGGACCTATTCCGTCCATTGGAGAAATAATTCCTCCTAATACGTGATAAACCCCATGAAATTGACCTGTATTTTCTATAGCCATTACGTCTCGTATATCCTCTACCACGCAAAGGAGACTTTTGTTTCTTTTTGGACTGGCACAGATTTCACAAAGCTCAGTATCGGATAAGTTATGACATTCATCACAAAAAACAACTCCTTCTCTCAGGTCTGAAAGCGATTTACTCAACAACTGTGTTTGCTCTTTTGGTTGTTTCAGTAAATGAAGTGCTAAACGCAAAGCTGTTCGCTTACCAATTCCTGGTAATTGTGAGATTTCTTGAACCGCATTTTCCAATAATTTTGAAGAAAAATCCATTTTCAAATTTACAAAATTAGGTTGATTCTAGTTTCGTATATTTAGTGCTTATTCATATTTCATGATTACTCCCGTTTTTATCTTGAGTTTAATTGTTGGCTATTTTTTAATCCTAATAGGTATTGCCTATTTTACAGGAAAAGAAGATTCAAACGAAAGTTTTTTTAAAGCCAATAGAAATTCACCTTGGTATCTCGTTGCCTTTGGAATGATTGGAGCCTCTCTTTCTGGGGTTACTTTTATTTCGGTTCCGGGCTGGGTAGAGTCTTCCCAATTCACTTATTTTCAAGTTGTCTTAGGATATTTAGTGGGATATTTTGTAGTAGCGTTCATACTCCTTCCTGTTTACTACAAAAATAATGTTACCTCCATTTACGAATACCTCAACACTAGGCTCGGCAAAAACAGTCATCGTGCAGGTGCCTTTTTCTTTTTTATCTCCCGTGTTTTAGGTGCTGCATTTCGACTCTTTTTAGTTGCAATCGTCTTACAACAATTTATTTTTGATGCTTTGGGCGTCCCTTATGAAGTTACTGTAATTCTTTCAATCATATTAATTTGGGTCTATACTCAGAAAGGGGGGATTAAAACTATTGTTTTTACAGATACACTGCAAACAGGTTTGATGATCGCTGCGGTTCTCCTATCCATTGTGTATATCAATCAAGCACTGGACTGGTCATTCTCTGAATTTATCGCCTCCACTGATCTTATGAATTACAATCAAGTATTTGTTACAGATTCCTTATTAAGTCGAAATCATTTTCTAAAATCCTTCATTGGAGGTGCCTTTGTCACAATTTGTATGACTGGTCTAGATCAGGACATGATGCAAAAGAATTTAAGCTGTAGAAATCTAAAAGATGCCCAAAAAAACATGGTCGTTTTTAGTTTTGTATTGGTACTCGTCACTGGACTCTTTATGCTACTTGGAGCCTTATTATTTATTTATGCCAAAAAAGAAGGGATTCAAATACCTCTAATGGATGGAGCTCCTAAAACAGATTTACTTTTTCCAGAAATTGCATTAAACGGTAACCTAGGAATTGCTGTTGGAATCACTTTTATTTTAGGATTAATTGCTGCTGCCTACAGCAGTGCAGATAGCGCATTGACATCCCTTACCACTTCGTTTTGTGTCGATTTTCTTGGAATTGAAAAAAGACCTTTGGCAACTCAAAAACAGTTGCGTAAAAAAACACATGTTGGAATGAGTATTCTACTCATATTTGTTGTGATTTCATTTAAATATATTTTGGATAGAAACGTCATCGATGGTTTACTTACTGTTGCTGGCTATACCTATGGCCCCCTACTGGGTTTGTTTGCATTTGGAATTTTCACCCCTTATCAGATTAAAGAAAACTATGTTTGGTCCGTTTTATTGACAGTCTTGTGTTTGGTTGGTTTTATAGGAACACTAGACGCCTCTTTATTAGGTGGGTATGAATTGGGCTATGAACTTTTACCCCTCAATGGCTTATTAACCTTCTTAGGTTTGGTACTGATCCGTAGAAAGTAAAACTAATGTACAGGATTGCTCCCATCCAATTCCTACATCTGTCAATAAGGCTGCAAAAATTGGATTCTCTGTCCCTGGATTAAAAATCACCCTTTGAGGTTTCAAATTAATGATAAAATCAAAATACTCCTGTTGTCTTTCTGGTGCTAGATATAGTGTTACGGTATGAATAGAATTGATTACAGTAAAAGGCTTCGTGATTGTAACACTACCTATTTGTCCTGCATCACGACCCATTGCAACTACTTCAATACCACGCTCATTGAGCATTTGAACTGCTCGATAAGAATAACGTTCAGGCTTCAGAGAGGCGCCAATTACTAGTGTAGTATAATTTACCATTGGATCATGACACTCCCCCATGTGAACCCACTTCCAAAAGCGGCTAAAACCACTTTAGTTCCTTGCTCTACTTTTCCTTCCTCCCATGCCTCAGTTAAGGCAATAGGAATGGAAGCAGCTGTAGTGTTCCCATAGCGCTGAATATTATTATAAACCTGATCATCAGAGAGACCAAATTTCTTTTGAACAAATTGTGCTATTCTCAAATTTGCCTGATGCGGAATCAGAAGATCTATTTGATCTGCAGACCAGGAGGTTTTTTCTAAACCCTCTTTGATCACCTCAGCGAAACGAACTACTGCATTTTTAAAAACAAATTGACCATTCATGTACGGATAGTAAGAAATGTCCTCAGGATCGTTTGCTTCCATAATTTCAGGCACCCAACGGCCGGTATTGGGACCGATCAGGGAAAGCTCTTCCGCATACTTTCCTTGTGAATGCAAATGAGATGATAATACACCCTCACTTAAATTTTCTGTTCGAGTCATTACGACTGCACCAGCACCATCACCAAAAATGACAGATATGTTGCGTCCTCTTGTTGTCATGTCTAGACCTCCAGAATGGTATTCGGAGCCGATAACCAAAACATTTTTATACATGCCGGTTTTAATAAACTGATCTGCAGTGGCTACCGCATAGACAAATCCAGAACATTGCATTCGTATGTCCATCGCAGGGCAGTCAGGGATTTCCAAGGCTTCCTGAACTAAAACCCCAGAACCTGGGAAATAATAGTCGGGGCTTAAAGTAGCAAAAAGTATAAAATCAATGTCTTGGGGTACTAAACCCGCTCGTTCTATTGCAATTCGGGCTGCTTTCACACCCATCATCGAGGTACTATTGCCATCCCCTTTAGCAATATGTCTTCTTTCCTCTATCCCCGTCCGCTCCTGAATCCAAGCATCAGAAGTTTCCATTATTTTCTCTAAATCAGCGTTTGTTACTATATTTTCGGGTAGGTATTTTCCTAATCCTATGATTTTTGAATTAAACATAGTTTCTTTTTTATTGATTCAATTTAAAGATTAATGACTAATAGAAAAACCTAATTAAGGTATTTCTTGTATTCTTCCGTATTTATTTTAGCCCCCAAATCATGAAGTAAATGGTATAGCCCAAAAAAAGTACGATTTATGTAGATAAAATGTTTTGAACCTCGATTGCCATTCATCTTCCGAAGTTGATCATCTTCTGCAAATGTTTTTGAGAGATCTGTGATGGCATCCCAAAATTCGACATCTGAAAAATCAAAAGTACTATCGTGAAATGGACGCGTAAATAAACGCATCATTTTTTGAAATAAACCCGTAAAAAATTCTTGCTCTGCTGGTGTATCAGTGGGTAATAAAATTTCTAATTCCCGAAGAAGTTGATCGAAGACTGAACTGTTTTCAATATTTTCTTTTTTTGACAATTCAAAATAAGGAATATAAAAATCCTTAGGAATGGACTTGATACAACCGAAATCTATGGCAATAAGTTGATCTTGTTTGTCCACCATAAAGTTTCCAGGATGCGGGTCTGCTTGAACTTTATTCAGACCGTGAATCTGAAACATATAGAAGTCCCATAGTGTCTGACCTAAAATATCTCGAGTTTCTTGACTATGCTCTTGTTCCGTATATTCTGAGAGATGAATTCCTTCCATCCAATCCATGGTCAATGTTCGAGCCGTAGACCACTCTTCATAATACTTTGGAAATTTTAAATGGGGGATTTTTTGAGCTGCCTGGGAAATATATTGACTACTCTCCAATTCTTGTAAATAGTCCGTTTCCTCCAAAAGTTTATTTTCAACTTCATTGAAATAACGGTCAGTATCTTTTCCTTTTAGATTGAACATTTTTAAGGCAATCGGCTTGACAATTGCCAAATCAGAACGGATACTACTAGAAACACCCGGATATTGAATCTTAATTGCCAAAGATTTTCCATTTTTAGTGGCGCGATGCACTTGTCCTATGCTAGCTGCATTTTCAGACTCATACGAAAAGGTATCAAAAAGCACTTCTGGATCTTCTCCTAAGTATGTGCGAATAGTCTTTTTAACCAAAGGACCAGACAAAGGGGGTACTGAAAATTGAGATAAACTAAACTGTTCTACATAGGCTTGTGGGAGCAAGTTCTTCTCCATACTTAACATTTGAGCGACCTTGAGTGCACTTCCTTTAAGCTCCTTTAAACCGTCGTAAATATCCTTAGCGTTGTTCTGATCTAATTTGCTCTTATCACTATCTCCTGTGAGTAATTTTTCGCCGTAATACCTGAGGTAATTCCCCCCAATTTTAGCACCTGTAGTAACTAATTTGGTGGCACGCTCAATTTTTTTGGTAGGGATTGAATCTAAGGTCTTCAATTAAGCCATGTTAAATTTTTCCTTCCACAAGAATTTTCCCAAATCAAGAACACTTTCCAAAGGAGTACTGTCAAATAAATCAAAAACTGTGCGCACTGATTTCTCAATCGCCATGTCAGTTTTTTCAAAGTGTTCTGATGTGTCTTCCATCCAAAATTTAAGTAGAAAGGCAAGTTGAATCCATGCACCTTCAGAAAAAATAGCTTCGGGGTGTTTTGTGAGTTTAGACTGTTTCAAGGCATTACCATCTTGGATTAAAACTGTCACAAACTGCTTAAAAACAGTTCGCAAAGGTTTTAGTGTACTCATTTTTTCCATTGGATTTTTTTCCCCATTCAATGCAAACAATACATAACTCCGATTCATGAGTAAGACTTCAAAGAATGTAAAATAAAAAGAAAGAAGTTTCTCTTGAGGCGCTTTAGAAACATATCCTTTTTCTTTTTGAATTAAGGACAGCGCATTATCAAAAAATTGACAGAAAATTTGTCCTTTTAAATGCTCCAAGGAAGCAAAATGTTTGTAGAATTCCGACTCTTCAATTCCAATATTTTTACAGAATCGATAAACCGATGTCGGCACTTTTTCTTCTTCTAAAATAGTTTTGGTGTAGGCTTCATAGATCTTTTGCTTCATCGTCTCTCTAGTGTTTTTCGTATTCCAAGAATTGAGACAAATATAAGTCGTTTATTTTTTTTATCAAATAGCTAAACATCTATATTTTGTGATACTAAAGATGTCATCTTGTCACGCTTTAAAGTATGGTATTTTTTTTGCCATAGTAGGTTTAAAATCTAAATAAAAAATGAGTACAGGAAAAATCAATGTAGCGGTAGAAAACATCTTCCCGCTAATCAAAAAGTTCTTATATAGCGATCATGAAATATTCCTAAGAGAATTAATTTCAAATGCTACCGACGCTACTACTAAACTGACTCACCTGAGCAGTTTGGGCGAAGTCAAAGGAGATTTAGGTGATTTAACTCTTGAAGTTAAAGTGGACAAAAAAGGGAAAAAATTGCACATTATTGACAAAGGAATTGGAATGACCCATGACGAAGTCCAAAAATACATCAATGAAGTCGCCTTCTCAGGTGCTGAAGAATTCTTGGAGCAATATAAAGATTCTGCTAAAGACAGTGGAATTATAGGACATTTTGGTCTAGGATTTTATTCCGCTTTTATGGTTTCTGAAAAAGTTGAAATCATTACCAAGTCGTTTAAAGACGAACCCGCTGCACATTGGAGTTGTGATGGTTCTCCCGAATACACACTTGAAGCATCTGCAAAAACAGATCGAGGAACCGAAATCATTTTGCACATTGATAAAGATTCTAAAGAATTTCTAGAAGAATCTAGGATTCAAGAACTGCTGAGCAAATACAACAAGTTTATGCCGGTACCAATTAAATTTGGAACAAGAGAAGAAACCTTACCTCTTCCGGAAGGTGCTGCTGAAGATGCCAAAGCAGAAACAGTTACAGTGGATCACATTATCAACAACCCCAACCCTGCTTGGACAAAAAAACCAGCAGATCTCAAAGAAGAAGAGTACAAAAGTTTTTACAGAGAACTTTATCCAATGCAATTTGAGGAACCTTTATTTAACATTCATCTTAATGTAGACTATCCTTTCAACCTGACTGGTATTTTGTATTTCCCTAAACTCAATAATGATCTGAATGTTCAGAAAGACCGGATTCAACTTTACCAAAATCAAGTTTTTGTTACGGATAATGTAGAGGGAATTGTTCCTGAATTTTTGACTTTACTCCGAGGGGTTATAGATTCTCCAGATATTCCATTGAATGTCTCTAGAAGTTATCTTCAAGCAGATGGAGCGGTTAAAAAAATCAGCAATTACATTACTCGAAAAGTAGGTGATAAATTGAACAGTTTATTCAAAAAAGACCGAAAAGCATTCGAAGAGAAATGGAACGATATCAAAGTTGTCATTGAATATGGGATGCTAAGTGAAGATAAATTCTTTGAAAAAGCAGAGAATTTTGCATTATACCCAACTACTGAGGGAGAATTTTTTACTTTCGAAGAACTTAATGAGTCACTTAAAGACCATCAAACTGATAAGGATGGAAAATTGGTGATCCTTTATGCTTCAAATTTAGAGGAGCAACACAGTTATATTGAACAAGCGAAAAACAAAGGATATAAAGTTTTGCTTTTGGATTCGCCTATTATTGGTCACTTAATTCAAAAACTAGAAGGAAGTAAGGAAAAAATCAATTTTGCTCGTGTAGATGGTGACACACTTGAAAATTTGATAAAAAAGGATGAAAATACTGTTTCCAAACTTTCAGACGATGAAAAAGAGACCTTAAAACCAATGATCGAATCTGTAGTTTCAGAAAGTGGCTACACTGTTCAGTTAGAAGCTATGGATAGCAAAACGTTACCTTTTGTTTTGACCCAACCCGAATTTATGCGACGAATGAAAGAAATGCAGCAAACCGGTGGAGGCGGAATGATGGGGAATATGCCCGACATGTTCAACCTTGTGGTAAACACCAATCACGAATTAATAGGCGAAATCTTGAAGACAAAAACAGCTAAGAAAAGAGAACGCCTGATCATTCAAGCATTAGATCTTGCAAAACTCTCTCAAAATCAGCTAAAAGGTGAAGCGCTAACTCAATTCATCCTTCGGAGTGTCGAGATGATAAAGTAAAATTACAACCGCCCTTATGGGCGGTTTTTTTTTATCTTCACCTTTCCATGAGAGATATTCAACTTCCAATTGATGGTACTGCATTAGATCTTCCAGATGCAAGGCTTCGTTACTTCAAAAACTTTTTTAACACATCTGATTCTGTACACTTCTATAACACCTTACTAGAGGATACCCCTTGGCAGCAAGATCCTATTACTATTTTTGGTAAAACCTATGATCAACCGAGGCTGACTGCCTTGTATGCCTACAATTCCAATCCTTACAGCTATGCTGGAATCACTATGAACCCTCATAAGATGACCCCAACATTAACTAAAATCTATGACCGTGTCAGGAAAGAAAGTCCAGTGGAATTCACTTCTGTACTTTTGAATTTATACCGCAATGGAAAAGACAGTAATGGCTGGCATGCAGATAATGAAAAAGAATTGGGTCAAAGTCCAGTAATTGCCTCAATCAGTTTTGGAGCCGAACGTTTTTTTCATCTAAAGCACCGAAACATTAAAGAGGCTCGTTTAAAAATTTTGCTTCACTCTGGGAGTTTATTACTGATGGAAGGCAATACCCAAGAACGATGGTTGCATCAAATCCCAAAAACAGCAAAACCTTTAGCGCCAAGAATTAACTTGACTTTTCGAAAGATTATTTAAAAATTTGATCTAATAAGGCTGCTAAACGCACTCCCCCTTTAAGCAACTGAAATCGGACCGTATCAAAATGATCATAAAGATAACGATAGCCCAAATTTGTGTTTTTAGGTAAGGTATAATAAAGCTTTTTAGCTAACCCTTGTGACTCATTAACCCACTCCATTAGTGGAGCTTTTGCGATTTTGTTTAGATTATCTTCTGAATAGTTAGGAAGATTGATAGCCAATTCTGAATAACTCATCCCGTAATTATCTATCATGTCAGAATCCCATAGACGATGTAAATTAGAATTCCTTCCAAACCATTTTATTTTAATATCATTCCCTCCTCGATCATCTAAATTTCCCAAATGCATGGGCTGGTGAATATCGCCTACAAAATGAATTAATAATTTTAAATGAAATTGTTTGTCATCTCTGCTACTAGAGGAGCTTTGAATGACTTGAATACATTTTTCAATGGCAAAGACAATATCCCCTTTTTCGTTTTTAGCGCTACTTATATAGGTTTCATCTTGCTTTATGTTTGCATAATGCCATGGACTATACTCACTGAAATGGCTGTCGGATTTAATGTCATCTGCATAGGTGGAAATTTGAGCTAGAGATACACCATCCAGCAGTTCATTGATTTTTTTCGCTGTTCGCTTTTTGATTCGCTGTGCAGCAAGCTCTCCTACCACCCGGTGGCCTGTTGCACCCCAGGAATCTTTTGTACTTATTGGAATACAGAATAACATGGAAGGAAGAAGCAGTAAAATAAGGGTTGTTTTCATAAAATTTATTTCCATTGAAATTAAACCATCTAAATAACAATATGTCAAATTAAGATTAAGTATTTTTGAATTGAAAAGAAAACAACTTGAAAAATAACAATATCAAAGCCCTCATTTATTTGTGGGCTATCTTTTTTCCTTTACTATTGACTAGTCAAGAAAAGCAAGAAAAAGAGATTCTTGTCCCATCCATTAAAGGATCCATAAAAATTGACGGTTTAGGAAATGAAATTGACTGGGAAAAGTCCAATTGGACCTCAGATTTTTGGATGTGGAGACCCTCTGATTCGATTCCAGCTAAAAAACAAACACGATTTAAAATACTTCGTGATGAACAAAATCTTTATATCCTAGTTGAGTCAGATATCAATGGGACTAATTTCACAACACCTAATCTGAAAAGAGATTTTGAAACATTTGGTTCAGACTACCTAACGCTCCTTTTCGATACATTTAGTGATGCTACAAATGCCTTCTCTTTTGCTACTAATCCACTTGGAATCAAAGCAGATGGATTAATCTCTGGAGGAAATCAAGACTATCGAACTGGAAGAAACTTCGCATGGGACACTAAATGGAATGTTGAAACCTCCGTTACGGATACGCACTATACCGCCGAATTCAAAATCCCATTTAATTCGATGTTCTACGACAACAAAAACCCTTCCTGGCGATTCAATATCCTGCGAAGAAATACACAGGGAAATGAGCATAGTATTTGGGTAAGAACCCCACAAAATCAAGTAATTGGTAATCTTGCCTTCATGGGAAAGATGGTTTTTGAAACCCCACTCAAAAAAGCTAAAAATCCCATTTCATTGATTCCATTCCTCAGTGGTGCGAGTTATACAGACTTCGAAAATAGCGAGAAAAAAACTTCATTTGCTGTAGGTGGAGATGCAAAAGTACCTATTGGAAACGCACTCAATCTTGATCTCACTTTTAATCCTGATTTTTCTCAGGTAGAAGTAGATGATCAAGTGGTTAATTTAACCCGTTTTGCAATTTCATTACCCGAAAAAAGACAATTCTTTACCCAAAACGATGATTTATTCAAAGACTTTGGAGCAAACAGAGATGTAATCCCTTTTTTCTCTAGACGCATTGGAGTTGCAGAAGATTTAGACGGAAATACTATTGAAAATAAGATCATCGCAGGAGGGCGTTTAAGCGGAAAGCTAAATTCTAATCTGCGTATTGGTTTTTTAAATATTCTTACAGAAGCTGACGTAAAAAATGAAATTCCTTCCAATCTGAATACCGTTTTTACCTTGCGTCAAAAAGTTTTTGATCGATCTAATATTAGTTTCTTTTATATTGACAGAAGAACTACAGATGACTACGATTTTATCAGTGAGGAAGAACGAAAGAATAGTGTTACTGGGATTGAATACAATCTTGCTTCTACTGACAGTAAGTGGACTGGACGTGCCTTTTTGCACAAATCTTTCACTCAAGGATTGACAGAAGACGACATGATCGCTGGGGGAGTCTTGAGACGTAACACCTTAGAACAGCAAATAGAATTGGAAGTTATCCATGGTGGAGAAGATTTTAGATCTGATCTTGGTTTTTTTAGACGAACAGGATTTGTAAAAATCGCACCTGCATATACTTACAGGATTTACCCAAAAAATCCTAATGTGATAAATTATGAATTCAGTCAACGTAGTTTTTTAATCCTAGATCCTACAAAGGAATACAAGCTAACTGAACGATGGCTCATTTCTTCTATCCGAAAACGATATTTGGACAATACCAGCTTGCGTTTTCAATTTACCAATCGATATGAATTTCTCTTTGAAGAATTCGACCCTACCCGAAGTGATGGTGCCATCCCTTTACCTGGAAATGTTGATTATAATTTTTCTGAAATTGAATTGGCCTATCGCTCTGACCAGAGGAAAATATTCAACTTTAACACTGAGGTTAAATACGGTACTTTTTACAACGGTACCAAACTATCTATTGAAAATCAAATCAATTGGCGTAAGCAACCTATTTTTAATGCAAGTATGATCGTAAATTTCAATGCGATCAAATTACCAGACCCCTATCCCTCAAAGGATATTTGGTTGATTAGCCCAAAGCTTGATTTTACTTTTAGCAAAACCCTTTTCTGGACCACTTTTGTTCAATATAACTCACAAGGAGAAAACTTAGGAGTAAACTCAAGACTGCAATGGCGATTCGCACCGCTCTCAGATTTGTTCTTTGTCTACAATGATAATTATATCAGTACCGATAATTTCTCGCCAAGATATCGTAGTTTTAACCTCAAATTTACGTATTGGTTAAATATCTAATTATGAATTCTTTCCGAATAACATCGATTTCTTTTCTACTCGGTTTACTAATGTTTAATTGTGAACAGAACCCAAAAACAGTCCTAAATTCCGACATGATGATTGTCAAAGGGCAAGTTGAAGGGTTACGAAAAGGAAAGTTATTTCTTCAAAAATTTCAAGACTCTATCATGATCAATGTGGATTCCACTTTAGTAGAAGGGACCCCAGAATTTGAATTTAAAACACCCTTAGAAACAGCAGAAGTATTTTACCTCTATCTAGATAAAGAGGATGGAGATAGTCTAAACGATCGTATTCTGTTTTTTGGAGAAAAGGGAACCATCGAAATCAATACATTGCTAAAAACTTTTGAAAGTAGTGCTAAAATCACAGGGTCTAAAAATCAAGAATTACTTCAAGAATACATCTCATTTTCAAGAAAATTCAATGATCAAAATCTAGAGTTGATGAAAGAATTTTACGAAGCTCAAATGGTTCGTAATACCAAGAGAGCCGACTCCATTGAAGAAAAAATGAACAAACTGCTCAAAAGAAGGTATCTGTACACAATTAATTTTGCTGCTACAAACACAGATCAAAACATTGCGCCTTATCTAGCCTTAACTGAAGTTTATGACGCTAATCTCGCTTTATTAGATTCCATAGCAGTAAAAATGACACCTGAAGTTAGCGAATCAAAATACGGTAAACAATTTACAGAATACCTCGAAAAAAGAAGGAATTCAGTAAACTAAAGACTGGCTGACTTTTTTAACAAAGCTTGGATCATGTTTTTTCGCTCTGATTGAATGTTTCCAAAATGCTTCTTTAAATTCTCCTTTGTTGCTACTGCATTGATTTTTGTAATCAGATCGTCAAAGACTTGAATTGCCTCTTCAATTAGTTGCTCACTCTTTGATAAATCCGCGTCTGGATTTGATAATTCCCATAGATAAATGTCCTCTATGATTGCACCAATGTCATTATTGATGTCTTTTTTAAGTTGTTTGATACTTGCCATTATAATAAATATGTTTAACTAATATAGATAATTATTTAATATTTCTTAAAAAAACTTAAACAAAATTTTTTAAGATATCTTTAAATCTATCCTTGAAATGTAACGTAATTTCTGGGAGTTTCGTACAAGGTTACGGAGAGTTCGTGTTCCTTGTTAAGGTGAGGTTTCAGTAGATTATATATCACCACCGCCATATTTTCTGCGGTAGGAATTAAATCAATAAATTCGTGTACTTCTTCATTAAGATTTTTATGATCCATTCTGTCCTCTACTTCTACTTTTATTAAATCCTTGAGTAATTTCATGTCCATGACATAACCCGTTTGAGGATCTATACTCCCCTTCACATGAACAATAAGTTCGTAATTATGTCCGTGGTAATGGGGATTGGCACATTTACCAAAAACGGCTTCGTTTTCGGTATCGGTCCAATCTTTACGATACAAGCGATGGGCTGCATTAAAATGTGCTTTTCTACTAACAGTTACTTTCACTTGATGGCTTTTATATGATTAAAAAATCGTTCGAAAATTATTTTAAACCAAACGGTATATTCATCAGGATTTATGGCAATATCCGCTTCAATATCTATAAGCGACATCCATTTCCATTCTGCTACTTCCTCCGTATTGATCTGAGGCACCTCTTCATAATGTCCCAACATTACATGATCTAATTCGTGTTCTGTTAATCCATTATCAAAAGGAGCTTTGTAAATAAAGCTAAACAACTCCTCCAAGGTAACACTAAAACCCATTTCTTCATCCAAACGACGCATCCCTGCCTCTATATTTTGCTCTCCTTCGCGTTGGTGACTACAACAGGTGTTTGTCCAAAGCCCTGGTGAATGGTATTTGTGGTGGGCACGTTGCTGGAGCATCAACTCCCCTTTTTGATTTAAAATAAACACCGAAAATGCACGGTGTAATACTCCTTTTTCATGGGCTTCCATTTTAGGGAGGGTTCCAATAGGTTTATCCTCACTATCTACAAGGATCACTTTTTCTTCTTTCATGCCTTCCAAAATTACCTATATTTTTTTCAAAAACCTATTCCTAATGGTTTCCTGTCGGACATTAATTGAATACTTTTGTCAAAATTTGATTGAATGGGATTTTTAGAAGAAATCAAACGCAGAAGAACTTTTGGGATCATCTCTCACCCTGATGCTGGTAAAACCACCTTAACAGAAAAACTACTTCTTTTTGGAGGTGCAATCCAAGAAGCAGGTGCAGTAAAATCAAATAAAATCAAAAAAACAGCCACGAGTGACTTTATGGAAATTGAACGCCAGAGAGGAATTTCTGTGGCCACCTCTGTTCTTGCTTTTCTGTACAAGGATAAAAAAATCAATATATTGGATACTCCTGGGCATAAAGATTTTGCCGAAGATACTTTTCGAACACTCACAGCTGTTGACAGCGTAATCGTGGTGATTGATGTTGCAAAAGGAGTAGAAGAACAAACCGAAAAACTGGTGGAAGTCTGTCGTATGCGGAACATCCCCATGATGGTTTTTATCAATAAGTTGGATCGAGAAGGAAAAGATGCTTTTGACCTTTTGGACGAAGTAGAACAAAAGCTTGGACTTCACGTCACCCCCCTTTCCCTTCCTATCGGGATGGGTTATGATTTTAAAGGAATCTACAATATTTGGGAACGAAATATCCAGCTGTTTGAAGAAGAACAAAAACAAACCGTAGGGAAGAAATCAAAATTTTCTAGTTTAGACGATCCCCAATTAGAAGCAGCTATTGGAATAAATGCCTTAGCCACACTCAAAGAAGAACTGGAACTTATTGACGGGGTGTATCCTACTTTTAATAGAGAAGCTTATTTAGCTGGAAATCTCCAACCGGTCTTATTTGGTTCGGCATTGAATAATTTTGGAGTAGAAGAACTACTCAACTGTTTTATAGAAATTGCTCCAGAACCCCTTTCAAAGAATTCAGAAGAACGCTTGATAGATCCCAAAGAAAAAGAATTTAGTGGCTTTGTCTTTAAAATTCATGCTAACATGGACCCCAACCACCGAGATCGTTTGGCTTTTATAAAAGTAGTCTCTGGAACATTTGAACGAAACGTGCCTTATCTTCATGTGCGTCTCAACAAAAAATTAAAGTTCTCCTCCCCAAATACCTTCTTTGCTGAACGAAAAGAAATTGTAGATATTTCCTATCCAGGAGACATCGTAGGTCTTCACGATACAGGGAATTTTAAAATTGGAGACACCCTGACAGGTGGTGAACTTTTGCATTTCAAAGGTATTCCCAGCTTTTCTCCTGAACACTTTCGCTATGTCAACAACAATGACCCTATGAAGGCTAAACAGTTAGCTAAAGGAATTGACCAACTTATGGATGAAGGTGTTGCACAATTGTTTACCCTAGACCTGAATGGACGAAAAGTAATTGGTACCGTGGGTGCGTTACAGTTTGAAGTAATCCAATACCGACTCCTACACGAATACGGAGCAAAATGTACTTACGATAATCTCAATGTTCACAAAGCATGTTGGATAGAAGCTGACGAAAAAAGTGAGTCTTTCAAAGAGTTTAAAAGGATCAAACAAAAGTTTTTAGCTAAAGATAAACGCGGACAACTAGTCTTTTTGGCCGACTCTGCCTTCTCACTTCAAATGGCACAAGATCAGTACAAAAACCTGAAATTTCATTTTACATCAGAGTTTTAATAAGTGCTCCTTAGAACACAAAAAGGCAGATGCCAATATGAATTTCAGCACAAGGAAAAGTCTCTTCGTAATAGGGTTGAATCTTTGCCTTGAAACAATAGATGAACTGTTTCAAGAGAATATCGCTAATAAAGCAAAAGCCTCTGCATGAAAAATGGGGACGGATCCATACTTAATGTTTTATATTTTTATATTAATAACCTTAAAATTGTGATAGAATGAAAAAAATAGCATTAATAACAGGAGCGAGTAAAGGAATAGGAAAAGCGCTGGCAGAAAAAATGCTTGATGAAAATTTTTTTGTCATCGGAACAAGTAGGGACGGGGAATTCAGTGATTTTAACACTAAAGATTTTTACGCTTTAAAATTAGACCTCTCAAATCCCACAAGTATTGAAAATGCACATAAGGAAATTTTCAATACGTTCAAAAATATTGATATCCTGATCAATAACGCAGGAATTGGACCAGACTTAGACACCTATATCCCCGAAAAAAAATCTTTTAATAATACATTTGAAGTAAATGTTGATGGTGCGGTTTTCTTCACAGAACCTTTAATTGATATGATTAATCACGATGGAATAATATTAAATGTATCATCAAAAATGGGTTCTTTAGACGTATGTGAATCTACAGACTCAGTTGCGTATCGTATGTCCAAAAGCGCATTGAATATGTATAGTAAAATTCTGTCAAATCGACTAAAAGGGAAGCCAAGAGTAGCATCTATTCACCCGGGTTGGGTAAAGACGGCAATCATAGAAAGTAACCTTAAAAACGCCCGATTAACTCCCGGAGAATCAGCTGATAAAATTTTCAAATTTTTAACCATGGCATTTGGCAATGGTATTTATTGGGATTGTGAAAATGAAACTGAATTACCATGGTAAATAAGTATTCATCTAGTGTTTTAATGTAAAAAACAAATACCCCACAAGGTTTTCTAAAACACCATCCCAAAAAAAAAGACCGAAAAAAATGAATAAAAAAACCCTCCAGATGGAGGGTTTAATTTTTAAGCTTCACCAGCCGGTCCAAAATTCAGTGGGATCGGTGGGGTGTCATTGGTTTCTATAATGCCATTGGTGTTTTCAAAACGCTGAATATTATCGCCTAGTGCTTTGTGAAAGCGTTTGGCGTGTTCAGGAGTCAAAATAACTCGAGACTTTACTCGTGCTTTTGGAGCACCTGGCATAACGGTAATAAAATCGACAATAAACTCCGAAGTAGAATGGTTAATAATTGCAAGGTTGGAATAAATACCATCCGCAATATTTTCATCTATCGCAATATTCAATTGCTTTTCTTTAGGGTCTTTTTTATCACTCATTATTTAAAAACTTATTTCCTCTTCTTTGTTAATCAAAAGACTTTTATACTCGTCTTTAGAACCTACAATAACATCATTGTATGCTCTTAGACCAGTTCCTGCAGGGATTTTATGTCCTACAATTACATTCTCTTTTAATCCTTCTAGAAGGTCAACTTTACCGCTTACAGCAGCTTCATTCAATACCTTAGTAGTTTCCTGGAAGGAAGCCGCTGAGATAAAGGATTTAGTCTGTAACGAAGCACGTGTAATTCCTTGAAGCTCTGGAGTTGCAGTTGCCGGAGCAGCATCGCGTGCTACGATCAACTGTTTATCTTCTCTTTTGAGCAAGGAGTTTTCATCACGCAACTGACGAGAGGAAACAATTTGTCCTTGTTTTAGATTTTCAGAATCTCCAATTTCTTCCACAATTTTCATACCATAGAGGCCATCGTTTTCTTGAATAAAGTCGTAACGGAAAATCAATTGATTTTCTAAGAAAATAGTATCTCCCGGATCCATAATACGAACTTTACGCATCATCTGACGCACTACAACTTCAAAATGCTTGTCGTTAATTTTCACACCTTGTAATCGATATACTTCTTGGATTTCGTTTACTAGATATTGTTGTACTGCAGAAGGGCCTTTGATTTTAAGAATATCTGCTGGTGTAGTTGAACCATCAGATAAAGACATTCCTGCTTTAACAAAGTCGTTTTCTTGTACAAGAATCTGGTTAGACAATTTCACTAAATACTTTTTGATGTCACCAAATTTTGATTCTACGATAATCTCGCGATTTCCTCTTTTGATTTTACCAAAAGAAACAACCCCATCAATTTCAGAAACTACTGCTGGGTTAGAAGGGTTACGAGCTTCAAATAATTCTGTTACACGAGGTAAACCTCCGGTAATATCTCCAGATTTTGCAGATTTTCGTGGGATCTTAACCAATACTTTACCTTCCTGAATCTGATCTCCTTCATTAACAATAAGGTGTGCTCCTACTGGTAAATTGTATGATCTTAAGATGTTTCCTTTCTTATCTGCGATAGATAAGGTTGGAATCAATTTTTTGTTTCTAGATTCAGAAATTACTTTTTCTTGGAAACCTGTTTGTTCATCAATTTCTACTTGATAAGTTAAACCTTGTTCAATGTTTTCAAACACAATTTTACCCGTAAATTCTGAAACAATAACTCCATTAAACGGATCCCACTTACAAATCACAGTATCCTTTTTAATTTTGTCTCCATTTTTAATATGAAGAGAAGAACCGTAAGGGATGTTATTGGTACTCAAAACACTTTTGGTTTTGCTGTCTAAAATTTTAATCTCTGATGTTCTAGAAATTACAATTTCAGCATCATTACCATCAGAATCTTTTCCTTGAACAGTTTTTAAATCTTCGATTTCAGCTACCCCATCAAATTTGGCAAGTAACTTATTTTCTTCCGAGATGTTTCCTGCTACCCCTCCTACGTGGAAGGTTCTCAAAGTTAACTGTGTTCCAGGTTCTCCAATAGATTGAGCTGCAATAACTCCTACTGCTTCTCCTCGTTGAACCATTTTACCAGTAGCAAGGTTACGACCGTAACATTTCGCACAAATACCGTATTGAGCAGCACAAGTTAAAGGCGAACGTACTTCTACAGATTCTATGGGTGCATTTTCGATAAGATACACCTCATTATCTTGAATTTCTTGACCTGCTTCTACAATGATGTCATTTGATCTTGGATCAACAACATCATGAAGAGCTACACGTCCGAGAATTCGTTCCCCCAGAGATTCTACAATTTCTTCATTTTTCTTTAGTGGTTTCACTTCTACACCACGTAAAGTTTCACAGTCCTCAATGTTTACAATTACGTCTTGAGAAACATCGTGAAGTCGTCGTGTAAGGTATCCAGCATCAGCAGTTTTTAGTGCTGTATCTGCAAGACCTTTTCGAGCCCCGTGTGTAGAAATAAAATATTCAAGAATAGAAAGTCCTTCTTTAAAGTTAGAAAGAATTGGATTCTCAATAATTTCACCACCGCCGATATTCGATTTTTTTGGTTTGGCCATCAGACCTCGCATACCCGTTAACTGTCGAATTTGTTCTTTAGATCCCCGAGCTCCTGAATCCAACATCATGAATACAGAATTAAACCCTTGTTGATCTTCACTAATTCGCTTCATTGCCAATTCGGTCAATTGTGCATTCGTAGAAGTCCAAATATCAATTACTTGATTGTAACGCTCGTTGTTGGTGATCAATCCCATGTTGTAGTTACCGATCACTGCATCTACTTGCGTATTGGCTTCATCGATCATGGTCAATTTCTCTGGTGGGATAATAATATCTCCTAAACTGAATGATAAACCACCTTTGAATGCAAATCCATAACCCATGGATTTAATCTTGTCTAAAAACTCAGCTGTTTCCGGTACACTGGTAACTTTTAAAATGTCTCCAATGATTTCACGTAAGTTTTTCTTGGTCAAGACCACATTGAAATAACCGGCTTCTTCTGGAACAACTTCGTTAAATAATACACGTCCTACAGTAGATTCAATGATTTGATAAACCAATTCTCCTTCTTCGTTGAAGTCTTTCGTTCTGATTTTAATCATTGCATTTAATTCCACACGCTTTTCGTTTAAAGCGATATGAACTTCTTCAGTAGAATAGAAGATCAAGCCTTCTCCTTTAACTTTGTGACTTGGAGTTGACTTTCTTGCTTTAGTCATGTAATACAATCCTAAAACCATATCTTGAGACGGTACCGTTATCGGAGATCCGTTTGCAGGATTAAGGATACTATGAGATGCCAACATTAAGAGTTGAGATTCCAAGATCGCTTCTGGCCCTAATGGTAAGTGAACCGCCATCTGATCTCCATCAAAATCGGCATTGAACGCAGTACATACTAGGGGATGCAATTGAATTGCTTTACCTTCGATTAGCTTTGGCTGAAAGGCTTGAATACCTAAACGGTGCAATGTAGGAGCTCTGTTTAAAAGTACTGGATGTCCTTTCAATACATTTTCTAGAATGTCCCAAACAACAGGTTCTTTTCTATCTATAATTTTCTTAGCAGATTTTACTGTTTTTACAATTCCCCTTTCAATAATCTTACGAATAATGAACGGTTTGTATAATTCAGCAGCCATTCCTTTAGGAAGTCCACATTCAAAAAGTTTTAATTCTGGTCCTACTACAATAACCGATCGTGCAGAATAATCTACTCGTTTTCCAAGTAAATTCTGACGGAAACGCCCTTGTTTTCCTTTCAAAGAATCTGAAAGAGACTTTAAAGGTCTGTTAGAATCTGTTTTTACAGCAGAAGACTTACGCGTATTATCAAATAAAGAATCAACTGATTCCTGCAACATTCGTTTTTCATTTCTTAAAATTACCTCAGGAGCTTTGATCTCAACTAAACGCTTTAAACGGTTGTTTCGGATGATCACTCTTCGGTATAAATCGTTTAAGTCAGAAGTTGCAAAACGACCTCCATCTAATGGAACTAACGGGCGTAATTCTGGTGGAATTACTGGAACCACTTTCATGATCATCCATTCTGGTAGATTTTCGCCACGCTCATTTGCTTCGCGGAATGCTTCTACCACCTGTAGTCTTTTTAGAGCTTCAGTTTTACGTTGTTTAGAGGTTTCATTGTTCGCTTTATGACGCAGCTCATAAGACAAGGCTTTGAGATCGATACGTGAAAGCAATTCAATCAAACACTCTGCTCCCATTTTAGCAATGAACTTTTCAGGATCACTGTCTTCTTTGTATTGATTTTCTGGTGGAACTTGCTCCATGACATTCAAGTACTCCTCTTCTGTCAAGAAATCCATTGCTTGAAGTGGTTCACCTTCTTCATTTTTAGCAATACCGGGTTGAATTACTACATAACGTTCGTAATAGATAATCATGTCTAATTTCTTAGACGGTAGGCCGAGTAAGTATCCAATTTTGTTCGGAAGTGAACGGAAGTACCAAATGTGAGCGACAGGCACTACCAAATTGATATGACCTACACGATCACGACGAACTTTCTTTTCTGTTACTTCTACCCCACATCGATCACATACAATCCCTTTGTAGCGAATTCTTTTATACTTTCCACAGGCACATTCGTAATCCTTTACAGGACCAAAAATACGCTCACAAAAAAGCCCATCCCGCTCTGGCTTGTGTGTTCGGTAATTAATTGTTTCAGGCTTTAGCACCTCACCACGTGAGTTTCCAAGAATAATTTCTGGAGATGCCAAACCAATAGCAATTTTATTGAATTTTTTCTGCGTAATGATTTCGTTATTTCTTGCCATGACTAAATGTCTTCTATATATTATATTATTCTTCCAATCTAATGTCTAATCCTAATCCTTTAAGTTCGTGCATGAGTACGTTAAACGACTCTGGCAAACCAGGTTCAGGTAAGGTGTCACCTTTTACTATGGCTTCATAGGTCTTGGCTCTACCGATCACGTCATCAGATTTGACGGTCAGAATTTCTTGTAGTGTGCTCGAAGCACCATATGCCTCTAGTGCCCATACTTCCATTTCTCCAAATCGCTGTCCACCAAATTGAGCTTTACCTCCTAATGGTTGTTGCGTGATTAATGAGTATGGCCCAATTGATCTTGAGTGCATTTTGTCATCTACCATATGTCCGAGTTTCAGCATATAGATAACTCCAACAGTTGCAGGTTGATCAAAACGTTCCCCAGTCCCTCCATCGTAAAGATATGAGTGACCGTACAAAGGCACATTTGCTTTTTCAGTTAGTGCATTGATTTCTTCTATGGTTGCACCATCAAAAATTGGTGTGGAATATTTTTCACCTAAATTTTGGCCAGCCCAACCCAATACGGTTTCATAGATCTGACCAATATTCATACGTGAAGGTACTCCAAGCGGATTTAAAACAATATCCACAGGGGTTCCATCTTCCAAGAAAGGCATTTCTTCTTCACGGACAATTCGGGCTACAATACCTTTATTCCCGTGACGTCCTGCCATCTTATCTCCTACTTTAAGCTTTCGTTTTTTAGCAATATATACTTTAGCTAATTTTTTGATTCCAGCAGGAAGTTCATCCCCTACACTAATGGTAAATTTCTCACGACGCAATGCTCCTTGAAGATCGTTTTCTTTGATTTTATAATTGTGAATCAAATCAGCAATCAGTGTATTGGTTTCTTTAGTCGTGGTCCAAGACCCTTTAGTAAGGTGGGTGTAATCCTCTACTGAAGATAACATCTTAAGCGTATACTTTTTCCCTTTTGGAAGTACTTCTTCTCCCAAATCGTTTTGTACTCCTTGACATGTTTTTCCATTAACAATGGTAAACAGTTTTTCTACTAAAACAGCCTTCAGTGCTTCAAACTTTTCGTCAAAAACATTTTCAAGTGCATCTAACTCCTGCTTGTCTTGATTTCTTTTGCGTTTGTCTTTCACAGAACGCGTAAAGAGTTTTTTATCGATAACGACACCTTGAAGAGATGGTGGTGCTTTGAGTGAAGCATCTTTGACATCACCAGCTTTATCTCCAAAAATGGCACGTAAAAGTTTTTCTTCCGGAGTAGGGTCAGATTCTCCTTTGGGAGTAATCTTTCCAATCAAAATATCTCCTGAATTAACTTCAGCACCAATTCGGATCATTCCGTTTTCATCTAAATCTTTAGTTGCTTCTTCGCTGACGTTAGGTATATCGTTAGTCAATTCCTCTGAGCCTAACTTTGTATCTCTTACATCAAGTGAATATTCATCTATGTGAATAGAGGTAAAAATATCCTCACGAACCACACGTTCTGATATTACGATTGCATCTTCAAAATTGTATCCTTTCCAAGGCATGAAAGCTACTTTCATGTTTCTTCCCAAGGCCAATTCACCAGCTTCGGTAGCATAACCTTGACACAATACTTGTCCTTTGGTGACACGATCTCCTTTTTTAATGATCGGCTTAAGGTTAATACATGTTCCTTGATTCGTCTTTCTGAACTTAATGAGGTTGTAAGACTTAATATTTCCATCAAAACTGATTAATTCGTCTTTCTCAGAAAAGTCGTAGCGAATTTCAATACGATTTGCATCTACATATTCTACAACACCATCATTTTCAGCATTGATTAAAACTCTAGAATCTGAGGCTACTTGTTTCTCTAAACCGGTTCCAACAATAGGAGACTCTGGTCTTAATAAAGGTACGGCCTGACGCATCATGTTAGATCCCATCAAAGCTCGGTTGGCATCATCATGTTCCAAAAATGGAATCAAAGATGCTGAAATAGAAGCAATTTGATTAGGTGCTACATCTGTAAAATTCACCTGATCTGGTGTCACCAATGGGAAATCAGCCTGATCTCGTGCAATGACTTTTTCGTCGGTAATTTTTCCTGATTTATCAAAACCAATATTGGCTTGCGCAATTAGTTTATTTTCCTCTTCCTCTGCACTAAGGTAGATTGTTTCTTTTAAATTAATTGTTCCGTTTTCTACTTTACGGTAAGGTGTTTCTATAAACCCTAAGTTATTTACTTTGGCGTAAACACTCAAAGAGGATATAAGACCAATGTTTGGACCTTCAGGAGTTTCAATAGGACACAATCTTCCGTAGTGGGTATAGTGTACATCTCGCACCTCAAATCCTGCTCGTTCACGGGAAAGTCCTCCAGGTCCTAATGCAGAAAGTCTTCGCTTGTGCGTAATTTCTGCAAGTGGGTTAGTTTGGTCCATAAACTGAGACAACTGATTCGTTCCGAAAAAGCTGTTGATCACTGAGGAAAGTGTTTTTGCGTTGATCAAATCAATCGGTGTAAACACTTCATTATCACGAACATTCATTCGCTCTCTAATGGTTCTGGCCATACGAGCTAATCCAACACCAAATTGAGAAGACAATTGCTCTCCTACAGTACGAACACGTCTGTTAGAAAGGTGATCGATATCATCGATCTCAGCCTTAGAATTGATCAACTCGATCAAATATTTAATGATGGTAATAATATCTTGTTTAGTTAAAACTTGCTTGTCCATTTCGACATTCAAGCCTAACTTTTTATTCATTCGGTAACGACCAACTTCTCCGAGATTGTAACGCTGGTCAGAAAAGAATAATTTATCAATAATTCCTCTTGCAGTATCCTCATCTGGCGGCTCTGCATTTCGAAGTTGACGATAAATATGTTCTACAGCTTCTTTTTCAGAGTTTGTAGGGTCTTTTTGAAGTGTGTTGTAAATTATCGCATAGTCCGACATATGTGCGTCTACTTTGTGAAGTAGAATTGCTTTTACACCAGCTTCTAGAATTTCTTCAATATGTTCTTTTTCAATGACGGTATCACGATCAATGATGATTTCATTTCGCTCGATTGAAATTACTTCACCTGTATCTTCGTCTACAAAATCTTCATGCCAAGTTTTTAGAACACGAGCAGCTAATTTTCTACCTAAAGTTTTCTTGAGTCCCGTTTTAGACACTTTGATTTCTTCTGCCAAATCAAAGATTTCTAAAATATCACGATCATGTTCAAATCCGATCGCTCTAAAAAGAGTTGTAACAGGTAATTTTTTCTTACGGTCAATGTAGGCATACATTACACTGTTAATGTCTGTGGCGAATTCAATCCATGAACCTTTAAAAGGAATCACACGGGCAGAATACAATTTGGTTCCATTAGCATGGAAAGATTGACCAAAAAATACACCTGGTGAACGGTGTAGTTGAGAAACTACAATACGCTCTGCACCATTGATAACGAAAGTACCACTGGGTGTCATGTAAGGAATTGTTCCTAAAAATACATCCTGTACAATAGTCTCAAAATCTTCGTGTTCTGGATCAGTACAGTATAATTTCAAACGGGCCTTCAGAGGAACCGAATAAGTTAAACCTCTTTCGATACATTCTTGAATTGAGTATCGGGGTGGGTCAACGAAATAATCGAGGAATTCGAGTACGAATTGATTTCGAGTATCTGTTATGGGAAAATTTTCTTTAAACGTATTGAAGAGACCTTCTTCGTTACGCTCGTCAGATTTTGTTTCAAGTTGGAAAAAATCCTGAAATGATTTAATTTGGATATCGAGGAAATCCGGATAATTTGGCGAGTGTTGTGCTCCTGCGAAATTGACTCTTTGACTCTTTGAAATTGGCATCTAACTATATTTTAATGGTCATAACTATTAAAAGGGGGGGCTACGTTACTTCTATAAAGGGGTATAGGCCTTTGGAAAAATCCAAAAGCCTATGCCTCTAATGGTATGGATTGAGACTACTTAAGCTCAACCTCGGCACCAGCTTCTTCTAGAGATTTTTGAAGCGCTTCTGCTTCATCTTTAGCGATTCCTTCTTTCAAAGGACTAGGTGCACTATCAACAAGTTCTTTTGCTTCTTTAAGCCCAAGACCTGTTAATTCTTTTACTAACTTAACTACTGCTAATTTAGAAGCTCCAGCGGCTTTAAGGATAACGTCAAATTCTGACTTTTCCTCTACTGCTGCTGCATCTCCACCACCTGCAGGTCCAGCTACAGCTACTGCTGCTGCTGCCGGCTCAATACCGTACTCATCTTTTAGTATATCAGCCAATTCATTAACTTCTTTTACTGTCAAGTTGACTAATTGTTCTGCGAATTCTTTTAAATCTGCCATGTTATTAATTTTTCTGTTTGAATTTATTATGTGTATTCGAGTGCGTACTTATTTTGGGTCAGGATGCTCGTTCTGAAAGTGTTTTAAGTATTCCAGAAAGTTTCCCGCCTCCTGACTGAAGCGCTGAAACCACGTTTTTGGCTGGTGATTGTAACAATGTAATGATATCTCCAACCAATTCTTCTTTAGATTTGATAGCAACTAGTGCATCAATCTGATCATCACCTATATAAATAGCTTCTTCAATGAAGGCTCCTTTTAAAATCGGTTTTTCAGATTTTTTTCTAAAGTTCTTGATCACCTTCGCAGGTGCGTTTCCTGTTTCAGAAAACATTAACGAAGTATTCCCTTTCAGGATCTCCGTTAACTCTCCAAAGTCTTGGGTGGAAGCTTCCATGGCTTTAGCGAGTAGGGTATTCTTAACCACTTGCAGTTGAATGTTCTCTTTAAAACAAGCGCGTCGTAACGCAGTTGTTTGTAGAGCATTTAATCCTGCTATATCAGCTAAATAAAGGGTTTTAACCCCTGATAAAGCCTCTTTTAGGTTTTCTATTGCGTCGTTTTTTTCTTGTCTAGTCATTTGCTTATTTTTTGTACGTTAACCCAATTTTGTATCTATAGAGATACTGGGACTCATGGTACTTGACATGAAAACACTTTTGACATAAACTCCTTTCGTTGTAGAAGGTTTTAATTTCATGATGGTTTTCAATAACTCATCTGCGTTTTCGTAAATTTTATCTGAAGTAAAAGAAGCTTTACCGATAGCTGCATGAACGATTCCCGTCTTATCAACCTTGAAATCGATCTTACCTCCTTTAACATCAGTAACTGCTTTTTTGATGTCCATTGTTACCGTACCAGTCTTGGGGTTTGGCATCAAGCCTCTTGGGCCCAATACACGGCCTAAAGGTCCTAACTTTCCCATAACACTAGGCATAGTTACAATAACGTCTACATCAGTCCAACCTTCTTTAATTTTCTGAAGATATTCATCTAATCCGACAAAATCTGCACCTGCTTCTTTAGCTTCTGCTTCTTTATCAGGTGTAACTAATGCCAAGACACGAACGTCTTTTCCAGTTCCATGAGGTAGGGTTACTACACCACGTACCATTTGATTTGCTTTTCGTGGGTCTACTCCCAAACGAATTGCCAAATCAATACTTGCATCAAATTTAGTATTGGTAATTTCTTTTACCAATGCTGAAGCCTCTTTAAGGGTATAGATGTTTTTAGGATCTACTTTTGCCCGAGCCTCTTTTTGTTTTTTTGTAATTCTCGCCATTGCTTGGTTTTAATAAATTAAAAAGGAGCTTGTCCAGAAATTTTGAATCCCATTGAACGTGCTGTTCCGGCTACCATTTTCATAGCAGACTCGATTGTAAATGCATTTAGATCGGGCATTTTATCCTCAGCAATGAGCTTAACCTGATCCCAAGTGACTGTTGCCACTTTCATTCGGTTAGGCTCACCAGAACCTTTTTTAGCTTTGGCTGCTTCCATTAGTTGAACGGCCGCTGGCGGTGTTTTGAGAACAAATTCAAAGGATTTGTCAACATATACAGTAATCGCTACTGGTATAATCTTACCAGGTTTATCTTGGGTTCTTGCATTAAATTGTTTGCAAAATTCCATGATATTGACTCCTGCGGCACCGAGCGCGGGTCCAACCGGTGGCGACGGAT
>JAFMMH010000079.1 GCA_017851655.1 Flavobacteriaceae bacterium
CTATGATTAAATGGTTTCGACGATGGTTGATTGGCATTATTTTTGGAGTAGTCAATTCGCTTTAAATTACTGCTATGCAAAAGTTTATCCTCATTTTCATTCTTTTTGGACTCACTTGCTTAGCCTGCTCAAACGATTCTTCGGACTGTTGTAATGCGCTTCCAGAGGACATTTATGGCCATTGGGACATTGAAGGAGGGGGCACCCTTTTTTTTGATGAAGAAAACTTTTCTGCTTCTGCTGGATGTAATACCCTTTTTGGATCCATAACTGTCGAGGAAGAAACTCTTGTTTTCTCTATGATTGCTTCCACTTTGATAGGTTGCCCAGAGGAAGAAGGAAACAGAGAGCAAGAGTTGGCAAAACTTTTGGATTCAGCCATCTTTCTTTATGAAATTAAGGAAGACACAGCCTATTTATTAGATGCAGAAGAGAATTTGATTATTACTTTAAAACGACCCGAGAACGCCGCCTTGATAAATCAATGGAAACTCAGTTCTATTCGGGTAGAAAACGGGGTAACGTCTTCTATTTTGGATGAAAACACAGGGTTGACTTTTTTTGCTGATAATACGCTAAGTGTCCAATCTGCCTGTAATAGCGGACAAGGAAGCTATAGTGTCCAAGATAAAACCTTAAATATCCAAGAACTCTTCTTTACAGAAATGGGATGTGAGCAAGAGCGTATGACTAGAGAACAAGAACTCTCTCAAGCACTTACTCAAGTCAACAGCTATTCCATTCTTCGAAAAACGCTTCATCTTGAAAAGGATGGAGAAGTATATCTAACGCTTCATCTTTCTGAATAATACGTACCTTTGTTTTAAAGAGGTCTGACTCCTATTAGACCATGTAAATTGACTTTAGATACTTTTACTGTTGAATTGAAAGACTATTTTAAACAAATAAGCACAATACTAATTTCCTTACCTTTGCAGAACACTTAAACGTTTATAGCATGCAACTGTATAACAAATTAAGTGCGAAAGAGCGCGCACAACTTATAGAAGAAGCGGGTGAAGACCGGCTTACGCTCTCCTTTTATCAATATGCCCAAATCGGTAACCCACAATTGTTTCGTGATTATTTGTTTATCCACTGGCATCCTTTAGAAGTTTTGGGACGGATTTATGTGGCCTTTGAGGGGATCAATGCACAACTGTCTGTTCCCGCAAAAAACTTTGGCTTGTTTAAAGCTCAAATTGACAGCGTCACTTTTTTAGAAAATGTCCGTTTGAATATTGCCGTGGAACAGGACAACAAGTCTTTTTTAAAACTGACTATAAAAGTTCGAGATAAAATTGTTGCCGATGGATTGGAAGACAGTTCATTTGACGTGACTCAAAAAGGAAAACATGTAAATGCACTAGAATTCAATACCCTATTGTCAGACGAAAACACCATCTGTGTGGACATGCGCAACCATTATGAAAGTGAGATTGGACATTTCCAAAAAGCGGTTACTCCAGATGTAGATACTTTTAGGGAGTCTTTACCTCTTATAGAGCAAGACTTATCTGAACACAAAGAAGACAAGAACCTACTGATGTATTGTACCGGAGGAATTCGCTGTGAAAAGGCATCGGCTTATTTTAAACACAAAGGATTTAAAAATGTGTTTCAATTGGAAGGAGGTATTATTGAGTATGCCCGTCAAGTAAAAACCCTAGGTTTGGAAAATAAATTTATTGGAAAAAACTTTGTGTTTGATGAACGGCGTGGGGAACGAATTTCGGATGAAATCATCGCCCAATGCCATCAATGTGGCTCTCCTTGCGATACCCATGTTAATTGCATAAACGAGGCCTGTCATTTGTTGTTTATTCAATGTGAATCTTGTCAAGAAAAGATGGATCAATGCTGTTCTACTGATTGTCAAGAAATTATAGCACTGCCTATAGAAAAACAACGAGATTTAAGAAAAGGAACGCATAATAGCAATAAGATTTTTAAAAAAGGTCGTTCTGAAGTGTTGAAATTTAAACAGTAAATTAAGAATATTATTTAATCATTCGTTCAAATCCCTGTATCTTTAAGATCAAAATAAATTCATGAGTTGTAGCAGTTGTTCAAGCGGAAAAGAGGGTACCCCAAGGGGCTGCAAGAGCAATGGAACTTGTGGAAGCGATAGTTGTAACAAACTCACTGTTTTTGATTGGTTAGAAAACATGCAACTCCCCGAAGGTCAAGAAGCGCATCCTTTTGTAGAAGTTCGCTTTAAAAACAGCAGAAAAGAATTTTACCGTTTCCCAAAGGATTTAAAACTTCAAGCCGGCGCTTTGGTTATTACTAAAACAGAAAGCGGTTACGATCTAGGTCGTGTCACTCTAGCAGGTCAACTGGTCCGTATGCAGATGAAGCGAAAAAAAGTGACGCCCAACAGCCCACAAGTTGGAATGATTTTGCGACTTGCCAATTCAAAAGAAATTGACCTTTGGGAGACTGTTCGAACTAAAGAGGCAGAGGTGCAAAAAAGAGCCAGAGAATTAGCTATTGCGCTAGATCTTGACATGAAATTATCTGATGTTGAATTTCAAGCAGACGGAAAAAAGGCTACATTTTACTATACTGCAGATAAACGTGTCGATTTTCGACAGTTAATAAAAGATATGGCACAAGCTTTTTCCATCCGTATTGATATGCGTCAAATTGGATTACGCCAAGAAGCTTCCCGTTTGGGAGGAATTGGTTCCTGCGGTCGTGAATTGTGTTGCTCTACTTGGTTAACGGATTTTAGATCGGTTTCTTCTGGAGCAGCCCGTTATCAGCAACTATCATTGAATCCACAAAAATTGTCTGGGCAATGCGGGCGTCTAAAATGTTGTTTAAACTATGAGCTTGATGCTTATAGATCGGCTTTAAAAAAGTTTCCTCGTGCTGAAGTAAAATTGCATACCAAAAAAGGGGTTGGAATTTTCCAGAAAATGGACATCTTTAAAGAGGAATTATGGTATGCCTACAAAAATGAATGGATGACTTGGCATAAAATCAGTTTGAAGGCAGTGCATGATATCATTGAAAAAAATAAAGCAAAGATAACAGTACCCTCTTTAGAGGACTATGTAGCTGAAGAACCTAAGAAAACTTCGGTGCATTTTGATAGTGGTGTAGGGCAAGACAGCCTCACACGATTTGACACTCCAAAAAAGAAAAAACCGTTTAAAAAAAATAAAAACAAAAAGTATCGCAATGGCTCTCCAAAAAAAGTATAGGTTTCTTTTTTTCTTTTCCATGCTGGCTATAGGATCATGCATGTCGGATGCTGAATACACTGACTTTCGCACAGTTGCGAAAACAGGACTTGAAGAAGCTGTAGTTTTTGAATTAAACAATGCTCTAGACACCAAAAAACCCAATAACCTTTATCTCTATTTACGTAATGATAATTCGTATGCTTTTACAAATATTTTTTTGATTTGTACGTTAAAAGCAGGGGATCAGCTTGTTGTCCAAGACACGCTAGAATATGCTTTGGCTGCTCCTGATGGAACATGGTTAGGAACAGGTTTTACTGAAGTCAAAGAAAGCAAACTTTGGTGGAAAAATGGGCTAGAGCTTCCTAAGGAACGTCCTCTAGTAATTGAGATTCAACAAGCCATGCGAACCAATGGAGATCCTCAAGGGGTAAAAGCTCTTGAAGGAATTTTATCCGTAGGGATAGGTATCGAAGCACAAGAATAATACTCATGGCAAAAAAGAAAAAAACAAAGAATACAGCATATAAAAAACAGATCCAGTGGATTTGGCGGTTCTTTTTTACGGGAGTCCTAGGACTAGTGCTTCTCTTTGGTGGAGCAGCACTTGAATGGTATGGTCCCATGCCAGATTTACAACAACTTGAAAATCCAAGAACTAATTTAGCGACACAAATAATATCATCTGATGGGATTATCTTAGGTAAATACTATTTGGACGATAACCGTACACCAATTAGTTTTGATGAACTACCTAAAAACATGGTGGATGCCCTTATAGCTACAGAAGACGAGCGTTTTTATGAACATTCGGGAATCGATTGGAGGGGTACATTACGTGCCTTTGCCTATTTGGGAAAACGGGGAGGAGCAAGCACGATTACTCAACAGTTGGCACGTCAGATTTTTGTTGGAGTGCGTTCACGCAATAAATTTAAAGCCGTCCTTCAGAAGGCACAAGAGTGGGTAATTGCTGTCCAACTTGAAAAGCGATACACAAAGAAGGAAATTTTATCTCTGTATCTTAACAAATATGACTTTGGATATCAAGCTGACGGAGTTCGCTCTGCCGCAAAAATCTTTTTTAATAAAACACCTCTGGAGCTGAACATAGAAGAATCAGCCACTTTAGTAGGGATGTTAAAAAATTCTTCCCTTTTCAATCCCATTCGCCGACCTGAACGCGTACAAGAACGAAGAAACATTGTTTTCAATCAAATGTTAAGAAATGAATTGATAACTTCAGAAGAAAGAGATTCTCTTTCTCTGCTCCCTTTAACAATTACTTATACTCCAGAGTCTCATAGAGAAGGCTTAGCAACCTATTTTAGGGCTTATCTAAAAGAATTCATGGACGATTGGATTTCAAAAAACCCCAAACCCGACGGGAGTAAACATTCACTTTATAGAGATGGTCTTAGAATTTTTACTACGATTGATTCAAGAATGCAAGCCAAGGGTGAAGCAGCAGTAGATGCTCACATGAAAAACCTTCAGGAAGAGTTTTTTAAACAGAATAGTAGAAGAGCAAATCCAACTGCCCCCTTTTTAGATCTTAGAAAAGGTGAAATAGACACCTTAATGGAGCGCACTGCATACCGAACAGAGCGCTGGAGGAAAATGAAATTAGCAGGGATAGCAGAATCTGAAATTTTAGCCTCTTTTTATGAGAAAGTACCTATGCGTGTTTTTAGCTGGAAAGGAGAACGAGATACAATTATGACCCCTATGGATTCCATTAGGTATTATAAGCATTTTCTTCGAGCCTCTGTAATGTCTATGGAACCACAATCAGGGCATGTGAAAACCTGGGTTGGAGGATTTAATTATAAGCATTTTCAATACGACCAAGTAAAACAGGGAAGGCGTCAAATAGGCTCTACCTTCAAACCTTTTTTATATGCTACCGCCATAGACCAACTTAAACTTTCTCCTTGTGATTCGCTTCCTGATGCCTTGTATTGTATTGAACCTATGAAACACGGGAATATGGATGCTTGGTGTCCAAAAAACTCTGGAGATAAATACGGGCAAACCCGAACTTTAAAAAATGCCTTAGCAAATTCTGTTAACACCGTGAGTGCACGAATTATGGATTTGGTTGGGCCTCGACCGGTAATCAATTTAGCTCGAAAAATGGGGATTACCTCAAACATACCTGCTGTTCCCTCTATAGCACTTGGTACTCCAGACATTAGTCTTTTCGAAATGGTTGGGGCTTACAGTACTTTTGCTAACCAAGGGATTTATGTCAAACCGGTTGTAATTACCCGTATTGAAGATAAGAATGGGCGCGCACTTTATGAAGTGATACCAGAAACCCAAGACGTACTGAGTCAAGAAGCAGCTTATGTAACTGTAAACCTTTTACAGGGGGTAACCAAAGCAGGATCAGGGGCCAGATTACGTCATGCCGGTTTAGAAAAAACAAGTTATGTTTATGAAAAAGTCATCACTGGCTATCCGTATGTTTTTGAAAACCCAATAGCTGGTAAAACTGGAACAACACAAAATCAAAGTGACGGATGGTTTATGGGGATGGTTCCAAATTTAGCAACTGGAGTTTGGGTAGGTGGTGAAGATCGAGCGATACATTTTAAAGATATAGCTTTTGGGCAAGGCGCTACGATGGCGTTGCCGATTTGGGCTGTTTATATGAAAAGTTTGTACGAAGATCCTAGCCTAGAAATCTCTACAGAAGATTTTGTTGCACCTGAGAATTTATCTATTCCTATAGAATGTGATGAGGTTGATGACGAAGGAATTGTAATTAAGGCAAAGCCTAAAGCTGATCTTGAAGCACTTGGGTTCTAATAGACTTTATTGATCTGAGGCATACCACGCCGCATATGAAGTCTCAGTTTCCCGAAGAATCAGATGATGTAACTTTAGGTGGGAAGGGAGCGAATTACTAATTTTTTCTGCAAAATCGATTACCATCATTTCGCTGGTAGGCTGGTAGCCAACGCGCATTATCTTGTGACCTCTTTGTTCCATACTGTCAGCTAATTCTATATGTGGAGAATTAACATTCAATACGGTGGCGTGATCAAAAGGTTTTACAATGAGTTTATTGACAATTTCTTTGATATCGCTGAAATCCATAACCATTCCAAACTTGACGTGAGATTGGTCTTCAATCGGACTCCCAATAACTGTTACAGCAAGTTTGTAACTATGCCCGTGAACATTTTTACATAAGCCGTCGTAGCCATAAAGCGCATGACCAGTTTCAAACTTAAACTCTTTGGTTATTCGAATTGCATTACTCATTTGTTTTACAGTTTATTAAGAATATTTTGAGTAGCCTTTTCAAGAGCTAGTTTTGCAGTTATTTTTGCGTTTTCAGGGAGTAATTTTTCCCAATGATTGGTATCTTTCCAGTGTAATTTCCTAAGGCTTTCGT
>JAFMMH010000021.1 GCA_017851655.1 Flavobacteriaceae bacterium
GCTGGAGGCAATCATCCCTAGTATAGAAGGGGAAGCCCGAATTACGGGTTATAATAAATTAATTTTAGACCCTGATGATCCTTATGTAAAAGGCTTTCAAGTTATCTAATATGACTCAAAAAAAAGTAGTTGTTGTGGGAGGAGGAATCGTAGGTTTGTGTACAGCCTATTTTCTTCAAAAAGAGGGGCATGAAGTAACCGTCATAGACCAAGGAAATTTATCAGCAGGAGCTTCTCATGTAAATGCAGGATACCTGACGCCAAGTCATATTGTTCCTATGGCGGCTCCAGGTATGGTTGCTAAAGGTTTCCGTTGGATGTTTAAGTCCTCAAGCCCTTTTTATATTAAGCCCAGATTGGATAAAGATTTGATTAAATGGGGGATTAAATTCATGAAATCTTGTACAACAGCTCATGTTCAGCGTTCCATACAAACAATACTAGATATTAACATATTGAGTAAACAGCTTTATCTTGAGATGCAAAGTGAAGAGGACTTTGACTTTCACCTCGAAACAAAAGGCCTTCTTATGGCCTATAAGACAACTCAGGCAGAAAAAGAAGAAGCCGAGGTAGTAGCCTGGGCTCGAGATTTGGGATTGAAAATTGATCAATTAAGTCCTTCAGAAGTATTAGAAAAACAACCTGATACACCTATGGATATTGCAGGAGCTTTTTGGTATGAAAGTGATGCACATAGTACTCCAGAATTGTTTATGAAAAATTTGCTAAGCCTACTGAAAAAGAAAGGTGTTACCTTTTTGACCGGGGAGGCTGTCACGCATTTTAAAACAAGCGGTACTCGTATAAATAAAGTTTGTACATCAAAACATCAAGTTCAGGCTGATGAGACTGTAATCGCCAGTGGAGCCTGGTCGGAGTCACTTTTAAAGCAGTTAGGAATTCAGTTATCGGTTCAGGCAGGAAAAGGATATCGAATCAATGTAACTCAGCCTACTGGAATTAATCTCCCAGCAATTTTATTGGAATCTAAGGTAGCAGTGACTCCAATGCAAGGGTTTACTCGTTTTGGTGGGACGATGGAGCTCTCTGGAATTAATCATCAGATCAATACCAAACGAGTACAAGCTATTGCCCAAGCAGCAACAGCCTATTATCCAAATGTAGTCCCTTCTCAAACAACGCTAGCTGACGTAAAATGTGGACTTCGACCACTTTCTCCTGACGGACTTCCTTTTATTGGGAGGCATTCCAAATGCACAAATTTAGTTTTAGCAACTGGGCATTCTATGATGGGATGGAGTCTGGGTCCTGCTACGGGAAAGTTGGTGACTGAACTAATTTCGGATCAAATTACTACCCTTTCATTAAGCCCGTTTTCTGCAGAGCGAAAGTACGGAGGATAAATTTTTAAAAATTGAAGAACAGTCCTCCTGAATAACTCTGAGCACGGTAGATAACTTTTCCAGACAGCGGATGAGTTAAGGCAATACTCAATCCCCAGTTTTTTCCAAAATTTAGTGCAGATTCAAATCCAATAGTAAAACTTTCAATATTATTTGCGAAAATAGTACCGTTAGCATTCGATGCATCTAAGGTACCATTGTAAAGTGATTTTATCCAATGCAAACGGCTAAGGACTAAAAGATTGTTTTTTAAAAGTTGTGTGCCTGTTTCGAAATAAGAGTGTATTTCATCAGAAAATCCCTGGGTTCGGTTATTCAATCCTAAATAAGATTTAATGTATAAGTTCTGTTTTCCTAAAGCATACCCACTTCCAACATTAAACTGAACCAATTGATTGAATTCACCATCGCCAGTCTGATAACTTCCATCACTTCCAGCAGCAGCATTCCCCGATGGAATTCCAAAAGTAAGTGTGGAAGATAATATCCATTTCCCAGTTGTTTTTAGTCCGTATTCGACTGCTAGATTAATATCCCCTAATCCATTAAATTCTTGACGGGGTTCGTAGATTTTACCATTTGTTTGCGAAACTTGAGCAAACTGGTAATTTTTCACAAATAAGGGTAGGTAGCCGATGAGATTTATTCTTTTTGAAAGACCATATTGTCCATAGATGCTTGTAATAAAGATACCTCTAGTAGCATTGGGGTCAACTATTCCTTTATCAGTGAAGTGTTCATCTGCAAGGAGTGACCACCCTGATATTTTGTAATAGCCTTTTCCTTTTTCTTTTATCCACTGCCCTTGAATTTTTGATATGCTTAGTAGAAAAAGGACGAGTACAATATATTTTTTCATCAATCGTAAATTTTAGCTTCACCCACTTTTACATTAAAAGGCTTACACCAATACAATAAATATTGATAATCCATTAGTTCAATGGAACTTGGGAGTGTATAGGAATGAGAACCGTTAAACACTTTTACTGCATCAATTTCATAAGCTTGTGAGGTTGTATTGTTATTGTTTGATAAATAAACATAGAGCCCAGGAAGAGTAGCAGAAGCTTTGTAATCTTCTCCTAAACTCAGTATGAGACCTGATTCTGTTTTAGAGAGAGTAAAACTTCCTTCTAAGGTATAGCCACTTTTGGTAACCAAATTTCCTGAAAACGAAGAAATGGAATCTTTTTCAAGTGCAATAACCGTAATGAAATTCTGAGCAGTAAATACAGTATTTGACGAAGTAAATGATATAGTGATTGTAGCCATACCTGATGCAATTGCATTTATGTTACCCTCTTGATCTACAGAAAGTATAGCCTCATCTGAACTCGTCCATAAAAGCTTTGAGGGAACGGCTTCATTTCCATTTTCATCTGTAATATTTATTTCCAATTGGTAAGAAGTTTGAGCAGTGATCTCTGAGATACTATTCAGAATTTCAATAGTGGGACTCGTAGTTGTATTCTCCACTATTTCGTTCTCAACGGGATCGGTTACTAATTTGACATTACTGATTACAGTGACACGGATTATATCCTGGATTAATTCATTATCTTCTGTAGTGATTTGAGCAATTAATTCTACAACACCTTCCTTATGGGGTGTAGCAATTCCATCAGGGTCAATAGTAATGATCTCTGAATTTGAACTTATCCACTTTATTGATGCGTCTTGAATGTGATCCCCTACATTATTAAAATAAGAAGCCTTCAGATGAACTGAAGTGCCAATGGTCATTGATGATAAAGGAGTTGTGATCCGAACATCTGGGGGTATGTAATCATCAATAAGATCTATTCCGCTACAGAAATAAAAGACAAGCAATAATGCGAAAAGCAAGGGTATAAATAAGGGGCGCATTTTGGGGTACTTTTTATAAAAGTATCTTTTTTTTCATAAAAAGAAGACAACTTTAAAGCATTTTAACGACCTCTTCTGCAAAATAAGAAGCGATGAGACTGGCTCCTGCACGTTTAAAACTAATCAATTGTTCTAACATCACTTGATCATGATTGATCCATCCTTTTTCAGCAGCAGCTTTGAGCATGGCGTATTCTCCACTCACTTGGTAGGCTGCAATTGGTGCGTTAATAGTGTTTTTTAGGTCACGGATAATGTCTAAATAAGCCAGTCCGGGCTTTACCATTACGATATCTGCTCCTTCTTCGAGATCGCGTTGGGTTTCGATGAGTGCTTCTTTACGGTTTGCAAAGTCCATCTGATAGGTCTTTTTGTCTCCAAATCCTGGTGCAGAATCGAGTGCATCTCTAAAAGGACCATAAAAAGCAGAAGCATATTTAGCACTGTAACTCATGATGAGTGTATCGTGAAATTGAGCTGATTCTAATTGCTTCCGAATGGCTAAAACACGGCCATCCATCATATCACTAGGTGCAACAACATCTGCACCAGCTTCGGCATGGGAACTGGCCATTTTTGCCAGAACTGCGACCGTAGGATCATTTAATATTTTTCCTTCTTCAACGATTCCGTCATGTCCAAATGAAGAATAGGGATCCAGTGCGACATCTGTCATTACTATCATTTCAGGGACAGTATCTTTTATAGTTTTAATTGCACGCTGCATCAAACCATCAGGATTTAAAGCTTCTTTTCCCTGATTGTCTTTTAAATTATTGGGGACTTTCACAAATAACAGTACCGCTTTTAAGTCTTGTTTCCATAATGAAATCACTTTTTGAGCAATTAAATCCAACGATAATCGAAAATACCCTGGCATGGATGGAATGGGTTCTTTTAATTGTTTTCCTTCCACAATAAATAGAGGTACGATAAAATCATTTGGAGAAAGCTGGTGCTCTTGGAGCAGGCTCCTCATGCTAGAGGATTTTCTTAATCTTCGATTGCGATTTAATGGATACATAGTCTTTAATTTAGTGGCTCTTCAGAATCATTGTCTGGAAGTTCAGGAATGTCAATATTTAGATCTAATGTTACAGGAGTTTCGGGTTCAAAATCAGAGGTAATGGATTCTTCCTTAGGAGATGGCTTTTTTAGAGTCCCTATAAGCATTACGAGCATAGAACTCAGAATGACAACTAACAAGACACGTTCATCTATTGGACTATTGGACAAATCAATGAATGAAACCTCATTAAGTTGAACAAACAATAGGATACTTATTAACCCTCTAGGTGACATATATGTTAAGGAACTGGGTTTGAGTCTGAATGTAGTCACCGAAAAATAAATATAGCGTAATGCTAACATGACTAAAACGATGAGTGCTCCATAAAATAGAGGCTGAGAGGTGTTAAAGTCAGAGAGTTGAATAGAAAAACCAAAGAATAAGAAAAAGAACGTCCGAACGATAAAGGTTGATTCTGCAGTGAGAATATGAAATTCATGCAATTCCTTTTCGGTATGATCCAAATCCAAATAATTTTTTAAAAATCGAGGAAGTAAACTTTTGACATTGCTTAAGAAGATTCCAAAAATGAAAATGGTAACCAAAGCTGGCAAATGAAATAATTTCCCAAAAGCGTACACGAGTATGAGTAGGGCTAGAATAAGAAAAAATTTAACATGATGATCTATCTGACGAAGTAGTTGAAATAAAACATAGGTAATGGCCAAGGAAATTACGATTACGCCTAAAATTTGAAGGAATAAAGAAGCCAACGGTGTAATGCCTACCAATGCTTCTTTTACTTCAAACTGACGCAATGCATAGTTAAAAATCATAATTCCTAAGATGTCGGAAAAAGTAGATTCATAAACTATAAATTCACGATCCTGTTTAAGAAAACCTGCTGCAGATGGAATTGCGACAGCGCTACTAATAATCGCCAATGGAATAGCAGAAAGTGTAGCAAGTTGAGAAGTCATTTTAAGAAGATTTACAAAAACCCAATGCAATGCAATAATATTGAGGATTAGCAAAACAAGAGCAGCGAGAAATCCTTTTAGAATAAGAGGAAGTTTTTCCTTTCTTATTTCCAGTTCTAGTGCACCTTCCAAAACAATTAAAATTAGCCCTATAGTCCCCAGCACAGGAATTAGATCATCTAAAAAACCGAAGTCTTCAAATCCATAAGCGGCTGTGATTGATCGAACAATTACACCGGTAAACATCAACAAAATAACCGATGGAAATTTTGTTTTTCGCGCAAAAGCATCAAATAAATAAGAGAAAATAATTAGTAGGGGCAATACAAATAAGATGATCAGGCTATTCATGAGTTGCTAATTTGGTATTAAAATACAAAAAATGAAATGTAGTTTTTCGATTATACCCATTCTTTGGGATTTTTCAATACACTTAATAGTCGTGCTTCCTCACTTCCTTTTTCTGGATGGTGATCGTAACGCCATTGAACATGAGGAGGAAGACTCATCAAAATACTCTCAATGCGTCCTTTTGTTTTAAGACCAAAAAGGGTTCCTTTGTCGTGAATTAAATTGAATTCTACATAGCGACCCCTTCTTATTTCTTGCCAATTTCTTTGTGCTTCTGTAAAAGGAAGGTCTTTACGTTTATTTAAAATGGGTAGGTATGCATTTAGAAATTCATTGCCCACTTCAGTGGTAAAGTCATAACGATCTTGAATACTAAAGGTTTCATTTGCTTTAAGGTAGTCAAAAAATAAACCCCCAATACCTCGAGCTTCATCACGGTGTTCGTTGTGAAAATACTGATCGCAATGGGCTTTAAAATCGGCATAAAAATTTGGGTGGTGAGCATCACAAGCTTTTTTACATTGCTGATGAAAATGCACCGCATCTTCATCAAAAAGATAGTATGGAGTGAGGTCCAATCCCCCACCAAACCATTGGTCTATAAGCTGATCGGATTTGTCATACATTTCAAAATAACGCCAATTTGCATGAACAGTAGGAACCATTGGGTTTTTTGGATGGAGCACTAGACTTAATCCACAGGCATAGAAATTAACTTCACCAACCTTAAAATAAGCTTGCATACTTTTAGGTAAAGGTCCGTGAACAGCGGAAATATTTACGCCTCCTTTTTCGATCACATCACCATTTTCAATAACACGGCTTTGACCTCCTCCGCCTTCATCGCGCTGCCAAATATCTTCTTTGAATTTTGCTTTACCATCAATTTCTTCAAGAGCTTGGGTAATGTTATTTTGCAAATTTTGAATGTAAAGGTAAAATTGATTTTTCAATGGGGAAGGGTTTTAATAATAGGATTTTACTGCATCTACAAATGCTTTTGCATGATCTACAGGGATATTCGGTAAAATGCCATGACCAAGGTTCACTATGTATCGATCTTTACCAAATTCATTAATCATTTTGTAAACTGCTTCAGTGATCTCAGGAATGGGAGAGAGTAGTCTGGAAGGATCAAAATTTCCTTGAAGAGTGATTTGTCCTCCGGAGAGATAGCGTGCATTTCTTGCGGAACATGTCCAGTCGACACCTAGTGCTGCAGCTCCTGATTTACCCATCTCATGAAGGGCAAACCAACAACCTTTTCCAAAAACAATCACTGGGATTTCGTCTTTTAGAGCGTCAATTATTTGTTGGATATAAGGCCAAGAAAAGATTTGATAATCATCAGGAGAAAGCAGTCCGCCCCATGAGTCAAATATTTGTACAGCGTCAACCCCGGACTTTACTTTTTCTTTGAGGTAAGCTATTGTTGTGGTGGTGATTTTTTGAAGAAGGTCATGCGCAGCTTCAGGTTGACTAAAACAAAATTCTTTAGCCTTGTCAAATGTTTTTGACCCTTGACCTTGCACAGCATAACACAATAGAGTCCAGGGAGAACCTGCAAATCCGATCAGAGGAACTCGATTTGCAAGTTCTTGTTTTGTCATTTTTACAGCATCCAATACGTAACCTAAATGTTCATGAATATCAGGAATTATTGCTTGATTTACATCCTTTTGAGATCGGATAGGGTCCGGGATCCAGGGGCCTAAGCCATCTTTCATTTCTACAGGAATTTGCATGGCTTGTAAGACAACCAAAATATCGCTGAATAAAATGGCAGCATCGGGACCGATTTGATCTATTGGCATAATCGTTATTTCAGTAGCCAATTCTGGGGTCTGGCAACGTGTAAAGAAATCGTATTTTTCTTTTAATACCATAAAGTCTGGTAAATAACGTCCTGCTTGACGCATCATCCAAACTGGAGGTCTTGTAACGGTTTCGCCTCTTAGGGCTTTTAAGAACAGATCATTTTTGAGCATGGTGTTGTAGATAATAATTATAAATGCTTAATAAGAGTTGTGTTTCAGTAGGTTCTTTAGCAATACTGTAATTTTTAGTATAAAAATCTAATGCTGAAGCAGTAGTTTTTCCAATACAGAATCCTCTGGTTTCAGTATTTATTGAGTTGACTTTAAAATAACTTGATACGGCTGATGGGCTAAAAAATAAAATTCCATCAAAAGGCTTGTCTATGGTTTTTGGGGTTAAAAAGGTATCGTAAATTTCATGGATCTGGCACCTCATGTTATTTTCTTTGAGTAGATTCTCAATTTCGGGTCTACGACGTTTGCCACAAAAAAACGAAAAAGCTTCTTTTTTGTGATTATTTGTCAAAAAATAGGCTAAATCAGTTGCATTTTGAGTCATTTTTATCACTTTTTGGCCATTTTCTTCTAAAAGTGTTTTTGTTTTTTTACCGACACAAAAGTAGTTTTTGCCCTCTAATTGAGCTTTTATTTCTGGTTCTGAAAAAGCAATTTTGACTGCGTTTTGGCTTGTAAAAATCAATTGATTCTCAATCTCTTTTTTTGGAATAGAAAGCGCTTTTATTTTGATAAAAGATTGTTCTACAATAGAAAATCCATGCTGAATAAGCCGGTCTTTTAGTGACAGTGAAAGTTGTTTAGTGGCCAGTAATCTCATTTCACATTTTGGATTTTATTTCCTTCATAAGTGTTTCCCCTCCTTGTGATAAAATTTTTTGGGCAAGCTGAATTCCAAATCCTGAAGCATCTTTAAGTGAGATAGATTCTTCAACAGTTATGGCTTGGCTTCCATCAAGTGCAAAGAGTCCCCCATTAAAATATACCTTATCATTTTTAATTTCAGAAAAGGCTCCTATGGGTGCGGTACATCCACCTTCAAGTGTATTTAAGAATGTTCGTTCTATTTTTGCGCATAAGGCTGTTTGCTCGCAATTAATTTCATTTAAATAAGGTTTCAAAGCACTATTCGTCTCAAGGCTGGCAATCCCTACAATTCCCTGGGCGGGTGCCGAGATCATCCATTCAAGAGATTCAAAAGTCAACTCTAGCAGTCCCAAACGTTCAAGTCCTGCTTGTGCAAAAATAGCTCCCTCCCACACAGAAAGACTCAGTTTTTCTAGACGTTTTTGAACGTTTCCCCTCAGGTTTTCTACGGTATAATTGGGATATTTCCTTAGCCATTGTGCTTTTCTGCGTAAACTTCCAGTACCAATCCGTTTCTCTGTTTCACTTTTGTTCCTATCGGGATGCTTTACAATAACATCTTTACTGGCCCCTCGAGGTAAAACGGCACTAATTTCAATTCCTTGAGCCATTACAGTGGGAACGTCTTTCAGACTGTGCACAGCGAGATCAATTTTATTGTTAAGTAGGGCTGCATCAAGTGTTTTAGTGAAAACACCTTGAATTCCCATTTTGTAAAGTGGATCTATGAGGTTTTGATCTCCTTCGCTTTCAAGGGGGACTAAAATAGTATTGGCTCCAAGTGCATCTAATTGATCTTTTACTTGATTTGCTTGCCACAAGGCCAATTCACTTTTTCGAGTTCCAATCCTTATCATTATTGAAAACGATCTGGGTTCAACTCAAAAACTTCTTGAAGCAGATGAACGGTTTCATCTGCTTTGTGTGGATTAGATCTAAGGTATGCGGCTACTTGCCCCATTATTTTTTGTGCCATGTATTCTGTGTCACCGTTTTCAGGAATAAACTCAAAATTGGCATTAGAGGTTGTGATTTTTTCTTTAAATGCTTTTAGGGTTGGGACATATTTTCTGTGTACCATCCACTCCATAAATTCTAATTTAACTGTTTCAAGAATTCTTTCAGCCTGGGGAATGAATTTTTTTCTCTTTTCGAAAGTGGCATCAGTAATTTGTGAAAGTTCATCAAGGTGAATGACTCGGGTATTTGGTCTTTTATCAAGGCTTGCGTCTACATTTCTTGGAAGTGAGAGATCGAGAATTAATAGGGGCTTTTGGTTGTGAATTAAGTCTGCAGTGATGGTTGGTTTTTGTGAACTTGTGGCAACTATCAATACGTCACTTTCCAATATGCTGGACGTTAATTCTCCAAAAGGCTTCACCTGAACGGGAAATTTTCCAGCAATTTTTTCTGCTTTTTCTTGAGTTCTGTTGATTAAAACAATATGATCATTCTGACTATGTTTAACCAAATTCTCACAGGTATTTGCTCCTATTTTACCCGTACCGAAAAGGAGTATATTTTTTTTAGAAATATCTTTTACATTTTTAAGAATGTATTGAACTGAAGCAAAGGCTACTGAGGTAGCGCCACTGGATATTTGAGTCTCTGTCTTGATTCTTTTACTGGCCTGTATTACGGAGTTAATAAGGCGTTCCAAGTTACCCTGTGCAAGTCCCATTTTTTTGGAACGATAAAAACTTTGTTTGATTTGTCCAATAATTTCAAAGTCACCTAATATTTGACTTTCTAATCCAGTCCCTACCCTGAAGAGATGATTAATCCCAATTTCATTTTTGTATGAATAACCAATTTCTCGAAAATTTTTCTCGGTACCTTCTGAATGGAATAGAAGTAAGTCTACCAAGATAGAATCGGAAGTGGTCCAGGCATAAATCTCGGTTCTGTTACACGTATTAATGAGTAACAAGTCTTGGATCTCTTTTTCTTTAGCATCTAAAAACAATGCATGGAGTTTAGAATCACTCAAACTGAAATGTCCCCTAAGATCAATAGAGGCGGTTTTGTGACTTACACCAACAGCATAAAATTGCTTTGTTTTAGGCAAAAAGATTCTTTTAAATTCTTCAGCAAAAATAAATGAGTCTGACTCTAAAAAATAACGCTATAAAGTTTATAAATATCTCTTAAGGTTTTTTAGATGGTATTATTGAAACTCCTTGAAAAGACTTATTTTTATATAATTTTGTAAATGAAAACTAATTTTATCAGTTTATATATAAATTTTATGAAGGAGGAAAATAACGATAAAAGTTCTTTTAAAATTACGGAGATAGGGTCAGGTTGCTTTGTGTTAAGAACTAAAAATGACAGGGGTGAAAACATGAATCTCTCACATAAAGTTGCTCAAGACTTTTTACAATTCCATTTTTGTTTAAAGGGACAAATGAATTTTAAATACAATGAAGGCAGTTATACCTTTCCTTTAAATGAGGATCATTCCATGCTGCTTTATAATCCAGCAAAAGAGTTGCCGATTGATGTTGAGCTTAATCCAGACACTTGGCTTGTAAGTGTTTTAATTTCGATCACTGAATTTCACGCCTTATTTTCTTCAGATGCCGATCATATTCCTTTTCTAAGTTCTGAGAATAGTTCAAAAAAGTATTATGACAATCAGGCTTTTTCTTCTTCAATTGCAGTGGTTTTAAGCCAAATACTTCAATCAAAAATTCATGATAGTATTAAAGCCCTTTACATTAAAGGAAAAGTATATGAGTTATTGAGTCTTTATTTTAACAAGAATGAAGATCTTTCTGTGGAGCAGTGTCCTTTTTTAGTAGATGAAGAGAATGTTAGAAAAATAAGGAAAGCAAAAGAAATCATATTGGAACGAATGACGAATCCTCCTTCGTTAGAAAGTTTAGCTGTGGAGATTGGACTTTCTTTGAAAAAGTTAAAAGAGGGTTTTAAGGAACTCTACGGAGACACTGTCTACGCTTATCTATTGGATCATAAAATGGAGGAAGCATGCAAAATGTTAAGTTCTCAAAAATATAATGTAAATGAAGTTGGTTTAAGACTGGGCTACAGTACTGCAAGTCATTTTATTGCTGCATTTAAAAAGAAGTATGGAACCACTCCAAAGAAATATTTAGGTTCAGTATCTTCGTAAAAAAATTGTCCATGAAAGGAGTGCTATTAGTCAATCTGGGTTCGCCAGACAGTACTGAAACAAAAGATGTTAAGTCGTATTTAGATCAATTTTTAATGGATGGGAGGGTTATTGATTTGCCCAAGTGGTTCCGTACCTTTTTGGTTAAGGGCATTATCTTGAACACACGTCCCAAAAAATCCGCAAAAGCATACCGAAAAATTTGGTGGAAAGAAGGTTCTCCCCTTATTGTTCTCTCTGAAAGACTTCAGGAAAAAGTTCAGAAGAAAGTTGGTGTTCCTGTCACTTTAGCTATGCGGTATGGTAATCCATCCATTCATTCTGGTTTAGAAGTTTTGGCAAAAAAAGGAATAACAGAGGTACTTATAATTCCACTTTACCCCCAATTTGCAATGGCAACTACTGAAACCATTTTGGTGTTGGCTGAAGAAATTCGGGCAAAGCACTTTCCTGAAATGGAGTTCACCTCCTTGCCACCCTTTTACAATCACCCTGATTATGTTCGGGTTTTATCAAATTCAATTCAGGAATCTTTAAAAGACAAAAATTGGGAACACCTTTTGTTCTCTTATCATGGGGTTCCCGAGCGACATATACGCAAATCCGACATCACCAAATCTCATTGTAAAATGGACGGTAAATGTTGCTTTGAAGATTCGCCAGCGCATGGATACTGTTATCGACATCAATGTGAAATGACTACTAAGAATGTGGCAGAATATTTAGAATTAAAAGAAGGAACATACTCTACAAGTTTCCAGTCGCGAGTGTCAATTTTAGGATCTTGGTTGAAACCGTATACCGATAAAACAGTTGAAGCTTTTGCTAAAAACGGTACAAAAGAGTTGGCTATTGCAACCCCTGCTTTTATTTCAGACTGTCTCGAAACATTAGAAGAAATAGGGATGGAAGCAGCGGAAGATTTTGAAGACAATGGAGGTAAAAAATTACATGTTATTCCCTGTGTAAATGATCGAGAAGATTGGGTCAATGTATTGAGCAGATGGATCGATGAATGGGCAGAGAAAGACATGGCATAATGGGGTTTAAATCGACTACTGCTTTAGGAACCCAATCCATACCTAAATTATTGATTCAGCAAGCTGTTCCGGCTTCTATCGGCATTTTAGTGATGTCACTAAATATACTGATTGATACAATTTTTGTAGGGCAGTGGATTGGATCAAATGCTATTGCAGCGATCAATGTGGTGCTTCCTGTTTCATTTTTTATTGCTGCATTAGGAATGTCAATTGGGGTTGGAGGAGCTTCAATTATTTCAAGAGCATTAGGAGAACAGGACCATGCTAAAGCAGAAAAGACCTTTGCAAATCAGATTACATTAACCTTTATTCTGACCGTTTTTGTAGTAATTTTTGGGTTACTTTTCGTAGATAATATTATCCCAATTTTTGGCGGAAAAGGAAGTTTATTTTCCTTGGCAAAAACATATTATGTAATTGTAATGTACGGAGTTCCTATTCTTGCATTTTGCATGATGGCTAACAATACGATTCGTGCAGAGGGCAAGCCTAAAAATGCAATGTATGCGATGCTTTTACCATCAGTTTCTAACTTGGTTTTGGACTATGTTTTTATTCGTGTTTTTGATTGGGGTATGATGGGAGCCGCATGGGCAACTACACTGTCATATGGCGTTTGTGCTTCTTACATTGTTTATTTTTTTATTTCAAAAAAATCTGTCCTTCGTCCAAAATTAGACGCCTTTATTTTAGAGTCTAGCCTTGTAAAAGAGATCTCTTCTTTGGGTTCGGTGACTCTTGCAAGACAAGCTATGGTAAGTATTACGGTTCTTCTGGTAAATAATATTTTATTCTCTTTTGGTGGAGAATCTACGATTGCAGTCTATGCTATTTTAAGTCGGATGCTAATGTTTGCGACTTTTCCAATTTTTGGAATAACTCAAGGATTCCTCCCCATAGCAGGATTTAACTATGGTGCAAAAAACTGGGGTCGTGTCAGACAAGTAATCAATATTTCCATTGGCTATGCTAGTGGACTGGCGACTTTAGTATTGTTACTCATCATGTTTTTTGCGGATCAAATACCTACCCTTTTCTCAAAAGATTTAGCAGTGAATTCGCAGACACCTGCAGCATTAAAATATGTTTTTGCAGCGTTGCCGATAGTAGGTATTCAATTAATCGGCTCCGCATATTTTCAGGCAATAGGGAAAGCATTACCAGCCTTATTACTTACATTGAGTAGGCAAGGCTTGATTTTTATCCCGCTCTTATTTATTTTATCACACTACTATGGTGTTCAGGGAGTTTGGTTGGCATTTCCAATTTCGGATGTAATCTCAACAATAATGACAGCTTATTTTTTAAATAGGGCAGTTAGAAAAGAGCTTTTTGCTTGATCATATCAACAAAAGCTTTTTGAGGATTATCACAATTAAGAATTTAATTTTATACTTTTAAGTCATCACAAAAACCGCATTTATGAAATGGACTTTTTCTAAATATCATACTACTTTATTTTCTTTTGCATTTATTTTCTTTGCGATATCCCCTTTTTATGGACAAAGAAAAAAACGTGTCTCTACCGAAAGTATAGTGAGTTTTCCAGAAAAAGCTTACGAAGCAATTCAATACAGATCTATTGGTCCATATAGAGGCGGTCGATCTGCAGCTGTTACAGGAGTTCCAGGAAAGCCTAATTTATTTTATTTTGGAGCTACAGGAGGAGGTGTATGGAAAACAGAAGATGGAGGTCAAACTTATGAGAATATCTCTGATGGTTATTTTGGTGGAAGTATTGGCTCGGTTGCCGTTTCTCATAGTGACCCTAACGTGATCTATGTGGGTGGTGGAGAAGTAACTTTGAGAGGAAATGTTTCTTCTGGCTATGGATTATGGAAGTCAGTAGATGCTGGAAAAACATGGAGCTTTTCAGGATTACCAAAATCAAGACATATTCCTAGAATAGCAATTCACCCAAGTAATCCAGATATAGTTTATGCAGCGGTCTTAGGTAATATATATAAACCTACTGATGAGCGAGGAGTATATAAGAGTACAAACGGAGGTAAGAGTTGGAGAAAAGTATTATTTTCCAATGCGCATTCTGGAGCAGTTGAATTAGTAATGGACCCTACTAATCCCAGAGTATTATATGCATCAACATGGCGGGTAAATCGAACTCCTTACAGTCTCAATAGTGGAGGAGAAGGATCAGCGTTATGGAAAAGCACAGATGAAGGACAAACATGGACTGAAATTAGCCAAAACGAAGGTTTTGCAGAAGGGACACTTGGAATAATGGGAGTAACTGTATCACCAATTGATTCCCAAAAAGTATGGACTATTGTAGAAAATAAAGAAGAAGGAGGCGTATATAAATCAGAAGATGGTGGCGATACATGGAAACATATAAACGATAGCAGAGCTTTGAGACAACGTGCTTGGTATTATTCAAAAATTTATGCGGATACCCAAGATGAAGATATAGTATATGTGATGAATGTTTCCTATCACAAGTCTAAAGATGGAGGGAAAACTTTTCAATCCAATAATGCTCCTCATGGTGATCATCATGACTTATGGATTGCACCTGAAGATAATCAACGGATGATCATTGCAGATGATGGAGGTGCTCAAATTTCTTATAACGGAGGTGAAAGTTGGAGTACCTATTACAATCAACCTACAGCTCAGTTTTACAGAGTAACAACCGATAATTCATTTCCTTACCGTATTTATGTAGCGCAGCAAGATAATTCCACACTGCGCGTGAATTATAGATCTGATGGGAGTTCGATTTCAGAAGATGATTGGGAACCCACAGCTGGAGGGGAGTCCGCTCATATAGCAGTAGACCCATTAAATAATGATATTGTTTATGGAGGTAGTTATGGAGGGTATTTGACACGCGTAAACCATAAAACGAATAGTGAAAGAGGAATTAACGTATGGCCTGATAATCCTATGGGCTATGGAGCTGAAGGAATGAAATATCGTTTTCAGTGGAATTTTCCTATTCATTTTAGTAAGCATAATCCAAAAAAGCTCTACACGTTTTCTAATCATGTTCATGTTTCAGAAAATGAAGGCCAAAGCTGGAAAATAATTAGTCCTGATTTAACTCGAAATGATCCAGAAAAATTAAAGTCATCAGGAGGACCTATCACTCAAGACAATACAGGAGTAGAATATTATTGTACCATTTTTGCGGCAAATGAATCTCCTCTTAAGGAAGGACTTATGTGGGTAGGAAGTGATGATGGGTTGATTCATTTAACACAGGATGGTGGAGAAAATTGGGAAAATGTCACTCCAACCCAAATGCCAAAGTGGCTGATGATTAATAGTATAGAACCCTCACCTTTTGATCCAGCTGTATGTTATGTCGCTGGGACATTATACAAGACGGGTGATTTTAAACCTTATTTATACAAGACTTCTGATTATGGCAAGTCCTGGACCAAAATCACTAATGGAATAAAATCAGAAGATTTCACAAGGGTACTCAGAGCAGATCCTGCTAAAAAGGGGTTGCTTTACGCTGGTACAGAATCAGGAATGTATATTTCTCATGATGATGGAATTAGCTGGAATTCTTTCCAGTTGAATCTTCCTATCGTTCCTATAACAGACTTAACTATTAAGGAACATAGCTTAATCGTTGCTACACAAGGAAGAAGTCTGTGGATCCTTGATGACCTGACCGTGCTTCACCAGTTGAATGCCGAAACAATAAAAAAAGAGATTACGTTGTTCAAGCCCAAAGATAGTTATAGAACTCAAGGAAGAGCACAATCAAATCCATCCCTAACCGAGGGGAACAATCTTCCTAATGGAGTAGTCGTATATTTTAATGTAAAGGCTTTTGATGAAACTAAAGATACACTTAAGCTTCATTTCAAAGAAAAGAATGGAAGAACCATAAAAACCTACAGTACCGCTTCTAACAAAGAAAAGTTAACTGTAAGTCCAGGTGGAAATCAATTTGTTTGGAATACCCGTTATGAGGGAGCAGAAACACTAGATGGAATGATTTTTTGGTCTGCTTCTTTCTCAGGAGCAAAAGCTGTTCCAGGAACATATGATGTCATAATTGAAAAAAATGGACTAACTGAAAAGCAAGAATTCACGATTTTGAGTGATCCGAGAGCAGAAGTCAGTGTTGCACAGATGCAAAAGCAATTTGACTTTGTTAATCAGGTAAATCAAACCATTGATGCTGCCCACAAGGCCATTAAAAACATCAGAAGCATCAATAAAAAATTAAGTGACTTTGAAACGAATTACGGAAGTATGGAAGAAACAAAGGACTTAGTGCAACAGGTTAAAATGTTGAAAGAGGAATTTTCAACAATAGAAAAAGCGCTCTATCAAACTCAGAATAAAAGTAATCAGGATCCGTTAAATTTTCCAATCAGACTTACCAACAAACTTGGACATCTTAATAGACTAGTTACAGGAAGTGATTTTCCACCTACAGCTCAAGATGAGGCAGTTAGAAAAGAATTAACACTAAAAATAGAAGAACATATGCTACATTATAACGAACTCATTTCGAAAGATTTGGAGCAATTTAATGCGGCCTTTGCAAAATTAAAACTGGATTATTTAACTCTAAAATAGAAAGTTTGTGTTTTACAACTATGTAAAAGCCTTGCATTTAATTTTTGTCATTACCTGGTTTGCAGGTTTGTTTTATATTCCTAGGCTTTTTATTTATCATATTGAGGGTTTAAAAAAGAGTAAGACAGAGGCTTCTATACTTATTGCTCAGTTTAAGATTATGGAAAAGCGATTGTGGTATATTATCACGTGGCCATCGGCAATCCTTGCCATTGCATTTGCTTTGTGGCTATTGTATTTAATGCCTGTATGGTTATTACAACCATGGATGCATTTGAAGCTCTTTTTTGTATTCATGCTAATTTTGTATCATTTAAAAACACACAAGATGTTTTTGAAATTTCAGAAGGATGAAGTTACATATACCAGTAACTATATGCGGATTTGGAATGAAGGAGCTACCTTGCTTTTATTTGCCATAGTATTTTTAGTCATTTTAAAAGATAGTCTTCACTGGATATCTGGGATGCTTGGTTTTATTGGTCTTGGCGTAGTCCTATTTTTGGGAATCAAGTTGTATAAGAAAACACGAAAAAATTAATGATCAAGTCCTTTAAGATTCCGGAGAAATTTTCTTTTAGAACGCGTCTTTTTGTCGTGATGATTTTGTTGTTATTTGTTGCTGGATTGTTAATCCTAGGGACGACTAGTATTCAGTATGAATCACAACGCGAAAACTATCATTTGGGCCGCCTTAATAGAAAAGAAATACAGCTCCAAAGGCACATAGATTATTTAGTTGAAAAACACGACTTAAACAACCGTTCAGATAGTGTTTGGCAATCTCATACCTCCGATTTTGAAAAAATCAATGACATACACAGTATCCAATATTCCCTTTTTAATTTAGATGGTAGCCCCTTGTTTATCTATCATTCTCCTTTAGAAGTTATCGCAAATGATTATATTTTAGATCCTTTATTACTCAAAAAAATTAATCAAAGTGATGGACGCTATGTTGTGCATTATAAATCGGATATTGATAAGTTTCATGCCTCGTATAGTTATTTGAAAGATCGATTTCAAAAACCTTATGCAATTTTATTTTTTCCTTATTTTGAAGACGTTTCATTTTCTGAAAACGAATTAAATAACTTTTTAGAAAATCTATATCAGATATATATTCTCCTTCTTTTTGGGGTTATTTTTATTGCCTATTTTCTCTCCAAATTTGTTACTAGATCTCTAGAAACTATCCGAGTGAGAATGGGGGAGATGGGACTACAGAAAAAGAATGAAAAAATCCATCTTAAAAATGCAACTCGTGAAATTGATAGTTTGATCAATTCCTACAACAAAATGGTAGATGATCTTGAAGAAAGCGCACAAAAGTTAGCCCAAACAGAGCGAGAAAATGCATGGCAGGAAATGGCTAGACAAGTGGCACATGAGATTAAAAATCCATTGACTCCAATGCGGTTGACCATTCAAAGCTTTGAGCATACTTTTGATCCTAACGATATAGAAAGTAAAAAGAAATTAAAAGAATTCTCAGAGTTATTAATTCAGCAGATCGATACAATGACTGAGGTGGCGGAGGCATTTTCAAATTTTGCAGCCCTACCCAAATCCAATATGAAAGAATGTGATCTGGTTGAGGTCACTCAGATGGCGATTAGTATTTTTCAACAGGAACATATTGTGTTTTCAGCTAATGTTGCTCATGTTTTTCAGCACATAGATCGAACCCAATGGATAAGAGTAATTACCAATCTTGTCCAAAATGCACTTCAATCTGTTTCTAAAAAGAAAACACCCCAAGTTGGAGTTCAAATAATTTCAGAGCCTAATCAGACCATTATTTCGATTATGGATAATGGAAATGGTATCCCCAACAATTTAAAAAACAAAATATTTGAGCCAAAATTTACTACTAAATCAGCTGGAATGGGCCTTGGTTTGGGGATAGTTAAAAATATCATCAAGTCTCATAATGGAAAAATCACTTTTGTTTCGACTCCCCAGAAAGGGACAACATTCACTATCGTATTACCTAAATAGCCTGTTTATCACGCACCTCTTTTTCAATAAAATGTTCAAGAGTTTCGATAAATTTCACTGGATTTTTTCGATTGATTTCCTGTGCTTTATGAACTGTAATTTTGAGGTTGACTCCCATCGGCATAGGGAAGTAATTTTGATGTCCAAATTTCCATGAATTTCCAATACTGATTGGAACAACCATAGCATTTGGCATAGATTCAAAAAGACAAATAAGTCCAGATTTCTGAAATTTTCTAGTGCTTCCATCCTTGCTTCTGGTCCCCTCTGGAAAAATTACAGCACTGTATTTTTTTTTGTTAATGGTCTTTCCAAAAGCTTTTATTTTTTGTAAAGCTTCTTTAGGTTTTTTTCTATCGATTAATACGGAACCGCCATGCCTTAAATTAAATGAAACACTAGGAATTCCTTTCCCCAATTCTATTTTACTGATGAATTTGGGATGGTATTTTCTTAAGTGCCAAATTAGGGGAGGGATATCATAGGTACTTTGGTGGTTGGCTACAAATATAAGAGGTCTGTCTTCGGGCAGGGCTGTGGTTATTTCAAAACTGATTTTGGTACCTAGAATCTTCATCCATAAAAGCAATATTCGGTTTAGTAACTCGATAGTGAATTTATGTGCACGGTATCCGAATAGATTTAAAGCAATCCACTGAATCAAATGAAATATCACAAGACTGCATCCAAAACAGAGATAAAAGATTAGGCTAGTTAGAAAGGCAAGTATTTTTTTCATGCCTTGAATTGGAGCATTTTACTATTAGCAATGATCTTGATAAGCTGCTTTAAGATTTTCTGCGATGAGTTCTGCAGGTCTTCCTTCGATGTGGTGACGTTCTACCATGTGGACTAATTCACCGTCTTTAAATAAAGCAATGCTTGGTGATGAGGGAGGAAAAGGAACCATCATATCACGTGCACTTTTTGTAGCTTCCGTATCTACACCCGCAAAAACAGTAACTAAATGATCTGGAGTTTTTTCATTCTGGAGTGAATAAAAAACACCTGGGCGAGCGTTTGCAGCTGCACAACCACATACCGAATTTACAACAACTAAAGTAGTTCCTGATTTTGATATGGCGTTCGAAACATCTTCAGAAGAACTCAACTCAACAAAGCCTATGTTGGTTAACTCTTCTCTCATGGGTTTTATTAGTTCTGGAGGATACATATTTTTTTTTCAAAGATAATAAAGTAATCGCTTTACCAAACGTTTTGATGCCCCGTTTTTATTTTTCAAATTTGCATTGATTAAGCTGATTTTATTATGATCAAATGGATTGCAACCTTTATTGGATATTCTTTTTTCAGATTCCCTGGAGCCATATTAGGTTTTATCGTTGGAGGATTGATTGATCAATTTTTTAAACCAACAACTGCTTGGAATCAAAACCGAGTACAGAATCAAAACACTGGGCTTTTTCAGCTCAATCTCTTGGCGCTTGCCGCAACAGTTATTAAAGCTGATGGTGCTGTTAAAACTCAGGAGCTTCAGTTTGTTCGTAATTTTTTCATTACCAATTACGGACCAGATAAAGCCAATTCTATTTTTGAAAAATTCAATGAAGAAATCAAAAAAGAAAAACAAAATATTCCTGAATTGGCTCAAATATTCACACGACAGGCTCCATACGAAACTCGTTTACAAATCTTACATTTTTTATTTGGCGTTGCTAACGCTGACGGATCAATTTCACAGCCAGAACTAAATAAAGTAGAGCAGATTGCTGCTGCCATGGGCATACGGGCCAATGACATGGAGAGTATCAAAGCCATGTTTATAAAAGCAACTGGGAATGCTTACAAGATATTAGAAATAGAATCCACTGCTTCCAATGAAGAGGTGAAAAAAGCTTACAGAACCATGGCGAAAAAATACCACCCAGATAAACTACAGTCACAAGATTCTGCGCTCATTAAAGGTGCTCAAGAGAAATTTCAAAAAGTACAAGAAGCCTACGAAACAATCCAAAAAGAAAGAAACTTATGATGGATACGTTATGGTTTTATTCAGATCTGGGGTTTTGGCACGTTATTGATTGGCAAGGTTTAGATCATTTCTACTTTATCGTTACACTAGCTCTGCCTTTCACATTTAAACAAGGAAAAAAACTCCTGTTATGGGTTACACTTTTTACGATAGGACATACACTCTCATTAGTAGGAAATTTTTATGCTGAAATCCAATTTTCAAGTTATTTGATAGAGTTACTGATTCCGATCACTATTGGCTTAAGTTCCATACCCCTTTTACTCACTAAAAAACATTTTTTTGAATCTGAAAAATCGTGGTTTTTCCCGATTATGACTGTTCTTTTTGGAATAATTCATGGTTTAGGTTTTGGGCGATATTTCAGTATGCTTATCCCTGAGGACGCGGCCAGTCTTTCTCTTTTTTCATTTGCTATTGGAGTAGAACTTGCACAAATTTTTATTGTATTAGGTGTCCTTTTTATCAATGTTTTAGTCTTACAAATTTTTAAAATGAACCGTCAAAAATGGGAATTTTTGATTGGTGCAATGGTCCTTTCTCAAGTTTTAGTAATGATATTTGAAAGGATATAAACAGGATTCTGTCCTAATTTGGTATCTTAGACCCAATGGCAAAAAATAAACAAATTAAGTATGACCAAGCCTATCTTAAAATGGCAAATACATGGGGTCAACTTTCTTATTGCGAACGAAAAAAAGTAGGGGCCTTGATTGTTAAGGATCGTATGATTATTTCAGACGGTTATAATGGTACTCCTTCGGGGTTCGAAAATGTTTGTGAAGATGAAAATCATTACACAAAATGGTATGTGCTTCATGCAGAAGCCAATGCTATTTTGAAAGTAGCGTCTTCTACCCAATCTTGTAAAGGAGCGACACTTTATATAACTTTGTCTCCCTGCCAAGAATGTAGTAAATTAATCCATCAATCCGGTATTGTCCGTGTCGTATATTCCAAGGCCTATAAAGACACAAGTGGGTTAGATTTTTTAGAGAAAGCAGGAGTTCAACTGGAATGCGTTCCTATGTAAACTATAGATTGTGAAAAGAAATACTATTTTTTTATTTTTGATTGTACTGCTTTCTTCAGCTATTGGATATCTCTACGGTTCTCTTAAGGGAAACAACAATTTACAAACGGGTTTTGTACATCCAAGTATCCAAAAGCTCAATCGTTTGATTACTTATTTGTCTGAGGATTATGTAGACAAAATAAATACTGACAGTTTAGTTAGTTCTGTAATCAGTGATATAGTAGATGAACTTGATCCTCATTCTGTGTATATACCTGCAATACAGAGACAGGCTATTTCAGAAAATATGCAAGGGAATTTTGAGGGCATAGGCGTTCAATTTTTTATGCAAAAGGACACAATTGCTGTGGTTCGAGTTTTAGACGGAGGGCCCAGTAAAAAAGCAGGATTAATTTCTGGAGATCGGATTCTTATGGCCGATCAAGACACTTTGTATTCTAAACAAAAAACGAATGATGAAATTATCTCTAAACTTAAGGGACCTTCCGGAACAGCTGTATCACTTAAAGTTTTTAGAAAAAAAACAGACTCTATTTATACCTTCAACCTCAAAAGAGGACCAGTGCCATTACCTAGTATATCCTCCTCATACATTTTAAAAGAAAAGATTGGCTATTTGAAAATCAATCGATTTTCTCAAACAACTTACACGGAATTTGAAGCTGCTATGAGAAAACTCCTAGAGCAAGAAATGGAGCATCTGATTCTAGATCTAAGAGGAAATCCTGGGGGATATCTGCTGCCTGCAAAACAAATTGCTGATGACTTTTTGTCTTCTGGGAAGCCCATCGTTATTGTCGAAGCTAATAATGGAAGACGAGAGCGAACTGTAGCCTCCTCCAATGGGATTTTTGAAAAAGGGAGTCTATATGTTTTAGTTGATGAAAATTCTGCCTCAGCTAGTGAAGTTATTGCAGGAGCAATTCAAGACAACGATAGAGGATGGATTATTGGTAGAAGAACATTTGGGAAAGGATTAGTACAGCAGCAAATGCCATTGGGAGAGGGGGATCAAATAAGATTGACAACTGCTAGGTATTTTACTCCCACAGGAAGATCGATACAGCGTCCTTATGATTTAAGTACCAAGTCAGAATATTATGCGGAAGTTCAACAACGTTTTGAAACCGGTGAAATGGAAAATTCTTCAAATATTCCTGTGAATGACAGTCTTGAATTCATGACTCCAAGTGGAAGAAAGGTTTATGGAGGAGGAGGGATTACTCCTGATTTTTATTTGAATAATGAGAATACCCCAGAAGAAGAATGGAACTCATTTATTATGCGGTCTAATCTTGTAGACCGTTTTGTCTTTTTAGAATTGGATAAAAACATAAAGAAATATAATTTTGACAATGCCCCTAAATTCTTTAATGAAGAATTACCCTACAAAGAAGATTTTGTTAAAGCATTTAAAGACTATTGTTTAGCAAATAATTACCCCGTAGACTTCAAAGATGAAGAAAGCCTGTTGGTTTCCATAAAAGCATACATAGCATTGCAACTTTTTGATGAGAATATGTTTACTAGAATCGTAAATAAAGAAGATCTTTTTATCAAAAAGGCACTTGATGAAATGGGGTTAGACTGATTTATTTTTTCAGTTTCTTTGCTATTTTTTTTGAAAGCATAAGGATGAAAAGAAGTAAAAAAGCACTGGCCGAAGCCATAGATCCTATCAGTGCAACGCTGCTATTACCAAATAGTGGGGCATCCCAATCTATCTGAGTGAGGTTAAAAATAAACATCCCAAGCGCAAGGATCATTAAAAGAGGGAGAATAATTTTCATTTTCTAAAATTAGGGATTTATATGAGTTGACCGATGTTGGTCGTAAAAAGTTTTACTGCAATCGCTAAAAGAACTACACCAAAAACTTTTCGGATGATACTAATTCCAGACTTTCCAAGAATTCGTTCAATATGCTTGGAAGACTTGAGAATGATATATACAAAAAGAATATTAATTAGAATTGCCAAGATGATATTGATCACATCGTATTCGGCCCTCAAGGAAAGTAGGGAAGTCATCGTTCCGGCTCCAGCAATCATAGGAAAAGCAAGAGGTACTATGGAAGCAGTTTCTGGAATATCGTCTTTGTATAAATTGATTCCTAAAATCATTTCAAGTGCTAAAAAAAGAATAACAAAAGATCCCGCAACAGCAAAAGAATTGATGTCAATTCCAATAAGCTTGAGAATCTCCTCTCCTAAGAATAAAAAACTGATCATAATGATTGCCGAAACAACAGAAGCTTTTTCCGATTGAATATGCCCTACCTTTGCTCGTAGGCTTATGATTAATGGGATGTTACCAATGATGTCAATGACTGCAAACAAGACTAGACTAGCCGATAAAAGTTCTTTAAAATCAAACATTATTCTAATTTTTGCAAATGTAATTTCATTCTTAGGATTTAACCGTTAAATTATCAGTAATTTTGTAAAAACACACACCATGTTGTCTATAGAAAATACCCTAGTCTCTGATGAGTTAATGTCTGAAGATTTTGTTTGTAATATTTCAAAATGTAAAGGGGAGTGTTGTGTAGCTGGGGAAGCAGGAGCTCCCTTGGAGAAAGAGGAAACTAGTTTTTTGTCCAAAAATTTCTTAAAAATCAAACCTTTTCTAAATGAAAAAGGGATCCGTTCTATCCAAGAACAAGGAGTATATGTAACTGGGATTGATGGAGACTTAGAAACCCCCTTAGTAGACGGTAAAGAGTGTGCTTATACGGTATTTTCAGAAACTGGAATTGCATCTTGCGGGATTGAAAAAGCACACAAACAGGGAGTTATTGATTTTCAAAAGCCAATATCTTGTCATTTATACCCAGTTCGTGTTCAGAAATATGAAAACATGACCGCTGTAAATTATCATAGTTGGTCTATTTGTTCCGACGCATGTAGTTTTGGACAAGCCCTAAAAATTCCTGTATATCAATTTGTGAAAACAGCCCTAATCCGCAAGTTTGGAAAAGCATGGTATGAGGCTTTGGAAAAATATGCTGAAAAGACGTCCTAGTGATTTGCTACTGTTTCTAGGGCATTCGAGAGGTTGACAAGATATAATATTCTGATTTACATTTAGTTAACAAAAATATGATTTCCCTAAAAAATCATAAAAAAGACACATTTTGTTAAAAACTAATACCCATTGTGGAAAAGTTCACCTTTCAAATATGAGTTCAATTTAGAATCTTTGTAAGACAATATTCAATTAAAATTTTATTAAACAATAATTCAAAACAGATGGCTGCAGTAGAACCGATTCTCCAAGAAAATGAAAACAGATTTGTAATTTTTCCTATTAAACATCATGACATTTGGGAATGGTACAAAAAAATGGAGGCTAGTTTTTGGACTGCTGAAGAAATTGATTTACACCAAGACCTTTCAGATTGGAATAACAAGTTGAATGATGATGAAAAATATTTCATCAAACATATCTTGGCTTTCTTTGCAGCATCAGACGGTATTGTAAATGAAAATTTAGCTGAAAACTTTGTAAACGAAGTGCAGTATTCAGAGGCAAAGTTTTTCTACGGTTTCCAAATTATGATGGAAAATATTCATTCCGAGACGTATTCGTTGTTAATTGACACCTACGTTAAAGATGACGCTGAGAAAGATAACTTGTTTAGAGCTATCGAAGTATTTCCAGCAATAAAGAAAAAAGCGGATTGGGCATTGAAGTGGATTGATTCAGACTCTTTTGCAGAGCGTCTCATTGCTTTTGCCGCTGTAGAAGGAATCTTTTTTTCAGGAGCATTTTGTTCAATTTATTGGTTGAAAAAGAGAGGTCTTATGCCAGGATTAACCTTCTCTAACGAATTAATTTCAAGAGACGAGGGGGTGCATTGTGATTTTGCAGTACACCTTCACAATCATCACTTGATAAATAAAGTGCCACCAGCACGAATCAAAGAAATTCTTCTAGACGCACTGAATATTGAACGTGAATTTATAACAGAGTCTTTGCCTATTAGTCTGATTGGAATGAATTCAAAATTGATGACTCAGTATTTGGAATTTGTAACAGACCGTTTGTTAGTAGAGCTTGGTCTTGAAAAAGAATACAACGTGACGAATCCTTTTGATTTTATGGATATGATCTCGTTACAAGGAAAAACTAATTTCTTCGAGAAACGAGTTGGAGAATACCAAAAGGCTGGGGTACTCAGCAACGAAAATAGCGAGACTAAAATTAGTTTTGATGAGGACTTTTGATCCAAGTCAATCACAAACCATAAACCAGGAGTAACAGAATTAGTAAATAAATTATAAAGCCAAAAGTATGTTTGTAGTAAAAAGAGATGGTCGCAAAGAACCCATCATGTTCGATAAAATTACCGCTAGAATTCGTAAACTCAACTACGGATTAAATCCGCTTGTTGATCCTGTTCGGGTTGCTATGCGTGTCATTGAAGGACTATACGATGGTGTGACAACTTCTGAGTTGGATAATCTAGCTGCAGAAATTGCAGCGACCATGACTACAACACACCCAGACTACGCAAAGTTGGCTGCGAGAATTTCAGTATCCAATCTGCATAAAAATACGAAGAAGTCTTTTTCGGAGACGATGACTGATTTGTATGAGTATGTTAATCCCAGAACAGGAAAAAAGGCTCCATTACTTTCTGATGAAGTTTATAAAATCATAGAAAAGAATGCAGATCAATTGGATTCCAGCATTATTTACAATCGTGATTTTGGATACGATTTCTTTGGCTTTAAAACCCTAGAACGGTCTTATCTTCTGAAATTAAATGGGAGTATCGTTGAACGACCTCAGCACATGCTCATGCGTGTTTCAATTGGAATTCATTTGGACGATATTGAATCTGCATTAGAAACCTACGAATTGATGTCTAAGCGTTATTTCACCCATGCAACACCGACATTATTCAATTCGGGAACACCCAAACCACAAATGTCCTCATGTTTTTTATTAGCCATGAAAGACGATAGCATTGACGGAATTTATGACACTCTGAAGCAAACTGCTAAAATATCTCAGTCAGCTGGTGGTATTGGATTGTCTATTCACAATGTGCGTGCAACAGGTTCTTACATTTCAGGGACAAATGGAACTTCTAACGGCATCGTACCCATGCTCAGAGTATTTAACGATACAGCTCGTTATGTAGATCAAGGTGGGGGCAAGCGTAAGGGGTCTTTTGCAATATATGTAGAACCATGGCACGCTGATATTTTTGAGTTTTTAGAATTGAAAAAAAATCACGGGAAAGAAGAAATGCGAGCTAGAGATTTATTCTATGCTATGTGGACTCCCGATTTATTTATGAAACGTGTCGAAGAAAATTCGGATTGGACTTTAATGTGTCCGAACGAATGCCCAGATCTATTCAACGTTCACGGAGATGAATTTGAAGCTCTTTATACCAAATATGAAAATGAAGGTAAAGGCCGAAAGACCATCAAAGCACGTGAACTCTGGGAGAAAATTTTAGAATCTCAGATCGAAACGGGTACACCCTATATGTTGTACAAAGATTCAGCCAATAGAAAATCCAACCAAAAAAATCTCGGTACGATACGTTCATCCAACTTATGTACAGAGATCATGGAATACACCTCCCCAGATGAAGTTGCAGTATGTAATCTCGCCTCTATTGCACTGCCCATGTTTATCAAAGACGGTGCATTTGACCATCAAGCCCTTTTCGATGTTACGGTTCGTGTAACAAAAAACCTCAACAGAGTCATCGACAGAAACTATTACCCAGTCAAAGAAGCGGAGAATTCGAATTTCAGACACCGTCCTGTTGGATTAGGCGTTCAAGGATTGGCAGACGCATTTATAATGTTACGCCTACCTTTTACTTCTGACGAAGCTAAGAAATTGAATCAAGAAATTTTTGAAACACTCTATTTTGCAGCGGTAACGGCATCTGCTGAAGAGGCAAAAAATGACGGACCTTATCAGACCTATAAAGGATCTCCAATGTCCAATGGTGAATTCCAACATAATATGTGGGGGATTAAGGATGAAGAACTAAGTGGTCGTTGGGATTGGGCAGCATTACGCAAGACTGTCAAAAAGCAAGGAGTTCGAAATTCCTTACTCGTTGCTCCTATGCCGACAGCAAGTACTTCTCAAATCTTAGGGAATAACGAATGTTTTGAGCCATATACTTCCAACATTTATACTCGAAGAGTACTTTCAGGAGAATTTATTGTGGTAAACAAACACCTTCTTGAAGATCTAGTAGAAAGAGGCCTTTGGAATGAGGATATGAAACAAGAGTTAATGAGAAATAATGGTTCAGTTCAGAATATCGAAGGAATTCCAGATGACCTAAAAGAACTTTATCGCACTGTTTGGGAAATGAGTATGAAAGACATCATAGACATGTCACGCCAACGCGGTTACTTCATAGACCAATCACAATCTTTAAACCTCTTTATGGAAGGGGCAACTATGGCCAAATTAACCTCCATGCATTTTTATGGTTGGAAGTCAGGGCTTAAAACAGGTATGTATT
>JAFMMH010000080.1 GCA_017851655.1 Flavobacteriaceae bacterium
AAAAAAAAAAGAAGCAACATAAGCATACCTCATTTTTAAAAAACCCAAAAAAGTTATAAGTTTTTAATGAAAATTTCTCTAAATTCTATATCCATCATTCTTCCGGGATGTAATTGTAATCCAACTGGACCCTCTAGATTTGCATTCTCTAGTGTGTAGTCTAAAACCATTTGATTGTTTAGCCATACTTTGTAATTATTTTTTTTAGCAACGATAGTCATTGTATTCCAGTCTTTGCTTTTAAGAATGTTAGTTACTTTAGCTTTTTGAGGGTACCCTTGTTTAGGGACATAAGGGGAGCCTGTCATGTCAACTTTTAAAGAACCTGAAATCCCTATCTGAATCTGTGGACTTAACGGATTTTCACCTCTTAGGAATACACCCGAGTCTACTGTGCCACTGCCCATTTTAAATTCTAAACGCACGGCAAAATCTTGATACGTTTTTTTGGTCCAAAGGGTTGATCCTGTTTGGTCTGCATCACTTTTAGCTAAAAGAATCCCTTTATTTACTGTCCACCAAATATTGGGCTGATCTGGGAGTACGGTCCAATTTTTAAGATTTTTACCATTAAAAACTTTATCTTTTTTATCAAAATCTATTTGACTAAAAACAGCTGTGCTACTCAAAAAGAAAATTGATAAAATACCAAATAAAAATTGCTTTCTTTTCATAAGACTTATCGATTAGTAAGTGAATTGATTTGCGGTATTTTGATCTACTTTTGCTCCGTTACTTACCATAACACGGTATTTGAACGTTAGGCTTTCTCCTTTTTTTAGAGCGGCATTAAGTTCTAAATCTCCTTTTGAAAACACTTTTTGACCAAGGGGATTTGCAGCAAATAATCCGTAGCCTCTAGCATGCCAGAATGTAGGATAACCTATATTTTCAGGATGATCATAAATAGTAATGGCTACTGCTTCGTCATTTTGTATTCCATTTAATGCAACCCATTTGGCACGTGTGCCCCAAACAGCCTCACCTTTGATTCCTTCTGAACTTAAGTATTCTCCAGTTACCCCATCGTTGTTTAACACTTTCACTTCGCTTGGAATACCATTAGCATCTGTAAAAATTTCAGGCTTTTTACTTGGATGTTCTAAGGCTCTGCTTACTCGAATTCCAAGAAAACCTTCTTTGTTATCTGTTAAGCTTACATTCTCCTTAGCGTGAAGTGTAGAAGTTCGATCAATTAAACGGTGTGTTTCTATTTGTGAAAACACAAAGTCTGTATGTTCTTCAATTAATACTGTACCATCTGGAGCTTTCCATTCCGTTACGATTGACAATTGACTTTTTGATTCATCTGCTTTATAAGATACTGGGAAAATTGTCCCATATCCGTCTTTTTTATCGGCTGCGATAGCATCTGAGTGATTCCAAAAATCAAATCCATTGACATCTCCATAATTCATCCAATATCCTACGTGATGAGGGTGATCAACCCGCTCATTTTGTTGCGGATCAATTGGATATCCCCTTGTAAGGGATTGCCCGCTTTGAGTGATAAGCGGGTGAAGAACGGGCTTGTAATAATCTTGAACATAGAGGTAATTTGTAAACAGACTCTCTCCAAAATAGACACTTATTTTTTTATTAATGCTGTCCTGTTCAAAATGCACATTGGTATTGATTTCAGGTGAACTTTGCATGGCAGTTTTATTTTTCGTTGAGTTATTACAACTGCTCAAAAGTGCAAGAAATGCAATTGCCAGTAAACTATTTTTCATTTTTAATCAATTTAATATTTAAATACTTTGCCTCCAGCTAAAACATTTTGAGTTTCCTTGTCAAAAGTTGCTTTAAGTCCTGTTCTAAGCGCTGCAGTTGTCATAATATTAGCTATTGAGTGATTGTATCCTGCTTCGATAGACCCATTTGTTTTAGCTCTACTCCGAACACATTCCATCCAATTTAACATATGGTTTGATGTCATGTTGTCAACTCCTGTATCTGCAGATGTAACCACTTTAACTTCCATATCACTTAAGTTGTACTCTTTTAGCTTATTTGCTTCAAGTCCCATTCTTTTAGCTTGTCTTTCTGATAGTCCACCGTTATCAGACACTTTATTCGTTTGAAGATTCAATTCACCTCCGTTAGAATAGTAAATTTCTTTTGTTCCACCAGCGGAATTTGTAAAACGAGAAGAGTACACTACTTGGAAACCATTTTTACCATCATCATCTCCATAATCAAAAACGGAAGTCATGGTATCGTAATTTTTTCTTCCATCTTTCCAAAGGTAAATTCCTCCATTAGCAGCAACACTTCTTGGGTGATCGTAGCCAGAAAACCAATGCACAGTATCAATTTGATGCGACATCCATTGTCCTGGGATTCCCGAGGAGTAAGGCCAGAACAAACGATATTCTAAATACTTTCTTGGATCCCAAGCTTCGTAAGGACGATTCATTAAATAACGTTTCCAATCCGTATCTGATTCTTTTATTTCTTTGGTTAGTTGAGGTAATCTCCAACGTCCAGGTTGGTTTACGTTCCAAGACATTTCTACCATAACAATGTCCCCAAACTTACCTGATTTGACAAATTTATTAGCTGCATGATAATTCTTACCACTTCTTCTCTGTGAACCAATTTGAAAAACGATTCCTGAGTCTTCAACCGCTTTTTTACCGATTCGTGCATCATCCATTGTTTCCGCAAAAGGTTTTTCTACGTAAGCGTCTTTTTTAGCATTCGCTGCTTGAACGGTATGAAGGGCATGTTGAAAATCGGCAGTAGAGATTATGACAGAATCAATTTTATCGTCCTCATACATTTCCTCATTATTTCTCCAGGTTTTCATTTTATCTCCTGTCTTTTCTTTGAGATAGGCTGCACCTTCATCTCTTCTTCTGTTCCAGATGTCTGATACACCAACAAATTCGAAGTTTAGATTTTTACTGTGATTTAAGAATGCAGGGATGAGTGAACCTTTACATCGATTAGAAAAACCGACAACACCCACGCGAACTCTGTCGTTCGCTCCAATTACTTTACGATAACTTTTTGCGCTTAATCCAGTTGCAACACCAAAGGTTAGTGCTCCTGTAGCTAAAGATGTTTTTTTGATGAAATTACGTCTTGTTGTCATTGTTAATTGTTTTTAGTTTTTAAAATTCTCTTACTTTAATATTTTTAAATGATACTTTGTTTCCGTGGTCTTGAAGTAAAATGTTTCCTTCTGGAAGTCTTCCAAAATCTTCCCATTTCTCATACTTACTCTTTTCAACCAAAGCTTTAAACGTTTGACTGAATCGGTCAAAAGAGACCACTTTTACATGATTAAGCCAATGTTCTACATGCCCGTTACGCACAACGATCCTTGCATTATTCCATTGGTTAATTCCTTTGAAGTTCTTACCCCGACCCCCAGTATCATTATTTTCTGCTCTGATCAGGTCATACAAGGAACCCACGGTACGATTCCCGTTTTTACCTTGTTTGGCATCTGGATGGTTTCTGTCATCCAAAACTTGAAACTCTAAACCAATTGCAGAACCATTTGATTTATTCAGTTCTGGGTCTACAAAGTATTTGATTCCACTGTTTGCTCCTTCTGTTAATTTGAAATCAACACTGAGTTCAAAGTTGCTGAATAAATCATCCGTTACGATATCACCACCATTTCTAGACTCACTACCATCAGAAGCCACTACAGTTAAGACACCATTTTCAATCACCCAACCTTTAGTGGGGAATTGATTGCCTTTTGCTGCACGCCATCCTTTGGAGCTTTTGCCATCCCATAATAAACGCCATCCTTTTCTCATTTCTGAATGACTAAGCTCGTTTTCAAGATAGCTTATTTCTGGTGCGTAATCAGGTACCGGTAGTCTGTGTTCAGCTAAGTTTTCTGTGAGTATGTTGATGTTTCTCCAGCGTACAATTTTTCCTTCGTCTTCTTCCTTTCCAATTGCGTGTACTTGGAAGGCGATAAATCCTTCAGCAGTAGTTGGGTCAACTAGGTTGGCACACATTATTCCGTTTACATAAGTTCGAATTTCGTTCCCTAATGCCTCAATGCGGTAATGGTTCCAAGTCCCATTTACAAATGCGTTCTGACCTACAGGATTTCGTGTTAAAGGATAAAGCCATCCTCGTCTGGCTTCGTCATAAACTCCACCGGCCCACTTTCTTGGACTCGTTTCTATTTCACATTGATACCCATGAACTCTACCATTTTTAAAATCAGCAAAGCTATTACTTCGGAATTGAACACCTGAATTGAGGCCAAAATCAACTTTTACTTCGAATTCTAAGATAAAATCACCGTATTTTTTTTTGGTGGCCATAAAGCTGTTGGGTGTTTTTAATTTAGATATTCCAACCATTGCACCCTCTTCAATACGATATTCCGCATTTCCATTCAACTGTTCAAAGTTATTGAAGTCTTTCCCATTAAATAGTGGAGTCCAAGAGGTTTCTTGAGCATATGTATTGGATGAGAATAGTAAAAATCCGACAACCAATAGAATTGCGAATTCATTAAACTTATTTTTTTTCATTTCTTAATAATTCAATTCGTTAACGTTAACGAATATAATATTTTTTATTTATTATTGTATTCAATTAACTTTTTTACATTAGTAAAAAAACAATTCATGCATAACAAAAGACGTAAATTTTTAAAACAAGGAGCTACCGCCTTAAGTTCAGCTTTAGTTCTTCCGAATCTTAATCGCTTTGCCATAATTACAAATTCGCCTAATGAAACTGTTCGTATTGGCGTTATTGGCACAGGGGACAGAGGTCAAGGGCTCATGAAAATATTAAATCAAATTCAAAATATTGAATTAGTTGCCATTTGTGACACCTTACCTTTTCGTCTAGAGGCAGCATCTAATATTGCCCCCAAAGCAAAAACCTATTCTGATCATAAAGCTCTTTTAAATCAAAAAGATTTAGACGCTGTCATTATTAGCACACCGCTCAGTACTCATGCAGCTATTGCAACAGATGCTATTGATGCTGACGTGCATATTTACTGTGAAAAGACTATGGTAAAAGGTGATTTGGATACGTTAAAGCTTTATGATAAGCTCAAGCGCGATCACAATAAAATATTTCAGACCGGACATCAGTACCACAGTTCTCGTCTATATGCTCATATTGTTGAAATGATACAAGGAGGAGAAATTGGGGTTATAAGTGCCGTAGAGGCTCAGTGGAACCGAAACGGAAATTGGAGAAGACCCGTACCTGATCCTAAATTTGAACGTCAAATCAACTGGCGTATGTACCGAGAGTATTCTTATGGTTTGACTGCTGAGTTGAGCTCTCATCAAATTGATTTTTGTAACTGGTTTACAGCGGCTCATCCAGATAAAGTGGCTGGTTTTGGTGATGTGAGTTATTGGAAAGATGGACGCGAAACTTATGACAATACACACCTTATATATACCTATCCCAACGGAATTAAAGCAAGTTTCACTTGTTTAACCTCAAACGCAAAAGATGATTATCAGATTAAAGTTTTGGGAGACAAGGGAACAATCATTATCGACTACCAAAACGCCTGGAAATTTCCAGAGGGCAAATACGAGAAGGTAATTGGGGATGTAGATGGAGTTTCTGGTGCAACAGCAAGTTGGACTGAAGGAAAGGGGATTCCAATTGAGTATGGGCATACAGAACCCACTCGACAAGCACTGGAAGATTTTAGATCTGCTATAGTAAAAAATAAAATGCCTCTATCCAATTTCAAAAGTGGAGCCAAAACAGCTTTTGCAGTTGAAATGGGAATTAAAGCAATGGATACCCAGCAGGTAGTGCAATGGGATTCTAAATACACTATTTAAAAATTATATTGTGTTCGAAATTCAAGATAAGGTAATTGTAATTACGGGAGCAACAGGTGCTCTAGGAGGAGCATTAGCATTGAGTCTTGCCAAGGCCAAAGCGCAGTTAGTAATTTTAGGGAGGAACCAAGAACTCTTGGACGAGCTCTCTTCAAAGTTGAATACTTTAACGGTTGTAAAAACCTATACTGTCAATGTAATGGATCGGATGGATTTGATTCGCGTTCGTGAAGAAATGAAATCTCATTTTGATCGAATTGATGTGTTGATTAATGCAGTTGGAGGAAATTTACCTGGGGCAGTCATCCCTGATGACAAATCTATTTTTGATCTTTCGGAAACTGATTTTGATCAAGTTGTTGATTTAAATCTCAAAGGAACTTTACTTCCTAGTATAGTTTTTGGTGAAGTCATGAGTCAAAAGGGAAAAGGTTCCATAATTAATTATTCATCCATGGCTGTTGATCGAGTGATTACCCGTGTGTTGGGGTATTCGGCGTCCAAGGCCGCCATGGAAAATTTTACCCGTTGGATGGCCGTAGAAATGGCTTTAAAGTTTGGCGATGGAATTCGTGTCAATGCCATTGCTCCTGGGTTTTTTATAGGAAGATCGGAAGAG
>JAFMMH010000081.1 GCA_017851655.1 Flavobacteriaceae bacterium
CACTAAAATTATAGCAGGAGGGTATTTGGAACCTAGACCACTTTATACAGAATCCTCCTACGATAAAATAGGAAATAACGGCCTAGAAAGTCGATGTGTACATTTAGGAGTCGATTTTTGGATACCAAAAAAAACGCCAGTACATACCCTTTTTGATGGTGAGGTAGTAATTGCTGAAAATGACGCAGGAAATAAAAAATACGGAGGATTGGTGGTTCTCCTTCATAATGAAGAGAGCTTTTCCTTTTATTCATTATATGGGCATTTATCTATATCGCAAGGGGCAAATTTAAAAATTGGTGATCGGCTCAATAAAGGGGATCTTATCGGATATATTGGAGATTCAGATGAAAATGGGAATTGGGTTCCTCACTTGCATTTTCAATTGATGTTAACTTTACTGGATTTTAAAACTGATTTTCCAGGGGTGGGATATTACAGTCAAAAGTCCATTTGGGAATCGATGTGCCCCAATCCCAATGCACTTTTTAAAATAAGGGAATTGGATCAGAGTCAAGGGCCAAATAAAGAAGATATTTTGAAAAAGCGTCAAGCTTATCTCGGAAAGGGAATGAGTTTGCAGTACCGAGAACCATTGCATATTGTTCGAGGTTTTGGTGTTTATCTGATTGATCAGAATGGGAGAAAGTATTTGGATACTGTAAATAATGTTGCCCATGTTGGTCACGAGCATCCAGGAGTCGTTCAGGTTGGGCAACGTCAAATGGGGGTATTGAATACAAATTCACGTTATATCCATCCAAATATTACTGCCCTTGCAGATGAATTGATGAAAACGTTACCCAAGGAGCTGAGCGTCTTTCATTTTGTAAATTCTGGAAGTGAAGCAAATGAACTTGCATTAAGAATGGTAAAAGCAGCTACTGGCTCAGAGGAGATGTTCGTTTCAGAGGTAGGATATCATGGAAATACGAATGGGTGTATAGCTATTAGCTCCTATAAATTTGATGGAGCAGGAGGTAAGGGTGCACCAGAAAATACGCATGTTTTTCCGATGCCAGATGCTTTCAGGGGTAAATACAGAGGAGAAAACACAGCTTCTAACTATTGTGATGAAATTCAACTTTTATTAGACAACCTCCATGCAAATGGCAAAAAATTGGGTGGTTTTATTATTGAGCCCATTTTAAGTTGCGGAGGTCAAGTGGAACTCCCTGTTGGTTTTTTAGAAAATGTTTATCCTCTTATAAAAAACTCAGGGGGGTTATGTATTTCAGATGAAGTGCAAACAGGTTGTGGACGAATGGGTAAAACCTTTTGGGGGTTTGAATTACACGGGGTAATACCAGATATCGTTACCATAGGTAAACCACTAGGCAATGGGCATCCAGTTGCCGCAGTAGTATGTACTGAGGAGGTCGCTAAAAAATTTGCAAATGGGATGGAATTTTTTAACACTTTTGGAGGAAATCCCGTTTCATGTGCGATTGCGGCAAAAGTGCTGCAGGTAGTTCGTGAAGAAAAGCTACAACAAAATGCACATGAGGTCGGAAATTATCTAAAAACAGAATTAAAGCTACTGGCTGAGAAATATTCAATTTTGGGTTCTATTCGTGGCCAAGGACTCTTTTTAGGAGTTGAATTAATTGATTCTGACGGAAATCCAACGGCAACCCAAACTTCCTATTTGGTTGATAGAATGAAGGATTATGGGATTTTAATGAGTATTGATGGTCCAGATCACAATGTCATCAAAATTAAGCCCCCACTAATTTTTTCAAAATCCAATGCTCAATTTCTTTTGCAGACTTTAAGACAAGTACTGGATGAAAATGCAATGCATTTTTAAATCAAAATAATTTTGATACCATTTTTTTTTGTACTTTGTATCTTACTATTTTAAGATATTTTAAGATGAATGAAATTGTAATTGTAATTATAGGAGCTTTTGTTTTGGTTGGTGGTGTTATTTTGTATGCTGTGATTTCTACTACTACAGGTATGGAAAAAGATGAAAATCAAAATTATATCCCTGATTGGATTGAGAAAAAGTTTCCTAAAATTTTCAAATCAAGTAAGGATTTAGATTGATTCTATAATTCATTTCTCCCCACAAATCAAGGGTTTTATAGAACTTTCATACTTTTATAGAAAATAATATTAATTTCAAATTGATGAAACGTTTTATATTGATCCTTACAGTTCTTATAACTACACAATTTATATTTTCTCAAACTGCTGATAATCCCTGGAAATTTAGCCTTGGAATAAACATTGTAGATACCTATCCAACTGGTGAAACTGAAAATGCACTTGGTGAAACCGGTACTCTTTTTGAGTCATTTTTGGATGTTGGGGGACATTGGAACGTCGGAGGTCCTAGTATAGAAATTTCCCGATATATAAGTTCTGGAATATCGTTAGGCCTTCAAGGGGGCGTGAATTCAATTTCTAAAATACAAGGGTTAGCTAATGTAACCTACCCTTATTTTAATTCCGATCTATTTGCTTCTTTTAATCCGCTTGAAAATAAAAAATTAAGTCCCTTTTTAAAACTTGGATATGGTTTGTCAAGTTTTGGTATAAACACAAATCTTGATTCCTCTTTTTTATCCAAAAATATATCTAAAACTATTTTTTATGGGTTAGGATTAAACTATGCAATTACTGAAGATTTTGGAATTTCGATTCAGTCTTCCTACAGAAATTCCTACGAGCGCTACAGTCCCATACACTTTCAGCATCAAGTAGGAATGTATTACAGTCTGAGTTCTTCAGATACGGATAATGACGGTGTGCCTGATAAAAAAGATGCATGCCCTGAGGTTCCTGGATTAAAAGAATTTGATGGTTGCCCTGACACAGATGGAGACTCTATCATTGATAAAGAAGATAATTGTCCAGAAGAAGCAGGATTAGCAGAATTTCATGGTTGCCCAGATACCGATGGAGACGGTGTACCAGACCCTGATGATAGTTGTCCAACTATCCCCGGATTAAAGGCATTGAATGGCTGTCTAGATACAGATAGTGATGGTATTTCTGATGATAAAGACAAATGTGTAGAACGAGCAGGTCCTATTGAAAACGAAGGATGTCCTTGGCCTGATAAGGATGCTGATGGAATTCCAGATAAAGACGATTTATGTCCAGAAGAAAAAGGAACTTCAGAAAATAATGGATGTCCAGAGCTTTCCTCAGAAATTATTGAAACCATCAATCAATTTGGGTCCAAGATCTTTTTCCCTGCCAATAGTAGTCGTATTTTGGGTAGAAAAACGAAAGAAGTACTGGATCAAATCAAAAAAATTCTGATGGAAAACCCAAATGGTACTCTGATTATTGAGGGCTATACATCAGCAGATGGTAATGAAGACTATAATATTGATCTATCTGTAAGACGAGCTGAAGCTGTTCTTGACTATCTCATCGGACTTGGTGTTTCACCTAATCGACTCGAGGTGCAAGGTTATGGAGAAGAAGCTCCTCTAGAAGATAATTCCAACCCGAAAGGAAGAGCAAAAAACAGAAGAGTTCAGTTTAAGGCCAAAAGAAATTAACCGAGTTCTTTCAGCGTTTTAATTTTTTGTTTTGGATCGTCAGATTTGAACACATGGCTTCCAGCTACGAGAACATCTGCTCCACATGAAATTAATTTAGCAGCATTTTTATCTGTAACCCCTCCATCAATTTCAATTATACAGCTTGTGTTTTTTTGGTCAATTAAGGATTTGAGTTCTTGAATTTTACCATATGTATTCTCAATAAAAGACTGGCCACCAAAACCAGGATTTACACTCATCAGACATACTAAATCGATGTCTTGGATGACATCCGCTAGTAAGTTGATAGGTGTATGAGGATTCAAAGCTACTCCAGCTTTCATTCCATACGATTTAATGCTTTGAATAGTCCGGTGTAAATGATCACAAGCTTCGTAATGAACTGTAAGAACTGCTGCGCCCAATTCATAAAAATTTTTGATGTAACGGTCAGGATCTACGATCATCAAATGGACATCTAAAGGTTTTTTAGCGTGTTTTTGTATTGCAGCGAGAACAGGCATGCCAAAAGAGATGTTAGGAACAAAAACACCATCCATAATATCGATATGAAACCAATCGGCTTCACTGCTATTGATCATATTAGAATCACGTTCAAGATTTCCAAAGTCAGCGGCTAAAACGGAAGGTGCAATAAGTACTGGCATAAGCTTATTTAATTTAAAGGTACAAAAAAAGGCAACTTGATCAAGTTGCCTTTTTTATTAACCTAAATAGGTTTTGAGAATTTTACTTCTTGAAGTATGTTTTAATCTTCGAATTGCTTTTTCTTTAATTTGTCGAACACGTTCCCGTGTAAGGTCAAATGTTTCTCCAATTTCTTCAAGAGTCATTGCGTGTTGATCTGCTAAACCAAAATACAAACGAACCACATCAGCTTCCCTTGGAGTAAGAGTTTCTAAGGCTCTTTCAATTTCAGTTCTCAGTGATTCATGTAACAATAATCTGTCAGGATTTGGTGATTCCCCACTATTGAGTACATCATAAAGGTTAGAATCTTCCCCTTCTACAAGAGGTGCGTCCATCGATACATGACGTCCAGAATTTTTTAATGATTCTTTGACATCATTGATGGTCATGTCTAATTCTTTAGCGATTTCTTCAGCCGAGGGAGCCCGTTCATGAGCTTGTTCAAGAAAAGCATAGGTTTTATTGATTTTGTTGATAGAACCAATTTTATTTAGCGGAAGCCTTACAATTCTAGATTGTTCAGCCAGGGCTTGTAAAATTGATTGTCTAATCCACCAAACGGCATATGAAATAAACTTGAATCCTCGAGTTTCATCAAAACGCTGTGCCGCTTTTATTAAACCTAAATTTCCTTCGTTTATTAAATCAGGAAGTGTAAGTCCTTGATTTTGATACTGCTTGGCTACGGATACTACAAATCGTAAATTGGCTTTCGTCAATTTTTCTAATGCAATTTGATCACCAGCTTTTATACGTTGAGCTAATTCTACTTCTTCTTCAGCAGTAATCAAATCAACTTTTCCGATTTCTTGAAGATATTTATCAAGTGAAGCTGTTTCTCTGTTGGTTACCTGTTTGGTAATTTTAAGTTGTCTCATGCAATTAGATCGTTTATTGTATTAGTATTACGTTAGAATCAATAAAATGTTACAAAATTGTAAAACTAAATTAATCTTTTTTCTCAGGCCTTGGTAACAAAGCTTTCCGAGAAACCTTTTCTTTTCTTGTTCTAGAATCAATTCCAAAATATTTTACCTCAAGAATATCCCCTAAATTAACAACATCAGATACGTTTTCAGTTCGTTCCCATGCAAGTTCACTTACGTGTAACAATACTTCATTTCCAGGTGCTTCTGTATATTCAACTACGGCTCCAAAGTCAAGCATTTTGATAACTTTAACTTCATAGGTATTTCCAACTTTCGGTTTGAAAGTGACAGAATCAATTTTAGCTTCAACCATAGCGATTCCTTCAGGAGAAGTTCCTAAAATTTCTATTATACCTTCCTCTGTAACAGGGTCTTCAGTGATCACGATAGTACAACCAGATTCTTTCTGAAGTTCTTGAATTACTTTACCTCCAGGACCAATCATAGCTCCAATGTATTCATTTGGAATACGTCTGTTAATCATTTTAGGAGCATGTGATTTTACATCCTCATTTGGAGTTGCAATAGTATCTGTAAGGTGTTTTAAAATATGAAGTCTTCCTTCTCTTGCTTGGTTTAAGGCTTCAGTCATGATGTCAAAACGCAATCCTTTGATTTTGATATCCATTTGACAAGCGGTTATACCGTCTGCAGTACCAGTGACTTTAAAGTCCATGTCTCCTAGGTGGTCTTCATCTCCAAGAATGTCTGAAAGTACCGCAAAACGGTCTCCCTCTGTGATTAAACCCATGGCGATACCAGAGACCGGCTTTTTTAGTTGAACTCCAGCATCCATAAGTGCCATGGTACCAGCACAAACAGTTGCCATCGAAGATGATCCATTTGATTCAAGTACTTCAGAAACAACACGAACAGTATATGGACAGTCGTCTGGCATTACTTTTTTTAGAGCTCTCTGAGCAAGATTTCCATGTCCAACTTCACGTCTGG
>JAFMMH010000082.1 GCA_017851655.1 Flavobacteriaceae bacterium
TAGGAAAAGATATCCCTGCCAAAAAACTTGTAGACGATTTTGATGCAGTTATTCATTTAGCAGCGGAGTCTCATGTAGATAATTCTATAAAAAACCCATTTGCTTTTGCTCAGACCAATATTCAAGGAACCTTGAATCTTTTGGAAGCGGCACGACAGCATTGGGGCAACAATGCCCAGAACCAACGTTTTTACCATATTTCTACCGATGAGGTTTTTGGTAGTTTGGGTACTGAAGGATATTTCACTGAAAAGACTTCTTATGACCCTCGTTCTCCCTATTCGGCTTCAAAGGCTTCTTCTGATCATTTGGTACGGGCGTATTTTCACACCTATGGATTGCCTGTAGTACTGTCTAATTGTTCCAATAATTACGGCCCAGGGCAACATTCAGAAAAGCTTATTCCTTTAATGATCAAAAATATAGTTGCTGAAAAACCCCTACCGGTATATGGTAAAGGAGACAACATTCGCGATTGGCTATTCGTAGAGGATCACGCTGAAGCAATAGATCTGATTTTACATAAAGGCAAACCTGGTGAAACTTATGCCCTAGGGGGAAATAATGAACAGAAAAATTTAGATTTAGTACATCATTTAATTCAGCAGGTTGATAAAAAGTTAAGCCGTCCTGAAGGAACCTCTCTCAAACTCATTGAATTTGTTACGGATCGTTTGGGGCATGACTATCGTTATGCAATCGATGCATCCAAAATTGAAAAAGAATTAGGCTGGAAAGCATCAACTACTTTTGAAGTAGGAATAAATAATACGATTAAATTTTATCTTTAAAATTGAGTACCTTAGGATTAAATTATAAAAACCCCTATCATGAAAAAAACTTCAATTGACCTCGGTTTATTTATTATGCGTGTTGGATTTTCCGTCGGGATGCTAACTCACGGTTATGGAAAATTCTTAAAAGTTATTCAAGGAAATTTTGAGTTTGGTGACCCTATTGGGATTGGCCCTACCTTTTCTCTAATCCTTGCTACGATTGGCGAATTTCTTGCTCCTATTTTGATTATTTTAGGATGGAAGACTCGTCTTGTGACCCTTTTCCCAACGCTCACTATGTTGGTTGCCTTTGTGATTGCCCATGATGGAGATCCTTTTTCCAATAAAGAAAAAGCCTTTGTCTATTTCTTTGCATTTTTAACGCTTTTTTTTACTGGTTCAGGAAAGTATGCAATAGGCAAGGAATAAAAGAAAAATGTTTGTTTTGTTTTAAAAATCGCTATATTTGCCGTCCATAAAAACAAACGAAAATGTACGCAATAGTAGAAATAGCAGGGCAGCAATTTAAAGTTGTGCAAGACCAAAAGCTTTTTGTACACCGTTTGGCAGACAAAGAAGGAGCGAAAGTTTCTTTTGACAAAGTATACTTGCTAGACGATGGAAAGAAAGTGACCCTTGGCGCCCCGGCTATCGCTGGAGCTTCTGTAGAAGCAAAAGTGGTAAGTCACCTCAAAGGTGACAAAGTCATCGTATTTAAGAAAAAGAGAAGAAAAGGGTACCGTGTTAAAAACGGACACCGTCAAGCTTTGACAGAACTAGTTATTGAAAGTATTCAGGCTAGTGGTGCAAAGCCAAAAGCAGCTCCTGCAAAAGCAGTAGCAGCACCTTCCAAAGCGGAGAAAAAACCTGTAGCCAAGAAAGCAACAGCAAAACCTGCAGCTAAAAAGCCAGCAGCAAAAAAAGTTGAGGCGGTAGATTACAGCAAACTAACCGTAGCAGAATTAAAAGAAGCAGCTAAAAAGAAAGGTATTGAAGGAATTTCTTCAATGAAAAAAGCAGATTTGATTGCTGCCCTTTCAAAATAAACACTTAAAACCATACGATCATGGCACACAAAAAAGGAGTAGGTAGTTCGAAAAACGGTAGAGAATCAGAATCGAAACGCTTAGGCGTAAAGATCTTTGGTGGTCAAGCTGCACGTGCAGGGAACATTATCATCCGTCAACGTGGAACAGCTCACTACCCTGGTGAAAATGTTTACCTAGGGAAAGATCATACGCTTCACGCTAGAGTAGATGGTGTTGTAAAGTTTACAAAGAAAAAAGATAACAAATCTTTCGTTTCTATAGTACCCTTTGAAGCATAATCGAATACCTGTAAAAATAAAAAACCCCGCTTTTGCGGGGTTTTTTTATGACTACTATTATTTTCTTAGTAGCGGTAATAATCGGGTTTATAAGGACCTTTAACTGTAACGCCAATATAATCTGCTTGTTCTTCTGAAAGCGTTTCTAGCTCTACACTAAGATGATCTAGGTGCAAAGCAGCAACTTTTTCATCAAGATGCTTTGGAAGCATGTAAACTTTATTTTCATATTGATCGGTGTGTAACCATAATTCAATTTGCGCTAAGGTTTGATTTGTAAAGGAATTACTCATCACAAAACTAGGATGCCCTGTAGCGCAGCCTAAATTAACCAAACGACCTTCAGCAAGTACAATGATTTGCTTTCCTTCTTCAAGGGTATAGAGATCTACCTGAGGCTTGATTTCTGATTTGGTATGACCATAATTTTCGTTTAACCATGCCATATCTATTTCATTATCAAAATGACCGATGTTACAAACGATGGCTTTGTCCTTCATATTAAGGAAATACTCTTTTTTAAGAATGTCTTTGTTTCCAGTAGCAGTACAGACAATATCTGCATTACCAATTACCGTTGAAAGTTTTTTTACTTCGTAACCGTCCATAGCAGCCTGAAGAGCACATATAGGGTCTATTTCTGTAACAGTAACAATAGCTCCAGCGCCACTAAAAGAAGCAGCAGTCCCTTTTCCAACATCACCGTAACCACAAACAACAACTCGTTTCCCAGCCAACATTACATCTGTAGCCCTTCGGATAGCATCAACAGCACTTTCTCTACAGCCGTATTTGTTGTCAAATTTAGATTTAGTTACAGAGTCGTTTACATTAATTGCAGGCATGGGGAGTGTCCCGTTTTTCATACGTTCGTATAAACGGTGAACTCCAGTAGTAGTTTCTTCAGAAAGACCACGAATTTCTTCGATTAATTCTGGAAAACGATCCAAAACCATATTGGTTAAATCACCACCATCATCTAAAATCATGTTTAGCGGTTGACGATCTTCTCCGAAAAGAAGTGTTTGCTCGATACACCAGTCAAATTCTTCTTCGTTCATTCCCTTCCATGCATAAACAGGAATTCCAGCTTCAGCGATGGCTGCTGCTGCATGATCTTGAGTAGAAAAAATATTACAAGAACTCCAAGTAACATCAGCGCCTAGTGCAACTAAAGTTTCTATCAATACTGCTGTTTGGATAGTCATGTGAAGACACCCAGCGATACGTGCGCCTTTTAAAGGTTGTGAAGGACCATACTCTTCTCTTAAGGCCATTAAACCCGGCATTTCTTTTTCAGCCAAGGTGATTTCTTTTCTTCCCCAAGAAGCTTGAGATATGTCTTTTACTTTATAGGGGATGTACTTTGTTTTATTAGAATCCATAGTTGTACCTTTGTTTTGAGGAGCAAAAGTACAACCTTTCTATACAATAACAAATGCCAGAATGTCACCGTGAAATTATAGCTGAGGATACTGAAATGGCTGTTTGGGAGATTACAGAAACGGAGTCTGAATTACAACATGGATTATCGCTTTCTCCGGAAGCGATAGAACGACTTTTAAATCGTAAAAGCATCGTTCACCGTAAGGGCTATTTAGCAATTAGGCAGCTGCTTAAGTCTTTGGGAGTTTTGCCAAAGACGCATCAGTATGACAAAATTGGAGCGCCTTATCTTACCGATGGGCGATATATTTCAATTAGCCATACAAAAGATGTTGCAGCAGTCGTGATTTCTTCAAATTTGGTTGGGATTGATTTAGAACATTATCAAGAGAAAATTAAGCGAATTGCTCCAAGGTTTTTGCATACTTCAGAATTTCAAATCCCTAAGAACATGAGTGAGGTCATTTATCTTACTCATATTTGGACTGCAAAAGAAGCGCTCTATAAATTATATAAAAAACCAGGCTTGATTTTTAATAAACAGCTCTGTATTCGACCATTTAAGAAAGAGAGTGCTATTGGAATTGGAGAAGTGCTTGACCAGAATAATACAGAATCTTATGTACTTCATTTCAGAAGGTTTAAAAATTATTGTCTAACACTTGCAACTATAAAATAAGATTATGAAAATATCCGTAGAACTAACATTGGCACCCTTAAAATCTGCTTATGTTCCTGCCATAAAAAACTTTATTCAAAGTCTCAGAAACACAGGCTTTACAATTATAGAAAATCCTTTAAGTACTCAATTGTATGGAGATTATGATACGGTTATGTCTTCTTTAGTGCCATTGATCAAGAGTACATTTAAGGAAGAAGAAGCCGTGATGTTACATCTTAAATTGGTCAAAGGGGACCGAAGCCAATATGAACCTGATTTTTGATTTTTTAACTTCCCCCTACAACGAGTACTCTTCGCTAGATATTATCTTTGAAATTATCGCTGTATTAATGGGGTTGTTAAGTGTCTGGTATGCCAAACAAGATAAAATTTGGGTCTACCCCTCAGGGATGATTTCCACGGCTATTTACGTGTATTTACTTCTTAAAGCAGGACTGTTAGGAGACTTTTTTATCAATGCGTATTATTTCATCATGAGTATTTATGGTTGGGTTTTTTGGACTCAACGAAAAGAAGGCTTAGTTATCCACCAAATCGATAAAATGAGTTTAACTGAAAAAAAATGGAGTTTTTATTTGTTTATACTTTCCATATCATTTGTAGGGGGGGTGTACGGACTTGTCGGCAAGTGGGACAGCTGGTCAGCTCCAATAGATACCATTACCACGGCCTTCTTTTTTGTAGGAATGTGGTTGATGGCAAGAAAAAAAATAGCCCACTGGATCTTTTGGATTATTGGAGATATTATTTCCGTTCCCTTATATTTATATAAAGGCCTCGCGTTGACTAGTTTTCAGTATCTTATCTTTACACTTATAGCAATCTTTGGATACATCGAATGGAAGAAAGTATACAACAACAACCGTCAGACTGTTTAAGGATCGTAATTTACGGGCCTGAATCCACAGGGAAAACAACGATAGCAAAAGCTTTAGCCGATACTTTTCAGACTGCATGGGTTCCTGAATTTGCTCGGGATTATCTTCAAAAAAAGTTCGATTCTACAGGAGAAGTTTGTTCAAAAGAAGATTTGATTCAAATTGTTAAAGGGCAAATGGAAGCAGAGAATAAGGCACTTGAAACATCACATAAGATCCTCTTTTGTGACACCAATGTTTTGGTTACTCAGGTTTGGTCAGAAACCCATTTTAATGGCTATTGTGACCCCAGAATACGTGATTATGCTACTAATTTTCACTATGACCATTATTTTTTAACCCATATTGATGTACCTTGGCAAGAAGACGATCTAAGAGATCGTCCTAATGATCGTGAAGCAATGTTCAATTCTTTTATGGAGTTATTGAAAAAAAGGAATCTATCTTTTACAGTTTTAAAAGGGACACATGAAGCACGAATGAAAAAGGCAGAGCAAGTTTTGACAAACCTATTAAAAAAATGAAAACCTTAACAGAAGCAGATTTTGAACAGTTACTAAAGAGTAAAAGATCAATTGAATTGATTCAGCGACAATATGAATTTTTGATTCATAATACAGCGATTGAAAGGGAAATTGAAGAAGCAACTTTGGGGAATGGAATACAAAAATTAAGTCCAGAAACCCAATCAGCAGCTATTGACTGTTTTATTAAGGAGAGAGAGCGTCGTAATTGGATGAAGTTTGTTCCAGCCTCTGGAGCGGCAAGTCGGATGTTTGCACCTTTTTTTGCTTTTCAGAAAGCCAAAAAAACTCCAGGCTTTGTTTTTGATGATTATTGTAATTCCGAAGAAGGTCATTTAATAGCTGATGTTTTTAAGCAATTAAAAAGACTTCCGTTTTATATTTCTGCCCATGCTAAAATTGTTCAAGACAGTTCTTTTTCAATGAATACTGAAGCGGATTTTTTTGAAGCCTTTGTTTCTCTTGTTTTGGACAAAGACGGTTTTGGATATCCGGATCTCCCAAAGGCATTGATCCCATT
>JAFMMH010000083.1 GCA_017851655.1 Flavobacteriaceae bacterium
GCTCTAGCCAGCTGAGCTACATCCCCAAATATATTTCATGCGAAACTAAACAAAAGTTTATTGCTTTTTATCCTTTTGAACATATGGATACTAAGCGCTTGAAAGTGTTGCATCCTCCAATAAAAGTACACGCTGTTAAAACACATTTCTACAGTTAAATATAGAAAGTTCTGCTGTTTTTAAGAGGCTTTTACAGTAGAATTTAATTAGAAACCTTGTTTCTCAAAGCACTGTTTTATTGTAATCTGGGGTAAAGTACCACTAGAATTATATACATGATTTCTACTTTTTGTGTTTTTATAACTGCCTTTTAATTTTGTAAATTATGAGAAAATTAAATGATGAAAATTGTTAGACATGCCTTACTAGAAATTTTTCTTGTCGTAATGGGTATTTTGATTGCAATCCAGTTAAATAATTGGAATGAATCTAGAAAATTCAAAAATGAACAGAAAAAGTTTTTGGTTGGCTTAATCGATGAATTTAGCTCTGACTTAATTCGAATAAATACTAAAATTGAACAATTTGGAGAAATTAATGAAATAATTAAAAGCGGTAAAAATCTACTAATTAAAAGTTTTCTAAGTGAGGAAGATAAAAACACCTTCAATATTACTATTGACAGATTTCCAATACTGACACCATTGAATAAAGATGTAGAAAGAAATAACTTTTTAATATCAAACGGAATTATTAAAAGTGATTCTTTAAAAATGATGGTGTTGGAATATTACGAATTAACGAGCTATCATAAAGAAGTCCAAACTAAATTTGGTGAAACCCTTCAACGACTATACACTGATCAAATAAGTCCATTAGTTCGATTTAACCAAAGCTCAAATACTACTAAGGAATACTCTTTAAAAAAATTACAAATGAGTAATACATTTAATAACGCTCTAGATTTGTCTATTGGGTATAGAAATCAGGCTGTCCTATTTTTAGAAAACCAGAATGAAATGGCTAAAAAACTAATTGCAATAATTAATAAAGAATTTGCTAAAAATTAAATAAACAATATATGGTCTTAGAAAGATTTCAAATCAAAATTAGAAAGTCATTGAAATGACTTCTAACAGCTGAAGACAGATAGTAGATTGATAATTTTTGACCAACTAATATTTATACTTAAAAGTTTACTAACCATCACTTACTTTAATGCCATAATTAAAGAATCGGTATATTTAAAAAATGAAAAAAATGAAAAAAACTATCATTATTGCATCCAGTATAGTCTTTGGATCCATCGTAATCGGAATTTTTATAAATAAAGGATTAGCCACGCAACGCTATGAATATATAAAAGAAAATGTGGTGTTTGATAAAAAAACAGGAACTACTTTTTTAACTGATAAAAAAGAATTTATTGATACAAGGGGAGATTTGTACCAATTTGAATAATAATCAAGATAAAACTGATTTATAGAGTGATCAATAGAATTATATCCTGAATTTAATCTACTTTTAATAAAAATCAATGCTATGAAATTACTTTATCTAATGGTTTCCCTCCCTTTGATCACATTTGGACAAGAAACTAGTTATAATATATCTTCCTTTTTAAATCAGGATTTAGCACTAGAGAAAAAAGCTCCTAATACTCATTATATAGGAAATGCTTGGCTTTCTAGCTTAGTTCGAGCTGATGATGATTTTAATTACAATATTACTTTAGCTACTTTTGGTGCGAACTCTACTTTGGATTGGCACAAACACAAAACCAGTCAGGTTCTTGTTATTGTAGAAGGAAGTGGCTATTATCAAGAAAAGGGAAAAGATGTTCGAGTTGTGAATAAAGGCGATGTGATAAAATGCGACAAAGACATCGAACATTGGCATAGCTCAACACATGATAGTATGGTTTCTTATCTAGCAATTTATGGAGCCAGTCAAACTCAATGGACAGATAAATTAACCAAAGAGGTTTATGATAAAATAAAGGTGGAATAAAGCCTTATCTATCCTGCAGTTTTTGTTTGAGGAATTCCTCTTCGGTAAACTTATGAGATCCATCGCATAAAATAGAGACACTTCTTCCACAACCGCATATAGAAAACTTTGAAGGATGATGTCTTACAGATGTCCCGTCTTCATTGACCAACTGAACTTCTCCTTCTAAAACTTTGATTTGACCTTTTTCGTTTCTGAATAATTTTACCATAATCTGTTTATTTTCCTAATTTGGTTTGCAAGCTAAATTAATTATTTCAATGTTTTTGTAAGTCGTTTCTTTTTACAGATTTAAAATATTTCAAAAAACCATTTCCATAAATGGTTTATTTTATTAAGTAAATCAATATTTTATTAATTCAACCGTTAAGACTAGTACAAGGTTTCATTTTGAAAAGAATTTACTTCCTTTTTATTTTAATTTCTAGTCTTTTTAGCTCGATTAATAGTCTAGCACAGGGGGTGAACTACTCATCCAACAATATAGCAAAGGACCTCAACTGGATCAAAACTATTCGAAATGGACAATAAAATTAGGGCCTCAGCTCAATAGACTTAATACGGACTTAGGAACTACATCACCAACACTAACTATCGGTGGGCTTGTTGAAATAGAATACAAACTATCGAAAACTGTGGGACTCAAAACTGGTAGTCAATTCACACCCATAGCTTATCGCTTTGCTGTTGGAGATTCAATTGGTCAAGACCATTTAAAATACCTAAGTTTACCCTTAATACTAAAGCTCCAACCTACTAAAAAAGTGAGCTTTGGACTGGGTTTACTTTACCATTATTTTTTAGAAGGAGAAAGGCGCATTACTTTCGAAGAAAGTAGGGTGACTACTCCATATACTGAAGGTATATTTAAAAACAGTTTTGGAGGAATTGCCCAAATAACTTATCATATACATCCCAGAATTTCCTTATTTACAAATTTTAGATGGATCAAAAGATCGAGCCCTGCTACACAAGCACAAACGAATAATACCTCTGGATTTCAAATGGGAATAAGTTTCCAAGTATGGAAAAGCATACCAAGACCTTGAATTAGTCCTTTTTTAAAGTTATTTCAATTACCCCATTGGCTCCATTAACCCCATATTTATCAACCGCAGCTGCTCCTTTGAGCACATTGATGGACTCTATACCTTCCGTGTCAATCTCATTCATGGCATCTGGATTTTCACTTGGAGTGCCATCTATAATTATTAAAGGCTGAGCACCTTCTTTTGTCATTATTTGGATTTTCTTTCCGGTAGTACTTGGATTCCATACGCCGCTCCCACTTAATGAGTCTTCCGAAATTCGATCAGAACTTGAAGCCTCAAAAAAGATCTTTTTGGGTGCTTTATCATCTCCAAAAAAAAGAATCTCATGAGATCCCATGTCTCCTAAATCAATTGATTTTCCGGAGCTAATCATCTTACGATGTACCTCATGAGGCGTATTTGAAGTTTCTAATTGTGAGGGGGGGCTTTCATAGATTTTTATGACCAAGCAAGAACTAAATAAAAATGAAATTAGAAGTAAGATTAGAGATTGTTTCATGATCAATTTCTTTTTACTAAAATACATTACTTAAGCTAATATTTAAGTATGGATGGTATTTTATTTGCTGTGTTGTTGTTAATGCAGAGGAATAATGGAAAAAAACTTTTGCTATAATTGGAGATTGAAAAAACAAAATTCCTCCTTCTATCGAACTCCGAAAAAGCTTAGAATTAAACTCAAAAGGAGAATTAGATTGGAACATACTTCCCGTTAAAGAATAATCATGCACATTTATGGTTAAAGCTGTTCCTGCGAAAAAAGCAAAGCCATTCGTTAAATCCTCAATTCGCTGACCGAAAAAAGGGAGCCCTTTAAAAGCACCCCATTGTAAACCAAATCTTGTTTGTAGGGCAGTTCGAAATGTCCCGACACGTATTTTATTTTCTTGAACCCATTTTAATTTTCCCTTTAGCTTTGTTCCCCAATAAAGAGATGTTTCCAAGTTTAAATGAAATGATTGTGGTATCGAAAAAGACCAAGATAACGGGTCTAAATTCAAAATATAACGATGGTAAGTGTTTTGAAAGAATTTAGCCAAAGAAGCTTCGGATCCTGTCGTACCAAGCTGGATCCCCCAACCATACCCAAAATTCAAATGTTGAAACGTTTCCTTTTGATACCCAAGAAAAAGCCATCCGCTATAAGGATAATCTATTTTTGAGAGGTCACTAGTTTGTGAATAACGAGGTGTATTTATCTCTTGTCCCAACTCCCAATGTTCTGAAATATAAGTCGTTTTTTGGAGAGTATCCTGAGACGTTGACTTTAACTTCCCATACTTTAAAAAAATACCGCTGCTATAATATCGATCAATTCCAAAGTATAAATCATTATCAACACTTAATCCAACATACTTCTGACTAAAGAGGAAGCCACTCCCAAAGGTCATAAAAGATATTAAAAGTGTTTTTAAAGTCAATGAAATAGCTCCTAGTCTTTATTTTTTAAAACCAAAAGAGGGACCGTACAGTAGAAGTCTTTTTTATAAATTAAATCGGGTTCCCAAAGTTTTTCGAAAAATCCACGCTCTCTTTTAAAAGCGACTAAAAAATCGGGTTGATTGGCTTGAAAATGCTCTAAAACGCCCTGATAAACAGTGGCGTTCTCAGAATAAATCAATTTATTTGAACGTTGCAAAAGCTCGTCATTAAGCTGATGATTTCGATTAGCAAACCCAGGAACTTTAACAAGGAGTAATTTTAATTTCGATTCAAATTGATCTTGAATTTTAATAAGGGGGTCTAAAGTACTCGATGCTTTAACCTCTCCTGTCTTAAAGGCAAGAAGCATTCGCTTAGGGGGATTAAATTCTTTATCCAAAGGGGCAACTAAAACTGGGATTTTAGTTCGTTTGATAACGCTTCCAGCAATTCTGCCTAAAAAAACTTCTTCGTTAATCTCGTTGTTTAAGGGTGCTGTCACTATTAAATCTAAACCAATTTTAGCATTTAAACTTTTAATTGTTCCAATTAAATCTCGCTCACTACTTACGATCTTGATTTTTTTTGAACCTGGTGCCACCTTTGAGACCAATGCTTTAATTTGCTTAATATTCTCCTCCTCTAAACGGGCACCAACGTTCGCAAGAGTTGACATAGTAGAATGTGCAGGATATGCATCAATAACATAAACTGTACTTTTAAAATGAGATGCTAGAGCTAGTGTGTAAGCCAGAGTGCTCTCAGCGTGGATTGACGTGCCTAGGGGTAAGAGTATATTCTGCATTGATTTCTTTTTACAAAATTAGTAACTCTAAAAGAACAAAACTTATTTTTATTAAAAAAATTAGATGATTCGAAAAGCAAAAGCATCAGATTTATTTGCTGTAAAAAAAATTACTGAGGCCTGTACTGAGAATTTAATCAAACAAGGGATTTTTCAATGGAATAAGAATTATCCAAGCTTGTCCGTTTTCGAAAAAGATATCCAAGAAGAAGCTTTATACGTTTTTGAAAATAGGGGAAACATTAAAGGGTGTGTCATGTTCTCTGAGGAAAAAGATCCCTTATACAACAGTATAAAATGGCTTTGTCCTGATATTAAAAATCTTTATGTACATCGACTTGCGGTTCATCCAAATTATCAAAAAAAGGGAATTGCAAGACAGCTCATGGATTTTACAGAAAGATGTGCTACTGAGAATCAAATGCGCTCTATTCGATTGGATACTTTTAGTCAAAACGCAAGGAATATTCGCTTTTACGAGGCGCGTGGATATCAAAACTTGGGGGATGTTTACTTTGTTAAGCAAAGTAAGGACCCTTTCCATTGTTTTGAAAAACTAATAAAAAGAATTTAGTTCACTACTTTTACACTCACTATGGAGGCATATGTTACACATTTTAAAAAAGAAGCTGTCGGATATCTTGAGTTTGGTCATCCTGCGGGTAATTCCTTGCCGTCTTCTTTATTAAAACAACTAGAGGAGCAGTTGAAAATACTTTCTGAAGACGATGCCGTAAAAGCGATTATTCTTCAAAGTGCAGGGTCGAGGGCATTTTGTGGCGGTGCCTCAC
>JAFMMH010000084.1 GCA_017851655.1 Flavobacteriaceae bacterium
AGCGTTTCCTTGGTAAGGAAGAGGTCACGAGTTCAAATCTCGTCATTGGCTCTCCTCATAATCAAACACCTCGGTGTAAATTCTTAAATTCAATTAATAGGAAATCATTTTCCCCCTTTAGCAAAGGCCTCAAAGGGATTAACTGAATTTCAGTTTGTCCAAAACTGTGTTTTGAAACCTTCCTAACTCTCCTTTTGAACTTCCTCCGAGCGAACCCCTTGAACACAATATGGTTATGAAGTTAGGCTTGTTCCTGGGTATTAATAAACTCCTCCGATCGATTAATAATTTATAATGTTATAAAAAAAACAACGTAGGGTACTTTTAAGTAGAGTACATATCTATGCAAATAGGGTTATTTTTTTTTACTAAGATTCTAGAATTCATAAGTAGTTGATTAAATTAGACAACTAAATAAAAATCAAATCGATGTATTTAAATAAAAAGAACAGCAGCCTGAATAAAATATTAATGATATTAGGTATCGTTTTCATATTGGGAGCTTGTAAAAATAAAACGACCTCTTCTTCGGATTGGCAAATATTGTTTGATGGGACTTCTACAGAAGGATGGCGAGCGTATAATGGTGATTCAATGCCTCCTGGTTGGAAAATAATAGATGGGGTTTTGACCTTTAAAACAGAACAAATTCTTGAAAGTGATTACGATTACAAAGGAAGTAGAGACATTATTTATGGAGCTGAAGAATATGATAATTTTGAGCTTTACGTAGAGTGGAAAATTCCTGTTGGAGGAAACAGTGGAATATTTTACCACATTAAAGAAGGATATGGAGGACCACCAGAAGTTTCTCCAGAATACCAATTAATAGATGATGAAAATTACGCTTCTATTCATGATTTGGTAGAATACAACACCAGTGTTGGTTTTGAAAACCCAGCAGAGCTTCATCCGCTTCAACAAACAGCTTCTGATTATGCCATGTATGCAGCGGATCCAGAAGTTAAGAGTCTTAATCCTGCAGGAGAATGGAATTCTTCTAAAATTGTGTTTACTGAGGCTCAAGTTGAATATTGGTTAAATGGAAAAAAAGTGCTGTCTTTTGTCCCTTGGTCTGAAGAGTGGTATGAAAAAAAGAATTCTGGGAAATGGGATGCCACTCCGGATTATGGTAAATTCAAAACGGGCTATATCGGCTTTCAAGACCACGGTAGTAATTTGTGGTTTAGGAATATCAAAATCCGAAAGCTATAAGCTCAGCTAGACGTTTGCATTAAAACAAACTATTTGATACTCTTGAGCGTTTAATTCAAAGGAATAAAATGATAAGAACACCTTTTTTTGTTGCAATCTTTTTGGGTCAACTTGGATTGTGTTTCTATATCCAAAGCACTCCATTGTGCCTTACTTAATAGAATTCTAAAAGCAGTTGTAGCGTCTAGCTTTTGCGTAAACTCTTCTTGACTTATTATTTTTATAGTCCCTTGGCTGTAGAATTGACTTGAATACGTTTTTTGTTCTAGAGAATACAAGGGCAGCTCTTGTGAGGTAGCAGCAATTAAGTATTTATCTGTGGTATGTTCATAAAGGGGTTTTGCAATGCCGGATAGTTGAACCATAAAAATTAAAATAGGTAATCCTACCGCAATTTTAAAGTAAACTTTTTTGTTTTTAAGCTCCTCCCAAAAATGAATAATTAACAGTGAAACTGGCAAACAAGAAGGTAGAATATAAGGGTGGATTAAGCTCTTAGAAGTGGTGAAAAAGAAGGGTGTCCAAAGCATCCAAAGACCTAAAAAAATCAACCATCGATGCTGAAGAAATGTTTTCCCCTTTCGAATAATCAAATTGATTAAGGCGATGGACCAAGGAAGTAGAAATAAGATCAAAAAAAGCCATGCAATACCCAAAGGCTGTTGTTTTGGAAACCCGTACTTATCTCCTTTCCATTCTGAATTAAAATAACGCTCAAAATGTTCTCCAACGATAAAATAATCAAGAAAACCTGGGGTTCGTAATTCAGCAAGGATGTACCAAGGTAAACTGATGACAAGAGAAAGTATGGTCCCAGAAATCAAAGGAAGTTTGGTAAAAGCCCTTTTAAAACTCTTTGTGAATAGTAGCCATAAAAAGATAGGGGGTAGGGTCAAAATGCCAATAATTGGTCCTTTAGCCAAAAGTCCCAATCCCAAACCGGCAAAAAACACATAGCCCCAAAATTGTTTTGCTTGGTCTTGCATAGCCTCCCAAAACCCGAGCATCGTAGCTGCGATACTAAGCGTTAAAAATGTATCTGTAGAAACAACACCCGCATGCAAATAAAATTCCGGTAGACTAATTAAAATGATTCCAGGTAGATAATAGGATTGCTTTGGAGTTGATCGATATTTACTTATAAATAGTGCAATTAGAACTAAAGCTAAAAGATAGGGAAGTCTGACAAAAAATTCGGTTGAGTTGAAAATTGAAATTGACAAAGCAGAAGCCCATGTTGAAAGAGGAGGTTTTGCCCAGAACGGAATAGTATAATCTATTTGAGGAGTGATCCAATTCCCAGTTTCACTCATTAATCTAGCGATCTCTCCATAGCGAGCTTCTGTTTTGTCCATAAGGGGAAGTACTCCGTTAAAGAACATGCGTATAAGGACAAGAAGCCAAAATACTATAGCATAACGATAAGCATAGCTAAAAGATATTAAGCGTTTTTTCATCGGTAGGTTTTGTAGATTTTATACAATTCGAACCAGAGGACAAAGCCGTAGGTCCATTTAATTTTTGATTCACCTTGGTCTTTCCATTTCTTCAATGGAATTTCTAAACTAAGAGATTTAAAACGAACTGCTCCGAAATGTTTTTTTAGGCGAAAAAAAATCTCAACATCAAAAAGCCAAGGGGAAATAAAGGGATCTTGAAATGCAATTGTTGCACTTTGGGCAGTAAAAATTTTACAACCGCATTGAGTATCGTAAACAGCTAGATTCAAAATTTTTGAAATTACGGTTGCGATAATACGACCGATCAGGAATCTAGACCACTTTCGATCAATTTCGTTATCTATTTTTTTGATTCGTGAACCGAAAACAAACTGTACTTCTTGATCAATTTTCTGGGCAAGTAGCACACATTCCTCAGGAACAGTAGAAAGATCAGCATCAAGAAATGCAAAAGTATCATAGGCTTTGTCAGCGATACAAAGTTGCATAGCTTTTTGGATGGCATTTCCTTTTCCTAAATTTTTTTTACAATCTACTATTTGAACCTGTTTCGGGTGTTGTTTTTTAAAAAGAAGGAGCTCATTCAGAGTCTGGTCTGTAGAACCGTCATTTACAAAGTGAATTACCACCTTTGGGAAATTTAGAAGAAATTTAGAAAAATCTGCAAGTGGGATTCTTTTAGCTTCATTAAAACAAGGTACAATGATGCATAAATTCATTTTGTAATCTATTTAACTTAAGCCCATAAAGCGGACTCTAAATTGGAGTACAAATAAACAAAAAAACATCTGACTCCTTCCTTATTAATAATCTTCTGAGATGAAATTAATATAAATTCCAAAGTTCTGAATTTAAATGAGATGACTCATTAGAAAACATCTTTTTTATGAGGTTTACACAAAAAGCTCTGATTGAATAGAATTTAATTCAAAAAAAATACGTAAAAGAATCAATGAAAAGAAAAAAATTAATAAATTTGCGCTCCTAAAAATAACAATGAAACAACAATAATTATGGCTAAAGAAACATTTGACCGGTCAAAACCCCACTTAAATATTGGAACAATTGGTCACGTAGATCATGGTAAAACGACTTTAACTGCAGCAATTACGAAAGTATTGGCAGACGCAGGATTCTCTGAGGCTAGAAGCTTCGATCAAATCGATAATGCTCCTGAAGAGAAGGAACGTGGTATTACTATTAACACTTCTCACGTAGAATATCAAACTGCAAATCGTCACTATGCTCACGTTGACTGTCCAGGTCACGCCGATTATGTAAAGAACATGGTTACTGGTGCCGCTCAGATGGATGGTGCTATTCTTGTTGTTGCAGCTACTGATGGTCCAATGCCACAAACAAGAGAACACATCTTATTAGGACGCCAGGTTGGTGTGCCACGTATTGTTGTATTCTTGAACAAAGTGGACATGGTAGATGACGAAGAATTATTAGAATTAGTTGACATGGAAGTTAGAGAATTACTTTCTTTCTACGACTATGATGGTGACAACACTCCTGTTGTTTTAGGTTCAGCACTTGGAGCACTCAATGGAGAGCAAAAATGGGTTGACACTGTAATGAAACTTATGGATGAAGTTGACGCATGGATCGAATTGCCTAAGCGTGATGTAGATAAAGATTTCTTAATGCCTGTTGAAGATGTATTTTCAATCACAGGACGTGGTACTGTAGCTACTGGTCGTATTGAGACTGGAGTTGCTAATACTGGAGACGAAATTGACATCATCGGTATGGGTGCTGAAAAAATGAAGTCTACCATTACTGGAGTAGAGATGTTCCGTAAGATATTAGATAGAGGAGAAGCTGGTGATAACGTTGGGATTCTTTTAAGAGGTATTGAAAAAACAGATATAAAAAGAGGAATGGTTCTTTGTAAGACAGGTTCTGTAACTCCACATGCTAAATTCAAAGCAGAAGTTTATATCCTTAAAAAAGAAGAAGGTGGACGTCATACTCCATTCCATAATAACTACAGACCACAGTTTTATGTAAGAACAACGGATGTAACTGGAAACATTTCACTCTCTGATGGTGTAGAAATGGTAATGCCAGGTGACAACCTAACGATCAATGTTGATTTGATCCAGCCTATTGCATTGAGCCTTGGGCTTCGTTTTGCAATCCGTGAAGGAGGTAGAACAGTTGGAGCAGGTCAGGTAACAGAGATCCTAGACTAGTTAAGATGTTTTTAAGATGACATGAAGGTGTCCGCTAATGGCGGATACCTTTTCTGTCAAATAAAAACGGGTTTAGCTCAGTTGGTAGAGCACTGGTCTCCAAAACCAGGTGTCGGGAGTTCGAGCCTCTCAACCCGTGCAACAAAAGAAAAAGTAGAACATGATTTCATACATTAAAGATTCCTTCGAAGAACTTAAGAACAATGTTTCTTGGACAGAGCGCTCAGAATTACAACGTTTAGTTGTAATTGTATTGGTGTTTTCCGTATTATTTTCTTTAGCTATTTGGGGTGCAGATACGGTTTTATCTCGTGTGATTCAATTTTACTTTAACCTCATAGGATAACAACGGATGGCAATTACTTTGAAAGATAAAAAATGGTACGTTGTTCGTGCAGTAAGCGGACAAGAAGCGAAAATTAAAGACTATATAATGTCTGAGATTTCCCGTTTTGGTTACGATCATTTGGTCGAAGATATATTAGTGCCTACTGAAAAAGTAATCCAAATTCGTAACGGAAAAAAAATAAATAAAGAGCGCGTCTATTTTCCCGGATACATAATGGTTAAGGCCAATCTCACAGGGGAACTTCCTCACATAATCAAATCAGTGACGAATGTTATTGGATTTTTGGGAGAAACCAAAGGAGGAGAACCCGTACCACTTAGAGAATCTGAAGTTAATAGAATGCTAGGAAAAGTAGACGAATTAGCGCTAACGGCGGAACACGTATCTATTCCATTTACTGTGGGTGAAAATGTTAAAGTCATCGATGGACCTTTCAATGGTTTTACAGGTGCAATAGAAAAAGTTAATGAAGAAAAACGCAAACTAGAGGTTATGGTCAAAATCTTTGGGAGAAAGACCCCTCTTGAGTTGAGTTATATGCAAGTTGAAAAATTATAAATGTTACACTAATAAATAAAAGTCTCGTGTATTGCTTCCACTCTTACACGATAACTAATTAAATGAAACAATGGCAAAAGAAGTAAGTAAAGTTTTAAAACTACAAGTTCGGGGAGGTGCAGCGAATCCGTCGCCACCGGTTGGACCCGCGCTCGGTGCCGCAGGAGTCAATATCATGGA
>JAFMMH010000085.1 GCA_017851655.1 Flavobacteriaceae bacterium
AGCGTCAGCAATTACACCGCCACTTCGAATGGAAGCAAACAAACGGTCGTGTTCTACTTGGTATGGGTTTGGGTCTTCTCCCCACTTTTTGGGGTATTCATAAGTACTTTCACCATCCAATCCGGTGATGATACCTTTTCCAATTTCAATACTACCTTTTGTCCCTTGGAATACCTCATCTACACGACTCATAGTTCCGGGGATATGACGACATTGACTTGCAATGACTGCTCCACTAGCATAGGTAAATTCAACAAAATGATGGTCGTAAATCTCTCCATGATCTTTTCCATTTCGTACTTGTCTTCCTCCCATTCCCTGAGCAGATACTGGATAATCTCCAATAAACCAGTTTGCGACATCAATATTGTGAATGTGTTGCTCTAGGATATGGTCTCCACACAACCAATTAAAATAATACCAATTACGCATTTGATATTCCAATTCAGATTGTCCTGCTTGACGTTTCTTAACCCAGACTCCCGCATCATTCCAATAGACTTGTCCGCTTCTTATTTTTCCAATTGCACCCGCATCGATACGTTGCTTTAAATCAATATATTTAGATTGGTAATGTCTTTGCAAACCAACAACCACATTTAATTTTTTTGCTTTTGCAATTTTAGCAGTTTCTAAAACTTTTCGAATCCCCACCGGATCTGTTGCTACAGGCTTTTCCATGAATACATGCTTGTCATTAGCAATTGCGTATTCGAAATGATACGGTCTAAATCCCGGAGGTGTGGTCAATATAACTACATCTGCAAGATCTATTGCCTTTTTATACGCATCAAATCCTACAAAACGGTTTTTCTCTTTGACATCAATTTTTTTCTCTCCATCAAAATGCTCTTGAATTCCCTTTAAACTTCGATCGATTCTATCTGCAAAAGCATCTGCCATCGCTACGAGTTCTACATTTTCATCTGCTGTAAGGGCTTGAACTGCTGCTCCAGAGCCTCTACCTCCACATCCAACAAGGGCTAGTTTTAATTTTTGTTCTCCATGAACTCGCGCCATACTTTCTACACCCATAGGCACAGTTAAGAAGGCTCCAGTTGCCATTGCAGTCTTTTGCACAAAATCTCGTCGAGATTGGCTTTTATTTTCGTTTTTTTTGTTTTTCATGATTTAAAATTTATTGAGTTGATTCGTATTTCCAATATTTTTTCTGTTCTTCCTCAGTAGGGGTAATCAAGGGTCTAACCACACGAAACCCTACAAAAGGGGCGTCGGTATGCCACCATTTACTTTTTGGAATCTGTGGATCGCGTTTTTTCCATTGCTTGGAAGAAGGTCTTCTGGCAGCAGACCGCAAACGGTTTGGTTTGTCCATCCAAGAGCCCCCTCGAACCGTTTTAGGATATACCTTTTCTCCCGCTTCCAAGGGATTGTTCACTCCATTAGTACGTGCACCATAGGCAGTAGGGATATACTGATCTAAAGTCCATTCTGCTACATTTCCATGCATGTCATATAAGCCCCAAGCATTGGGCTTTTTAGTACCAACCTTCTGATACTTGTCATTACTGTTTTCAGCATACCAAGCAAATTCGGAAAGCTGGCCAATATCCTCGCCAAAACTATAGGCGGACTCTGATCCCGCTCTACAGGCATATTCCCATTCTGCTTCAGTAGGCAGGCGATAAAAATGACCTGTCATAGCAGATAACCATTCGCAAAATTTTACTGCAGCTAGTTGGGTCATACATATCGCAGGGAAATTATCGATTCCCATTCCAAAACTCATTTCAACATAAGGTGTGGTAGCACCAGAAACGGCATCTACATCAATTTGAACTTCTGAGTCAGATGACTTTATCTTTTGCTGAGCATCTAACTCCCTACTCACAAATAAATTATACAGATCCCATGTGATCTCAAACTGACCAATCCAAAAATCATTAACTGTAACAATGTGCTGGGGGCTTTCATCTCCAAAATGTCCTAACTCTGTTTTAGGACTTCCCATTTTAAAAGAACCACCTGAAATAAATTGCATCGGAAGAGTAAAATCAGGACCAGCTAAACTTTCCACATAATTATTTTGCGCCTGGAGAAAAAATGGACTTCCTAAAAGAAGAATAACGATAAATAATGTTGAAATTTTCAATTTAGTTTCTGTTTTCATCAAAAGATTAAATGACAATTTAGAAAAGAAATTACGAAACCCTTAATAAAAAAATGAAATATTTGATAATCTGATCATCAATTCAGTCATGATGTTGTGGAATTATTGATTGCTACTTGTAAAAACATATTAAAAACAAATGTTTTAAAAAAAAAATAAAATGTTTAACGTTTTAAAAAAGAGGAGATAACATGGGGTTAAAACTGATTTTTTGATTTAAAACTGAAAAAAAAAAGAGATTTTACTTGAGATTGTTAAAATTTTGATAATTTTATTTCAAGTTAAAAATGTTTTTACTGAATAAAAATGTTGCAAAACGCATTTTTGATTTGGTTAATCGTTTTTATTATTAATTATACACCAAAGAATATGAAATTTAAACAAAAATTTAAACTTGATTTGAAAGGGTTTTTCTCATTGCTTTTCATCCTTCTGATAAGCACTGCTTACTCCCAAAAATCAATTTCTGGTTCTGTTTCGGATGAGACAGGTCCACTACCAGGGGTAACAATCGTCGAAAAAGGAACTTCCAATGGAACAACCACCGACTTTGATGGAAACTTTACCCTCTCAGTTTCTGACGAAAACGCTACAATTGAAATCTCTTACTTAGGATTTTTGACTCAAGAAATTTCTGCAAACTCAGATTCATTTGTCATAACGATGGAATCTGGATCAGATGAGTTGGATGAAGTTGTAGTCACAGGGTATGGGACTCAACGAAAAGCAACGCTGACTGGTTCTATTGCAACCATCGGTGGAGAAGATCTCGAAAAGTCATCTTCCCCTAACTTAGGAACTGCACTTGCAGGTAAAGTTGCTGGTTTATATATTGATACAGGAAATGGTGCACCAGGTGCAGACAATCCTGCAATTCGTGTTCGTGGTACGAATACATTTAACAACTCTTCTGCGCTTATCGTAATAGACGGTATACCAAACAGAGCAGGTGGTTTAGCGCGTATTAATCCAGCAGACATTGAAAGTATTTCGGTACTTAAAGATGCATCTGCAGCAATTTACGGAGCTCGAGCAGCAAATGGAGTTATCCTTATTACAACTAAAAGAGGTAAAGAAGGAAAAGCAAAAGTAAAAATCACTTCCAACTATGGTTGGCAAAACTTTACTACAGTCCCAGAAATGCTCACTGGTGCTGAGTATATGGACTTAGTGAACCTATTAAATGTATACAAACTTCCTGTGGATGAATGGACTTCAGCAAATGCTGTTAGAGGCCAACCTTTTACAAGACCTAATGGGGAGGTTTTAAACCCAACTTATTCTTCAGATAGAATTCAAAATACCAATGCGGGGACAGATCTTTGGAACTACCCTGATACAGATTGGATGGAAGAAGTACAGAGAAAGAACGCACCGACCACACGTCAGAATGTTCAAATCTCTGGTGGTGATGAAAACGTAACCTATCTAGCTTCAGCAGGATATCTTCGTCAAGATGTAAACTTTAAAAATGCACCGAAAGGCTTCACACAGTATGACTTGCGTTTAAATCTAGATGCTAAAATCAATGACTTTTTAAGTGTAGATGTCGGTTTGTATTCAAGACAAGAAGAAAACCTTACATCAACTAATCCACCTTCTTCAGTGTTTAACGACTTAGTTCGTCAGTATCCATGGTTTCCAGCATACTGGCCAACGGGAGAATACGGTCCAGACATCGAAAACGGAAATAACCCTGCTATTCGTGTTACTGATGAGCCAGGTTATAACAATAGAAGTACCAACTTCGTTCAAAGTAATATCGGTGTGAACTTTAAAGTTCCCGGTGTTGAAGGTCTTTTGATTCGAGGTAATGTGTCTTATGACAAAATGAACTTTGATCAAAAACTATGGCAACGTCCATGGCAATTGTATACTTGGGATGGAATCAATAAAAACTCTTCTGGTTTAACAGCTGCTGACAGAGGTCCTGGTGATCCAAGTTTAACACAAGACCACACAACACTTACTGACATTACAGCAACACTTAACGCTTCTTACGAAGTAGATTTAGGAGACCATTATCTTAAGGTTCTTGGGGGTATCACTCGTGAAGAATCAGAACAAAGTTATATGAGAGCTTTCAAAAGATTTTTCCTTTCAAATGATTTAGATCAGTTAAGCTTTGGAGGACAAGACGGTCAATTTAGTCAAGGAACTGGTTATGAAGTTGCACGACTCAATTATTATGGTCGTGTGAATTACAATTATCAAGAAAAGTATCTCTTAGAGGTATTGTTCCGATATGATGGTTCTTACCTCTTCCCAGAAGATACTCGTTATGGATTTTTCCCAGGGGTTTCTGCTGGTTGGGTTTTATCTGAAGAATCATTCTTTGGCGATGGACTTGGCTTCTTAGATTATTTTAAACTAAAAGGATCTTGGGGACAATTGGGTAATGACAACGTTGCTCCATTCCAATTTTTAGCTTCTTATGGATTCTCTGCTACAAGTTTAGGAGGTGTCTATACAACAGCATATGAAACTAAGGTGCCTAATCCAAGTATTACATGGGAAACGCAAACATCCTCTAACATAGGATTTGATTTACGTGCAGTTAATAATCGCCTTTCTTTTGGATTTGAATACTTTAGAAACTTAAGAGAAGATATCTTAACATTACCAAACAAAACACTTCCTTCTTATAGTGGTATTACACCACCAGCACAAAATATTGGGGAATTTGAAAACACTGGTTTTGAAATATCTGCAGGATTAAATGGTGAAACCAATTCAGGATTAACCTATAATTTCACCTTTAATGTAAGTGACTCTAACAACAAATTGATTTTTGTAGACGAACCTGATTTAGCGGATCGTCCTTGGCAAAGAGAAACAGGAGGTGAAATTGGAAGACCATTACGTTATGAGTTTGCAGGAGTTTTTCGTTCACAAGCAGAAATCGATTCAGAATCACTTGATTATAGCGCGGTTGCTCCATTACTAAAACCTGGAGATGCACGAGTAAATGATATCAATGGTGATGGAAAAATTACTCCAGCAGATAGAACTCGAGTGGGTGGAAGCGCATTTGCAGATACGCAGTTTGGTTTCAATACATCAATGACTTACAAAAACTTTGATATGAACATGTACTGGAATGGTGCTGCAGGAGGTTATAACTCTTATGAGTGGAGCTTCATGTCAGGAACTTTAGCTAATGTTCAGCGTGATGTTTACGATAGAGCTTGGTCTTTGGATAATCCAAATGCACCTTATCCCCGATTAGCGGATCGTGGTGATCAGTGGTATTCAGGTCAGACAGACTATGCTTTAATTACTCGTGACTTTATCAGATTAAAAACACTTGAGATTGGATACAACTTTAGTGATGCAATTACAAGTAAAATCAATGCAGAAAGTATTCGTCTTTCTGTAACTGGAACAAACTTAATCACTATTACTGACTTCCCATTTGACCCTGAAGTTCTTCAATCAGGAGCAGATGTGAATAACACTAGGAATGCAGGTGGTGGTGCCGTAAATAATGGAGGTGCTTACCCATTGCTTAAGACAATTATAACCGGAATACAAATAACCTTTTAATTAAACATGATGAAAATGAAGAAGATATTATTTAAAATTGTAGGTGGATTTATGTTTGCTTCGGCAATTATAAGTTGCCAGGATGACTTTTTAAGTA
>JAFMMH010000022.1 GCA_017851655.1 Flavobacteriaceae bacterium
AAGCGGTTGTTTTAGGCGCATTTTTAGGAATGATTGTTGCCTCACTTTATTTGGTAATCCTCCAAGTTCCTCAATGGAATTCAAAGCTTCTGGTAATTTTAATTCTAAGTTTTATTGTTGGTTTGGGGATCAGTTTAGCTAAACCTATCGCTGAAAACGACCATTTTCTTTTTGTCTTTTTTTGTGGAATGATTAGTGTGTCTGGAATGACCATCCCTGGTTTGTCTGGTTCGTTTCTGCTTTTGGTACTTGGGAATTACAAATTGCTTTTGGTAGATGCTGTCAATGCCTTATTTAAAGTACTCTCAGGACTACTCATTTTTGATTTTCAAGCACTCCAAGATCCCTTGACCAGTCGGTTACTTTTGATTATGATCGTTTTTGCATCGGGTTCATTGAGCGGTCTTATTCTGTTTTCTAACCTCATCAAATGGGTTTTAGAGAAATATCCGAATTACACCCTCGTAAGTATCATTGGATTTATTGCAGGGACAATCCAGTTGGTCTATCCCTGGAAAGAAAAACAATATATCTACGATGCAAATGGCAAATTACTCACAAACAGTTTAGGAACTCCAGAATTTAGCAGCTATCATTATTATCTTCCAAAATTTGAAGAGTTCAATACCTATGCTGTACTTTTGGCATTCCTAATAGGGGCAGCTCTGTTATTTTTATTGGATTATTATGACAAAAGAAGAACATCCTAAACTTTTTGGGCTTATTGGCAAGAATATCGATTATTCTTTTTCACGTGCATATTTCTCTGAAAAATTTGAAAAAGAGCATCTGAGTAACCACAGCTATGTCAATTTTGATCTGGATAAAATTGAGGAATTTGTGGGAATCAAAAAGAAAAATCCCACCTTACAAGGGCTGAATGTAACTATCCCCTATAAAAAAGCAATTATTCCATATTTAGATCGGCTATCAGAAGAAGCGAAAGCCATTGGAGCGGTAAACACAATTCTTTGGGATAAACAAGGGAACTCCATAGGACACAACACCGATCATACCGGTTTTGAAAAAGCACTTCGAGAAAAAACAAAAAACCTCCCTAAAAAAGCGCTTATTTTAGGTACTGGAGGAGCCTCAGGAGCAGTTCGCTATGCACTAGAAAAAATGGGCTGTGAAGTGATTTTTGTTTCACGAGTTCCGCGTCAAGGTCAATATGGATATCAGGATTTGGATGCCAAAAGAATCGATGCTGTTCAACTTATTGTCAACTCGACCCCAGTTGGAACTTTTCCAAATATTGAAATGGCACCCCCTATTCCCTACGACTTACTCCATTCAAATCATTTGCTTTTTGACTTGATCTATAATCCAAGTCAAACTCGTTTTATGAAAAACGGGGAAAAGCAAGGGGCTCAAACTCTAAACGGTTACCAAATGCTCGTTTACCAAGCTGAAAAATCTTGGGAACTTTGGAACCAATAAAGCAATTTTGAATGATTCTATTTTTAGAATTAAAAAAAATGTATATTATTTGTATTCATACCAAACTCAAAAATGGAAGATAATAACCAAAAACCTAGTGCGGAGGAACAAGATGAGCCGCAAAACATTCCAACTACTAAAGAAGGAATAGCTCCACCTGAAAAATCACAAGAGCCTACAACTCCTAAAGAAGCTAATGAAGTCCCTGTAGCTGAAAAGAAGGAGAAAACAACGGAACTCAATACTGATGAAACTCAAGAGGAGCCAGTAGATTATTCAAAATTTAGCATCGATGAACTCATCGAAGTTTACAAAGAACTATGTACAAGTGACCAGTGGCTGAAAAATCATTCTCAAATACAGGCTGTAGGTACTATTTTTGAAAATAAATTTCATGCTGACGTAGAGGCCAATAAAAAAACTTTTGTTGAAGAAGGGGGTAATGAAATTGACTTTTTCTACAAACCAGAATACAAAAAATCATTTGACCAGATTGGATTTGAGTATCGTACAAAAAGACGCTCCCATTACAAAGATCAGCAGGCTTCGTACAAGGTAAACCTAGAACGAAAAAAGGCGATTATTGAGGAAATAAAAAGTTTAATTGGTGCTGATCAGAACATAAATACCATTTACAAAACTTTCCGAACACTTCAAGAAAGTTGGTATAGTACCGGACCCGTATCACGTGCAGATAATCATAATCTATGGGAAACATTCAAACACCATGTAGAGCGGTTTTACGACTTTCTCCACCTAAACAGAGAGCTAAGAGAGCTTGACTACAAACACAACTATGAGGAAAAATTAAAAATCATAGAAAGAACAGAGGCTCTTAAAGATGTTCCTGATATAATTCAAGCTAGTAGAGATCTTAATACATTACATCAGTTATGGAAAAATGATCTTGGACCCGTAGCGAAAGAGCATCGCGAAGATCTATGGAAACGTTTCCAGGATGCTACAAAAATAATACAGGCTAGAAGACAAGAATATCAAAAAGATATTGCTGGTGCAATGAAGGAAAACCTTGAGAAAAAAAATGCCCTACTCAAGGAAATGGAAATTCTTGTTGAAAACAAGCCGGAAAATCATAATGGTTGGCAAAATGCTTTAAAAAAGTTCAATCAACTTCGTGAAACATTTAAGACTATAGGTCAAGTCCCTTCAAAAGAAAGTAAAATTAGCTGGCAAAGATTCAGAGATGTTGGAAGGGCATTTATGCATGAAAAAAATATTTTTTATAAAAATCAAAAACAAGAATACAATCAAAATATTAATGCTAAAAAAGCATTTATTACTCGGTCTAAAGAAATTTTAGATAGTCCAGAATGGGATTCTAAAGTTCAAGAAATGAAAAACCTTCAGAAGGACTGGAAAAGTATCGGCTTTGTTCCCAGAAAATTAGATAACAAGCTGTGGTCTGAATTCTCTGAAATTCACAAAGTGTTTTTTGATCGTATCAAGTCTGGTTATCAAAGATTATCTGAGGAACAAGAAGCTATTCTGAACGAAAAAAGAACGTTTCTTGAGCAATTAAAAACAACTCAATTTTCGGATGATCCCGAAACCCTTCAAACTGAATTGAATGCACAATGGGAAAATTGGAATGCCATCGTTAAAATTGGTGGACAGACTGAAATTGACCTAAACAAAGAGTTTTCTTCTAGTTTAACTAAAATAGTCAGCAATATTAAGTTGGATGACAAAACTCAAAAAGAAGTATTGTTAGGGCTTAATTCACTTTTACTTCAAAACAATCCTGAAAAGCTTCAAAAACAGTTAAATGATATAAAAACTACATTGAGTCGTTTAAAAACAGAACGTACACAATTGGAAAATAACTTAGAATTCTTCAGTCAGTCCAGTTCTGAAAATCCCCTTTTCAAAAATGTAGAAAAACAAATCAAAAGCTGTCAAACAAAAATCGATAAAACTCAAGAAGAGTACATTCGCTTAAAACAGATTAAAAATGCGCAATTAAAACTTGCTAAACAGCAAAGTGAACAAGCTGAAAAAGATTCGAATCAAGAATCTGAAGAAGTTTGATTTTTGGCTTCTTGCCAATACTTTTCCATCTCAATAAGCGATAGTTCCTCAATGGATCTGTCGCTTTTTTTTGCTTGTACCTCAATGTACTGAAAGCGTTGAATGAATTTTTTATTGGTACGCTCTAGGGCTGTTTCCGGATTAACTTTTATAAACCGAGCATAATTGATCAACGAAAATAGTACATCACCAAATTCATCTTCTATAGAATCTTGATCGTCAGATACTAACGCATGCTCTAGTTCAGAAAGTTCTTCTTGAAACTTATCCCAAACTTGTTTCTTGTCTTCCCAATCAAAACCTACGCCTGCAGCTTTTTGTTGCATTCGTTGTGCTTTAATCAATGCGGGTAGTCCTTTTGGAACTCCTTCTAAAACACTAGTTTTTCCTTCTTTCAGTTTTAATGCTTCCCAATTTCTTTTGACCTCATCTTCGTCTTTAACAGTAACCGAACCGTAAATATGAGGATGTCTAAAAATTAACTTTTCACAAATTTCATTTGCTACATCTGCTATATCAAATTGCTGAACTTCGCTTCCTAATTTGGCATAGAATACGATATGCAAAAGCAAATCTCCCAGTTCTTTTTTTATTTCTGAAAAATCATGATCTAAGATAGCATCACCCAACTCATAAGTTTCCTCAATAGTTAAATCTCTTAAACTCTCAAAGGTTTGCTTTTGATCCCAAGGACATTTTGCCCTCAGATCCTCCATTATATCTAACAAACGACCAAATGCCTCTAATTTGGCTTCTCTGGAATTCATTTTTCTGAACTTGTTTCTGTCAATGGATTGACATCCTCCGTTGGTTTATCTTCATCTGAAGAAGGTGGTGCTATAAGATTTTTGGACAACAATAGATTGTACCACTGCATGATCTTTTTGATATCACTAGGATAAACTCGATCTTCATCATAATTCTCTAAAATTTCAAAGAAATACCCTTCTAGTTCTATTGCTGAAGATTTAGGACTTACACGTGTCACTGCACCAGATTCGTAGGCTAACATCTTTTCAAAAATACTCGTAAGAGGAACTTCTTCCCCAATACAATAAATTTGAATATCACTGAGTATACTAATTTGTGAATTCAGACTGGTTGTAATTCTTTTACCATCTACTAAGGAAGTAGCAACTACCCCACCCCTAGTTTGAGTTTGCATCTCATATAAGCCTGGACGACCAGAAACAGCAATTATTTTTGTAAGATCCATTATTTGCGTTTTAATTTATTAGGAAATTTCATTGGATAATCGACACTGATGGCTCCTTTTGAAATTGCAGTTAATTTATTTTTTATAAGCCGTCTTTTCAGGGACGAAAGATGATCAGTGAACAAAATTCCTTCGATATGATCATACTCATGCTGAACTACTCGCGCAGGTAACCCGTTTAAGGTTAGGATTTGTTTTTTGAAATTTTCATCAAAAAATTCAATTGTAATGTTTTCATGTCGATCTACATCTTCACGAATATCAGGAATACTTAAACAGCCTTCATTAAAAGTCCATTTTTCACCTTCCTCACTAACCATTTTGGGATTTATAAATACTTTTTTAAAAGACTTTAATTCAAGAATCTCTTCAGATTCTAATTCATCATCTTCAGCAAATGGCGCTGCATCTATTACAAAAAGACGAATAGGTAAACCAATTTGAGGGGCAGCAAGCCCAACACCATGAGAGGCATACATGGTTTCCCACATGTCTTCAATTAACGATGATAAATTTGAGTATTCCTGATCAATTTCAGTTGCCTTGATTTTCAATACTGGTGCTCCATAAGCGACTATAGGCCTTATCATAAGCTATTTGTTTTAAAATCTAAAAAAGACTGAAGAATTAGGGTGGCACTCACTTGATCGATCATACCTTTATCTGCTCGCTTTTTTTTCTTCAATCCCCCCTCTATCATGGATTTTACTGCCATTTTAGAAGTGAATCGTTCATCGTACCGTTCAATTTTTTGATTGGGGAAATTCTGTTTTAGTGTTTCAATAAACTCCAAGATCTGAGATTCTACAGCTGAAGGCAAGCCGTCTTTTTGTAATGGCTGACCTACCACAAAAGCCTCAACAACTTCTTTCTGACAGTAACGCTTCAGAAAAGGAAGCACTTCTTCTGTTGGAAGATTGTTCAAACCACTAGCGATCATCTGGTTAGGATCTGTACAAGATAGTCCCGTTCTTTTGGATCCAAAGTCTATGCCTACCAAGCAACCCATCTTTTTTTTGACAAATATACTTTTTCGACAGGATTTACTCTAATCCAATCCCTATGAATTCTTTACCTTTGCAAAAAAAATAACATGCAAAAAGTGATTGAAGCAGCTTGGGAAGACAGAGGGTTACTTGAACAAACTGAAACCCAAAATGCAATACGAACAGTAATTTCTCAACTTGATAATGGTACCCTCCGAGTAGCAGAACCAACTGAAAACGGATGGCAAGTAAACGAATGGGTAAAAAAAGCAGTGGTATTATATTTCCCTATTCAAAAAATGGAAACTCTTGAAGCAGGGCCACTTGAATTTCATGATAAAATGCCACTTAAAAGAGGCTATAAAGAAAAAGGAATCCGGGTAGTCCCTCATGCTGTAGCTCGACACGGAGCTTATCTTTCTAAAGGAGTAATCCTTATGCCAAGTTATGTCAATATAGGAGCTTACGTAGACGAAGGTACTATGGTAGATACATGGGCTACTGTTGGTAGTTGTGCTCAAATTGGAAAAAATGTTCACTTAAGTGGAGGTGTTGGCATTGGAGGTGTTCTTGAACCACTTCAAGCTGCTCCAGTAATCATAGAAGACAACGCCTTTCTAGGTTCTCGTAGTATCGTTGTAGAAGGAGTTCGTGTAGGAAAAGAAGCCGTATTGGGCGCTAATGTCGTCCTGACAGCCTCTACCAAAATCATTGATGTGACAGGTGCTGAAGCGATAGAAAGAAAAGGTTTTGTTCCTCCTCGCTCTGTTGTGATCCCTGGTAGTTATACCAAAACATTCCCTGCTGGAGACTTTCAAGTTCCTTGTGCGCTTATCATTGGTCAAAGAAAAGAAAGTACTGACAAGAAAACCTCACTAAACGAAGCGCTTCGAGATCACAGTGTAGCCGTTTAAAATAGTTTTATGAAAACATCATCCAATGATTGATGAAACCGTAGCCGCTTTAAATCAAAAGAAACTAATCCTTTATCCTACCGACACTGTTTGGGGAATAGGTGGTGATGCAACGGATTATGAAGTAGTAGAAAAAATATACCGCCTTAAACAAAGGGCGGATCATAAAGCATTAATCGTTTTAGTTAACTCTTTGGAGATGCTGCAAGAGTATGTAGAAAGCATCCCCAAAAAAGCTTATTCCTTTTTAAATAGCAAAAGACCTACAACTATTATTTATCCTAAAGGAATTGGTTTTGCGAAAAATTTATTAGGAACTGACTTCAGTATTGGAATCCGAGTTTCAGCGTATGCTTTCAATCAAGAAGTGATTTCGCGTTTTGGCAAACCCATTGTTTCTACTTCAGCAAACATTAGTGGTGCTCCAACCCCATCATCATTTGATGCAATTGCGCCAGAGGTATTGGAGGGAGTGGACTATATAGTACCTTTGACGACAAATACAGATATCCAAAACAACCAACCCTCACAAGTGGTCAGAATTGACACCAAAGATCAAATCCAAATTCTACGTCAGTGAAAACTCATATCGATTTTTCTGAAACCCTCAAAGCACCTCTCTTTACTATTTTAAATGAGACTGCTAAAGAATTGGAAATAGAAGCTTATGTCATCGGAGGTTTTGTTCGAGATCATCTTCTAGGCAGAACACAAAAAAAAGACATTGATATTGTTGCCATAGGATCTGGAATTGAATTAGCACAAGCCGTTCAAAAAAAACTAAAAGGAGCAAATACAGTTCAGATTTTTAAAACCTATGGCACTGCAATGATTCACTGGGATGGAATTGACATTGAATTTGTTGGAGCAAGAAAAGAATCTTACACTTCAGATAGCAGAAACCCTAAAGTGACTCCAGGAAGCCTTGAAGACGATCAAAACCGACGTGATTTTACAATCAATGCCCTTGCAATTAGTCTCAATACAAATAATTTTGGTGCTTTCTTAGATCCTTTTAAAGGATTAGAAGATCTAGAAAATAAAATTTTAAGAACACCACTAGATCCCAACATTACTTTTTCAGATGATCCTTTGCGAATGCTTCGTGCCATTCGATTCGCGAATCAACTCAACTTCACCATAGAGAAACAATCACTGGAATCCATTGCTCAAAATGCCTCTAGAATAAAAATCATTACTAACGAACGTATCGTAGAAGAACTCCACAAAATTCTATCTACCGAAAAGCCCTCAATTGGATTTACACTTCTAGAAAAAACAGGACTTTTACAATATATCTTACCCGAACTGATCGCACTTAAAGGTGTAGAAGAAATTGAAGGACAACGCCATAAAGACAATTTTTATCACACCTTAGAGGTGGTAGATAATCTTTGCCCTAATAGCGAAAACTTATGGCTACGCTGGGCAGCATTGCTCCACGATATTGGCAAAGCTCCAACCAAAAGATTCAAACCGCCTGTGGGCTGGACTTTTCACAATCATGAATTTGTAGGTTCTAAAATGGTTTATAAAATTTTCAAAAGGCTCAAAATGCCTTTAAATGAAAAAATGAAATACGTTCAGAAAATGGTAATGATGAGTTCACGACCAATAGTGATCGCAGAAGAGCAAGTAACCGATTCAGCCATCCGAAGACTTGTCTATGATTCAGGAACTGATATTGACGATTTGATCACCCTCTGTGAAGCCGATATTACAACCAAAAATTCCGTACGCTTTGAACGATACCACAACAACTTCAAAATAGTACGTCAAAAAATTGAAGTCGTAGAAGAAAAAGATCAACTTAGAAATTTTCAGCCACCTGTTAGTGGCGAAGCCATAATGAACTACTTTGCCATTAAACCTTGTCGGCAAATTGGAATAATTAAAGAGGCTATTAAAGAGGCTATTTTAGAAGGAGAAATTCCAAACGAATTTGAAGCTGCTTTTGAACGCATGAAGCTAGAAGGGAAAAAACTGAACTTAGGTCCACATGAAAAAACTGTATAAACCTTTTTTAGTAGCCAGTCTTATCTTGGTCTATCTTGTAATCGCTGCAGGCTCTGTTGTTCGTATGACAGGAAGTGGAATGGGATGCCCAGATTGGCCAAAATGCTTTGGTTATCTAATCCCTCCTACCGAGCGAGCTCAACTGGATTGGAAACCCAATCATAGATATCAAAACGGACAAGTAATCATTGTGTCTGAAAGTTTACGTGTTGCAGCTAAAGATTTTATATCCAAAAATAATTATCAAGAATCGAATTGGGAACCCTATACAAAACACGACTATGCTCTTTTCAACCCAACGCATACTTGGATTGAGTTTATCAATAGATTGTTAGGTGCTTTGGCTGGTTTAGCAACCTTACTCCTCTTTGTCAGTGCCCTTGGACGATTAAAATCAGATCCTATAGCCCCTATTGGAGCGTTTCTAGTTGTTTTAGGAATGGGCTTTCAGGGATGGTTAGGGAAAACTGTGGTCGATTCTAATCTCTTACCATTTAAGATTACCATCCATATGGCAATGGCTTTATTGATTGTTTTACTACTCGTATACTTACTCAGTAGGGATCAAAAAATCCAAACTCAACTGTTACAGCTAAAACAATTTAAGGCAATGGCTTTAATCGCTCTTTTGCTTAGTCTCATTCAAATCGGTATGGGTACTCAAGTAAGACAATATGTTGACGAGCAGATGCATCGGCTTAACCTCATGCAAGCTTCAACATGGCTTTCTGACGCACCTTTTTTATTTTACATTCATCGAAGTTTCTCTTTAATAGTTTTTATTATCCATGCATATTGGGGATATTTATTTTATAAAAATAATACCATCCCATTAGTCTTTAAAGGAATTATTGTCCTTATTGGACTAGAAATTTTCACTGGAATTTGGATGTATTATTTTGATTTTCCCTTTTCTTCCCAACCTTTACACCTCGTCTTAGCCGCACTTCTTTTTGGAGCACAAAGTTTTTTATTATTCGTCATTAAAAGAAAATCATGATTTATAGGCTTAGAATTATTTTAGATGTCAAAGAAGATGTCTTAAGAGATATTGAAATTGAAGATACAGCAACCTTTGAAGATCTTCATCATGCCATCACTCAAGCTTTTGGCTTTTTAGGAAATGAAATGGCTTCATTCTATCTTTCAAACGAAAATTGGGAACAAGGAGAAGAACTTCCTTTAGAAGCAATGGATATTTCACAGGAAAGTTTCCAAGACAAAGAGTTAAATACAATTATCTCTGCTACTCAACATCAGCTGATTTATGTATATGATTTTCTAAATCTTTGGACCTTTTTCGTAGAGTTAATGGAAGTAGGTGAACTTGTAGTGGGTACAATATATCCAAACTTAATCCATGCTCAAGGCGATGTCCCTGAGGAAGCTCCAGAAAAAATATTTGAAAGTCAAAATTCTGAGGGAGAAGATCACGAAGGAGACTTTGAAGAGGAAGATACAGACGATTATGACGAAAACGAATTTTACTAAAATAAATCGTGCATATCTACTTTTTCGTAGTGGTTTCTTACAAAATGTAGAGAAGCATGCATAATATCTCCCATTGATTTACTTTCCTTAAAAGCATTGTCTCTGGTAAATTTGAAAATTTCCTCTCTTAGTCGTACTAAATTTTCTTTGTTAGTGAGGATCTCAGACTGCATTATTGAAATTAATTTCTTCAAACGATTTCCTGAACTGATGATTCTTCTAGCTACAATTGAACGTTCTTCAACTTTATACTGATTAATTGAGTTTTGATTTAGTTTAGCTCGAACCAAATCCATCAGAGCCTTGTTTTCTTTAAAAAATTGAGGGCGGTAAACACTGAGTTTTCCCTCAAAAGACTGCTGATCAAAATCGATCGGTCTGATTTTATAAACTACTTGATCAAAATCATGCGTAGGAACAACTACATAATTATACGCCCGCATATCACCCAATAAACGAATCATACTGCGTTCATTAAATTTGACATATTCCTTTGCTATTTGTGCTTTTTCTCCGTCTGAACATTTGGGCAAAAAATCTTTAATAAAAAGATCACCCGGTATTCCTGCAATATGCTCCTCAATTAAAGTGCTATCATTAACAAGAAAATTTAAATTGTAAGGAGAAAGCATGTGCTCCAATTCCAAACCATAGACCCTTGAAGCGTCTGTTTTTTTGATGTAATAATAGGTGAAATTATCATTTAGAATATTTCTAATCTTGATTCGAAAAGGTTTGGAGTTCCCGAAAGTACAATAGTCTATGGCATCAACATTTAAATACGGAATTCCAGATTCATTTCCATCGGAATGTAAAAGTGTATATATTTTTTTGAGGTTGTAATCTATCTCTCGTCTCTCACTGTCAGAATAATATACTCTAACCCAAAGACTATCCTCATCATTCTTGTCATAAACTGCAACTGAACCAGCAAATCGAAGCAAATCCTCATACAATATAGGAGTTGTAATCCAACGATCATAGGCTTTCAAAAATTGAGAAAGCGCTGTAGAAATTGGATAAAACGGCTTTTTTTTTGAAATTAATTTTTCTGCCATATCCTTTTTTATTCAAATGTACTATCTTTTATGTAACAAATCAGTCCCTAATTCGTTATGTAAACAATGGAGCAAACCCTTCTTCAATTAGATCAATTAAGTAAAAACTACGGAAGCCTTAAAGCAGTAGATCAACTTTCTATTACGCTTAAAAAGGGTAATATTTATGGACTACTTGGCCCAAACGGAAGTGGCAAATCAACTACACTCGGGATGGTGCTTAACGTCATTAACCCTAGCAAAGGAAGTTTTCAATGGTATGGAGGTAAACTTTCTACCCACCAAGCACTAAAGAAAATAGGTGCAATTATTGAACGTCCTAATTTCTACCCTTACATGACTGCATTGCAGAATTTAAAACTCATTTGCAAAATCAAACAATGTAAAACAGAAAAAATTCAAGACAAATTAGAACTGGTTGGATTATGGGACAGAAGGAATAGTAAATTCCGCACCTACTCTCTCGGAATGAAGCAACGACTTGCCATAGCTGCAGCTCTGGTTAACGATCCTGAACTTCTTATTCTGGATGAACCCACAAACGGTTTAGATCCTGAAGGAATTCATCAGATCAGAAAACTTATTGTTAAAATCGCAGAAAAAGGAACTACGATCCTATTGGCTTCCCATCTTCTAGATGAAGTTGAAAAAGTCTGCAATCATGTAATCGTATTAAAAAATGGCGTAAAATTTTACGAAGGTCCAGTAGATCAGATCAGTCAATCGTTTGGTTATTTTCAGCTAAGAGCGAAGGACCCTCAAAAGCTAAAAAGTGTTTTGGAGAAAATCCCCCAAATTCAATCCATTAAAGAAGAAAAAGGAGACTTAATTGGTTATTTAAATGCTGACATGGAAGCAGAGGAACTTTCACAAAAACTTGCTGCAGCAAAAATATTTGTGACACATATGGCAAAGAAAAAGCCCTCCTTAGAAGATCAATTTTTATCCTTAACCCAATCTTAATTCATGCGGCTTTTATCCATTGAACTCTATAAAATTTGGCACAACAGGACCTCTCGGATCCTGATTCTAAGTTATTTTTTACTCATCTTTAGTATTGCTATTTTGAGTACTATTAATGTAGAAATTGGACCAATTAAATTCAATTTGGCTGAGCAAGGTATTTTCAACTTTCCTTACATCTGGCATTTCAATACGTTTATGATAGCCTTATTAAAAATCTTTTTTGCTGTTATCATTGTAGCCATGATCGGAAACGAATACAGCTATAAAACGTTGAAACAAAATCTGATTGATGGCTTAAGTAAAGAAGAGTTTTTAAAATCAAAACTTTATGCCATACTTGCTTTTGTTTTTATCTCTACTCTACTGGTATTTATAATTAGCTTGATTCTTGGAGGGATATATTCTGATTATAACGAATTTCAAATTATTTTTTCAGACTTAGAATACCTTTTGGCCTATACTGTGAAATTATTTGGTTTTTTTACCTTTTGCTTATTCCTATCCATATTGATTAAACGTTCTGCTTTTGCACTGGGATTTTTAGCTTTATGGCAAGTTTTTGAGGGGATAGCTTATGGTTTAATGAGATGGAAGTTATCCGATATCATACCGGAACTTAGTGCTGAACAAGTCATTGTCTTTTTCCCTCTAAATGCAATGGGAAATCTAATTAAAGAGCCTTTTTCAAGACTTTCCGCCATACAAAATATTGCTGATCAAATAGGAGAAGGTTTTACCAAAGATTATGAAATTTCCGCTTTCAATCTGATGATCGTATTGATATGGTCTGCCCTTTTCATTTGGGCTTCCTATGGATTGTTAAAGCGAAGAGATTTATAGTATTCTCTAGAAAAGCAGTACTGATCTCCACTGTATATTTTGTATTTTTGTTTTCTCAACCAAAGGCATGCAATTTCAACTTTTTTCTGATTTTAAACCAACCGGTGACCAGCCTCAGGCAATCAAAGAAATTGTTTCGCAGTTTGAAAACAACGATCCTTTCGTTACCCTTCAAGGGGTAACAGGTTCGGGGAAGACGTTTACCATGGCCAATGCGATTGAAAAACTCCAGCGCCCCACCCTAGTCTTGGCTCATAACAAGACCCTCGCAGCTCAATTGTATTCAGAATTTAAACAGTTCTTTCCTAACAATTCAGTGGAGTATTTTGTATCCTATTACGACTACTATCAACCTGAAGCTTATATTCCAACAACCGGAACTTATATAGAAAAGGACTTATCCATTAACGAAGAAATTGAAAAACTGCGTTTGAGTACTACTTCAGCTTTACTATCTGGAAGAAGGGACGTACTTGTGGTAGCCTCAGTTTCATGCTTGTATGGAATTGGAAATCCAGCTGAGTTTGAAAAAAATGTGATTACACTAGAACGTGATCAACAAATTTCTAGAACAAATTTAATGCACCGCTTAGTTCAGAGTCTATATTCTAGAACTACCGCAGAATTCGGTAGAGGTAATTTTAGAGTTCTGGGGGATATCATTGATATCTTTCCTGGCTATGCTGATACGGCATTTAAAATTCATTTTTTTGGAGATGAAATTGAACGAATTGAAGCCTTTGATCCAATTGACAATACACGACTTGAAGATTTTGTGCAAATCAATATTTACCCTGCCAATATTTTTGTGACCTCACCTGATGTGATGCAAAATGCAATTCATCAAATACAAGATGATATGGTGAAGCAAGTAGACTATTTCAAAGAAATCGGAAAACATCTAGAGGCCAAGCGTTTACAAGAACGTACCGAATTTGATCTAGAAATGATTCGTGAATTAGGGTATTGTTCAGGAATCGAAAACTATTCTCGTTATCTCGACGGTCGTGCACCTGGAACACGTCCTTTCTGCTTATTGGATTATTTCCCTAAAGATTTTTTAATGATCGTGGATGAAAGTCACGTCACTATCTCTCAGGTTCATGCGATGTATGGAGGCGACCGAAGTCGAAAAGAAAACTTAGTTGAATACGGTTTTAGACTTCCCGCTGCCATGGACAATAGACCCTTGAAATTTGAAGAATTCGAAGCCCTACAAAATCAGGTATTGTATGTCAGTGCTACTCCAGCTGATTATGAATTAGAAAAAACAGAAGGTGCCTTCGTAGAACAAATTATCAGACCAACAGGTTTATTAGATCCTATAATTGAAGTTCGACCTAGCTTAAATCAGATTGATGATTTGATGGAAGAAATTCAAAAACGTACCGAGAAAGATGAACGAACACTGGTAACTACACTTACCAAGCGCATGGCAGAAGAACTCACCCAGTATTTGAGTAGAGCACAAATTCGCTGTCGCTATATTCACAGTGATGTAGATACCCTTGAGCGTGTCGAAATTATGCAGGATTTAAGAAAAGGAATCTTTGATGTTTTGATCGGAGTAAATTTATTACGAGAAGGGTTGGACCTCCCAGAAGTTTCTTTAGTGGCTATTCTAGATGCGGACAAAGAAGGCTTTCTAAGATCCAATCGCTCCTTGACACAAACCGTGGGAAGGGCAGCAAGAAATGTTAATGGAAAGGCTATTATGTATGCAGATAAAATAACGAATAGCATGCAAAAAACAATTGACCAAACCAACTATCGCAGAGAAAAACAAACAAGCTATAACAAAGCTCATAATATGACTCCAACGGCTTTAAATAAATCCTTAGATAGTGCTCTTGCCAAAAATTCAGTAGCTACACATGCACAAGAATTGGAGGCCAGAAAAGTAGCAGAAGAAAAAAATCGCTACTTAACCAAACCTCAAATCGAGAAAAAAATTCGAGAACTACGTAAAGCTATGGAACAGGCCGCTAAATCTCTTGATTTTATTGAAGCAGCCAATTTTCGTGATGAAATTAAAAGTTTACAGGAAAAGTTATAGGTTGTTTTTTTGAAACATTGAAAAAAACTAAATTTAGAATTAGAAACTCTTAAATCTTCATTTTTAATATTTTAGCCCAATGAATCCAAAGCCTTTTTTGATCACCTACCTAATCCTTTTGAGTAGCTTAAACTATGCCCAAGAGCTGAATGCACTGGTCTTAGACAGCCTAGATCAAAATCCTATTCCTTATGCAAGCATCTACCTCCAATCGGGAAGTGGTGTGGTATCTAATGAAGAAGGGCTTTTTCGTTTGCGTTTTTCAACAGAACAAGCGCTAAAAGATTCGCTTTTTATTTCCTGTATGGGATATCAAACACTTACCCTTCCTCTATCTAGCATCAAAGACAGTATATTTTATCTTTCCCCAAAGACGATAGCATTAAATTCTGTAATCCTGAGTAACAAACAATTAAGCATCAGTCAAATATTAAAAAAGATCAAAGAGGATATTCCAGAAAAATACGAATTGGGGCTAACAAAAAAGAAACTGTTTTTTAGACAAACCGGATCCGAAGAATTTCTTTTATTGGATGTTGCTGTTAAACGAACATCTATTTCAGAATTCAATCAGGCTTTTTGGGACAGTACTTTACAAAAAGTTCCGAGAAAAAATGATTGGTATACGGAGCTTACTGGAACACTTTACGGAGATTATCGTAAAGAAAATCAAAAGTTTGATTTGGAAAAAGCACTGGAATTGGAAGACAAAAAAACATCAGCCATTTTCGAAAGTATTGAACAGGTTTTTGATACAATTCTGAAGGAAAATATCAAAAAAGATTCCTATTTTAAAATACGTTCAGGGATTATCGGTGGGAAACTGGATTTGGATGACTTCCCTACCCAAGAAAAAGATACACTTACACCTGAGGAAAGGATCAATATAAGAAAAATGACTTTTCTGATATCGAAAAAATCTTTGATTCAAAATTTGCAAAACAGTATTTTTAAAGATGATGATCTCAACATTTCCATCATAAATGAATCGAATAAATATAACTTTGAACATTCAGATTTCACCTACATCAATGATGTCCCTGTTTATGTACTAACCTTTATCCCTAAGGGCAATGCTGATTTTTCAGGAAAGCTTTATGTAGATGCGGATCGTATGACCATAATCCGCTTAGAATACAAAAACATTCAAAACATTCGAGACTTTAATTTGCTAGGTGTTTCCTTTATAGAAGACATGAAAGAGGTCATTCTTCAATTTAAAAAAACCTCAAACGGAAAATACGGAATAGAATATTTAGAACTTTCAAACAGTAATGAGGTCGGTTTCAAAAGACCTTTAGTCATTACAGAAAAAAACAAAGTTGTCAAGGGTCGGAATAAACAAAACCAACTCAAAATGGATTTAGATATTAAAACACGTCAATTTCAAAAATTCCAATTGGCTATATTTGAAAACTTACCCATCAGTAAAGAAGTCTTTGAAGAATCTGAGGAAGGTCCTGGTTTATTGCCCGTAAATCTGACCAAATACGATCCTAGCTTTTGGGAAGGCTTTACTATTATAGAGCCCAATGAGACGATTAAAGCCTTTAAAGTGACACCCATTAATTAAATTCCCTTTTTATTGCTTATTTTTAGAAAAACAGTTTAAATGAACAACGTTTATCTTTTTCTGATTACAATAAGTGTATTAACACAATGTCAGTCCCCAACTAAACAAATCACACCCGTTCAGTTTACAATCAATAGTTTTGATGTAGCTAATAACAACATGGATGTCACTTTTTCCATTACCAATCCCACAGAAAACACATGGGAAGGAGGCGCTTGGTCTTTACATTGGAATAGTATTTTTGGCGAACTAATTACAGAGAGTCTTCCCGAAGGAATTGAATACACCTATATAAACGGGCAACAATATCTTATGTTGAAATTTGGAGAGCAATACCACTTGAAACCCCATGAAAATTTAATTTTTAGCGTAAAACAAAAAGGAATAATACCACGTTTGGCGATGGGTCCTCAAGGATTTTTTGTTCATGATTACAACACAGATAAAAACATTGACCTTGAAAGCAGTGTGGATTGGGAAAGCGCAAAGGGTATTGAAGGACTAAACCTTCCTTCAGCAATGGATCGTTATGCACAATATGAAGGTCTTGAACTTCTCCCTTTAACCGATCTAGATTGGGTTATTCCAGCACCACAAAAACAAATTTTTAAAGGTGCTTATAGAACACCTTCTGATTTAAACATCAGTATTGAAGATTTAAAAATGGATCTGGATTTTATTCAAACCAGACTTCAAGAAGAACTGCAGATCAAAGTCGATACCAATAAAAAGTTTCAATCAAATGTTTTAATTACACAAAACAAAACTCTTGATCCAGAGGGCTATAAACTTTCAATTTTAGATGAAAGTATCCAAATAGAAGCTGCTGCAGCTGTTGGAGCTTTTTATGCTTTAGAATCCTTGCATCAAATTTTACTGATTGCTCAAAACGAAGAAAAAGGATGGCCTCTTCTTGAGATTGAAGATAAACCGCGTTTTCATAATCGTGGCTTTATGGGTGATGTGGCACGAAATTTTTATCCAAAAGAAAAAATCTTTCAGATTTTAGACTATATGGCACTTTATAAATTAAACCGTTTTGACCTTAAGCTTACTGATGACGACGGTTGGCGGATTGAAATTCCTGGCCTGCCGGAACTTACAGAGGTTGGAAGTAATCGGGGTTATACTACCGACGAAAATGATCGACTAATCCCGATGTACGGTTCCGGTTCAGGAGATCAAAAAAGTACAGGATCTGGATTTTTGAGTGGACAAGATTTTGTTGAAATTTTAAACTATGCCAAAAAACGGAATATTGAGGTAATCCCTCAAATCAGTTTTCCATCTCACGCAAGAGCTGCGATTATTGCAATGAAGTCACGCTATGAAAAATATAAAAAAGAAGGAAATCTTGCGGCTGCAACAGAATATATGTTGCACGATCCTGAGGATGAAAGTCAATACTTATCCGCCCAATTATATAACGATAACGTAGTCTGTATTTGCGATCCAAGTGCCTATCGCTTTTATGAAAAAGTAATCTTAGAAATTAAAGCGCTTTATGATCAGGCTGAAATTCCAATGAAGGTATTTAATATCGGTGCTGATGAATTGCCCTATGGACCTTGGAAAAAATCCCCTAAATGCGAAGACTATATCGCCAAAAATAAATCCATCAAAACTATTGATAAGCTATATGAATATAATTTACGTCTACTGAATAAAATCATTAGTAATGCCGGTGCAAAAATGGTAGGCTGGGAAGATGCACTTTTGGTTCATAGTGAAAATGAACAATCAGAAATTTCCATTAACGAAGCACTTCTTGATTTGGATTTTACCCCTTATGTATGGAATAACAGCTGGGGAGGCGGACGGGAGGACATGATTTATAGATTGGCCAATAAAGGTTTTCAAACTATCATGAGTAATTCTTCTGCTTTTTATTTTGACATGGTCGATGATCGTGATTTTGAAAATTATGGAATGAGTTGGTCTGGCTATGTGAGCTATAGAGACAGTTGGGGAACAGAACCTTTGAATGTATTTGCTAATAAAGTGAAATTAGAACTTTTAGGTATCGATGAAGAAACTATTGCCACCAAAGAACAGTTAAATCCCGAAGCAATGAAAAATTTCTTAGGAATTCAATCCCAATTATGGACTGAAACCATTACCTCTGAAGCTACTTTCGATCGATTATTCATGCCTAATCTCATCATTTTTGCGCAAAGAGCTTGGAGCGCCAAAGAACCATGGCTCGATTTGGCAACTGCAAGTCAACAAAAACCAGCACTTGAAAAAGCTTGGAATCAATTTGTAAACAATATTGGTCAGCGTCAGTTTCCACTTTTAAACATACTATTTGGTGGAATTCACTTTGACTTACCAAAACCAGGAGCAATTATAAAACAAGGGCTACTTCATGCACGCCAACAATTCCCTGGTCTAAAAATTCACTATACCCTCAATGATAAAGAGCCTACAACAAAAGATCCCGTTTTCCTAGATCCTATTGCAATTCCTGAGAACACAAAAGTTATTTTACGTGTTTTTGATCTAGAGGGAAGGGGGGGAAATAGTATTCAACTTAACTAATCAATTATGGAAAATAAACGATTACTCTCTTTAGATATCCTCAGAGGATTAACTATCATTTTGATGATCATTGTAAATGATCCTGGTGCTTGGAATCATGTATACGCACCCCTCTTGCATGCACCTTGGAATGGGATTACTCCCACAGATTATGTTTTTCCAACTTTTTTATTTATCGTAGGTGTCTCTATTGTCCTTTCAATGAATAAGCAAAAAGAGAGTGGCAAAAGTTTATCTGAAATTACAAAGAAAGTGTTTTGGAGAGCCCTAAAAATATATGCAGTTGGAATTTTCTTATATCTATGGCCCAGTTTTAACTTTGAGGGTATCCGTTGGGTTGGAGTGCTTCCGCGTATTTCTTTTGTCTATTTGGCCTGTGCTTTATTGTTTTTATACACAAGTAGAAAGACCCAGTGGTATTTAGGTATTACGATCCTTCTCGGATATTGGTTTTTAGTGGCCTATCTCCCTGTCCCGGGGATTGGTGTCCCTGATTTAACTGTTCCTGATAAAAACTGGGCGCATTATCTTGATAGATTTTTAGTGCCTGGACGTTTATATCGTGAAACATGGGATCCAGAGGGATTCATGAGTACACTCCCCGCTATAGTGAGTGGTCTAATAGGAATGTGGGCAGGGTATATCTTACTGGAAAAAGAAGAACTCAAAAACCGTTTAAATCAACTTTTCTTTTTTGGATTTATCTTACTCTTTCTAGGTGATTTGATGCAATGGTTTTTCCCTTTCAACAAAAACTTATGGAGTACTTCCTTTACCTTGTTTATGGGTGGAATTGGAATGCTGGCATTAGGTGCTTTCAGTTACTTTTTTGATGTCAAACAAAGTAAATATCAATTTAAATTTGCTCATGCCTTTGGGGTCAATTCTATCACTGCCTATTCGCTGTCCAGTATTTTAACAGTCGTTTTTTACAGTTCAAAATGGTGGGGGATTTCTATTAGTGGAGAATTCATGTCGATTTGGGAACAAATTGGTCTTCCATTAAAACTAGGATCTCTTGTATACGCATTAATTTATGTACTCATCCTCTGGATTCCAGTTCAAATTCTCTTCAAAAAGAAAATTTTCATCAAACTTTAAAAAAAAATCGGCCTCTTATTAAGAGACCGATTCAAACAAAAACAAATAATTGATTTAATTATCGGATTTTAATCAGCTTTTTAGGCTGAGGCTGTGCTTCTTTATGCTTTGGTAAAAGCACTCGAAGAACACCATTCGAATAACTTGCATCAATCTTTGTGGGGTCAACACTATCAGGAAGTGTAAAGCTTCTTCTAAAACTATTGTAGCTAAACTCTCGACGTGTAAATTTTCCTTTTTCATTCACTTGCTCTTCTTCTTGAGTTGAAGAAATTGACAAGATTCCTTCTTCTACCTCGATAGCAAAATCTTCCTTTTGTATCCCAGGGACAGCTAACTCAATTTCAAATTGAGAATCCAATTCTTTAATATTTACAGCCGGCATTGTTGAAGAATGTGAAGGTGATTTAATATTCCAATCGTTGTAAATAAAATCATCTATCAATGAAGGGAAAAATGGGGTTTGTTTTCTTATTAAATTCATAATACAAAGTTTTAAGGTTAACAATTTTTGTTGTTATCCCTAAAAGCAAAAAGGAGACCAAATGAAATAATTGTCATTATGGCAGTTATTTTATGAAATTAACTGACTTTTTGTCGGTTAAGCAATTGCTTCTTGAACTTTATCTGCTGCTTCTTGGAATGCAGTAGCTGAAAGCACATTCAATCCAGAAGAGTCTATCAGTTCTTTTGCGATGTCAGCATTCGTACCTTGAAGACGAACAATGATAGGCACTTGAATAGCATCACCAAGATTTTTATATGCATCTACAATTCCTTGAGCTACTCGATCACAACGCACAATACCACCAAAAATATTGATAAGGATAGCTTTTACACTCGGATCTTTTAAGATCAAGCGAAAGGCTGTTTCCACTCGTGCCGCATCTGCAGTACCTCCTACATCAAGGAAATTCGCTGGCTCACCACCAGCCTGTTTAATTAAATCCATCGTTGCCATTGCCAATCCAGCACCATTAACCATACATCCAACGTTTCCTTCAAGATCTACATAATTCAAACCAACTGCTCTTGCTTCGACCTCAACAGGATTTTCTTCACTTAAATCGCGTAAACCTTCTAAATCTTTATGTCGAAACAATCCATTTTCATCTAAGGTAACTTTAGCATCAACAGCGATAATCCGATCATCTGAAGTTTTTAATACAGGGTTAATTTCAAATAAAGAGGCATCTGAGCCTACATATGCTCTATATAAAGCACCTACAAATTTGGTCATGTCTTTAAAAGCAGCTCCTGAAAGTCCTAAATTAAAAGCGACTTTTCGTGCTTGAAAAGGCAATAGACCTAAAGAAGGATCTACCTCTTCGGTAAAAATTAAATGAGGTGTATTTTCAGCAACAGCTTCAATATCCATCCCCCCTTCAGTAGAATACATGATCATGTTTTTTCCAGTAGCCCGATTTAGTAATACGGAAATATAGAATTCACTTGGCTCAGAAGCACCAGGATAATAAACATCCTCAGCGACCAATACTTGATTTACCTTCTTTCCTTCTGGAGGTGTTTGAGGAGTAATTAATTGCATGCCGATAATTTGACCAGCAATAGCTTCAAGCTCTTCGAGGTTTTTGGCAAGTTTGACACCTCCACCCTTTCCACGTCCACCTGCGTGAATCTGAGCTTTAACCACATGCCAATCTGTTCCTGTAGTTTCAGTTATTTTTTTTGCTGCGTCCACTGCCTCTGCAGCTGTTTTAGCTACTATTCCGCGTTGAATGGCTACCCCAAAACTGGAGAGCAATTCTTTTCCTTGATATTCATGTAAATTCATATAAGCTATCTAAAATCCGTTGCAAAAATAGCTAAACCGAAGCGTATTAGGAAAGCTGAAGCTTAAAACTTTTGTTACAAATACAACATATCGTTGTAATTTTATGTTGTTTGTGTAGTTTATTTGCTCACTTGGTTATGATTCATAATTTTACAGCCTATTAAAAGTACTATGACACATTCAGATTTACTAAACATCGCACAAAACGCTCCAGGACCATCTTATGTTTATGATGCATCCAAAATTAAACACCAATACAATCGTCTAGAAAATGCTTTTTCTGGTGTTAAAAAATTAAAAATTAATTATGCATGTAAGGCTTTGTCTAATATTTCAGTGCTTAAATTTTTAAAATCTTTGGGATCTGGTTTGGATACCGTTTCTCATCAAGAAGTTTTACTTGGGCTAGAAGCTGGATTTACACCAGAAAATATCATTTTTACTCCCAATGGCGTTTCATTAGAAGAAATTGAAACCGTAGCCAAGATGGGTGTTCAGATCAATATTGACAGCCTGTCTATCCTTGAACAATTCGGGACAAAATATCCCAAAATCCCAGTATGCATTCGTATCAATCCGCATGTTATGGCAGGTGGAAATAGTAATATTTCAGTTGGGCATATCGACTCAAAATTTGGCATATCAATACATCAAATCCCCCACGTTTTGCGGATAGTTGAGAACACTAAAATGCACATAAACGGAGTTCATATGCACACAGGCAGTGATATACTTGATATCGAAGTCTTTTTACATGCGTCTGAAATTTTATTCAGTACAGCTTTACAATTCAAAGATCTATCCTTCGTCGATTTTGGAAGTGGATTTAAAGTTCCTTATCGGGAAGGAGACATTGAAACCAATATCGAAGAACTTGGAGAAAAACTCACCAAGCGTTTTAAAGAGTTTTGTAAAACCTACGGGAGAACTCTAGAATTGGCATTTGAACCAGGTAAATTTTTAGTGAGTGAAGCTGGTTATTTCCTTTCTAAAGTAAATGCAGTTAAACAGACCACTTCTACTGTCTTTGCTCAAATTGATTCTGGTTTTAATCACCTTATTCGGCCCATGCTTTATAATTCCTTTCACCAAATCATTAACCTAACCAATCCAGAGGGTAGAGAACGGTTTTATACAGTGGTAGGATATATTTGTGAAACCGACACTTTTGGCAGCAATCGTAAAATTGCCGAAATTTCAGAAGGTGATGTTTTGGCGTTTAAAAACGCTGGTGCCTATTGCATGACGATGGCAAGCAATTACAATTCACGTTATCGTCCAGCAGAATATTTATGGTATCAGGGTGAAGCACATCTTATTCGGAAACAAGAAACGTTTGAGGATTTAATGCAAAATCAAATTTTAATTGACTTTAAAGAAAAGGTAGAGGCTTAAGTCATTGGCTTTAATTTATTTAGTGCGGCATTGTAGGTTTTGATAAATTCCTCTACAATCTCTGTAGCTGGTATTATTTGATCAATTTGGGCTGCAACTTGCCCTATCTCGAGCTCTCCTTCTATTAGGTCGCCTTCAAACATCCCTTTTTTGGCTCGTCCTCTACCCAAAGCTTCAATTAACTTTTCAGGACTAGCTCCCTCGGTATATAGTTTTTTTATTTGGTGATAGAAAGGATTTTTGAGCAATCGTACTGGGGTCAACTCTTTTAGGGTTAACTCTGTACTACCTTGTTCTGCTTTGAGTATTTCGGCTTTAAAACGGTCGTGTGATGATGCTTCAGGAGTGGCTACAAATCTAGAGCCTACCTGAACTCCATCAGCTCCTAAGGCCAAAGCAGCAAGCATGGCGGGTCCTGAGCCAATTCCTCCAGCTGCAATCAAGGGAATATGTATTGCTTTTTCAATCAAGGGTATCAAGGTTAAAGTTGTCGTTTCTTCCCTGCCGTTGTGCCCTCCTGCCTCAAAACCTTCTGCAACAATAGCATCGACACCACAAGACTGAGCTTTTAAAGCAAATTTTACAGAACTAACAACATGAACCACTATGCATCCATGTGCTTTCAAATGCTCCGTCCATAATTTGGGATTTCCAGCTGCTGTAAAGACTATGGTTACCTTTTCTTCCACAATGATCTCCATCAGTTGGTCGATATCAGGATATAATAAAGGCACATTAACACCAAAAGGTTTATCTGTTGCCTTTTTACATTTCTGGATATGTTCTCTTAAAACTTCAGGATACATAGATCCAGCACCCAGTAAACCAAGCCCCCCAGCATTACTCACTGCAGAAGCCAATCGCCATCCACTGGCCCAAACCATTCCAGCTTGAATAATGGGATAGCGTATCCCAAAAAGCTCGGTAATGGAATTCGTCATTACAAGAACTGATCAACTTTTACATATGCATCGATAACAGCTTGTTCTCCCGCTTTGTTTGGACGGCTGTTACCATGCTCCATTCCTAAAATACCTTCGAAACCTCGACTGTGGATGTATTTAAAAACATTGGTGTAATTAATCTCTCCAGTGGTGGGTTCTTTTCTCCCTGGATTATCTCCTATCTGGAAATAGGCGATTTCATCCCAACTCTTTTCAATATTAGGAATCAAATTTCCCTCTTGAATCTGTTGGTGATAAATATCGAAAAGGATTTTACATGAAGGAGAATCTACTGATTTACAGATTTCATAAGCTTGAGGGCTTTCGGATAAAAACAAGCCTGGATGATTTCTGAAATTTAAAGGCTCAAGTACCATTACGATTCCATGAGGCTCCAATAAAGCGGAGGCTTGTTTCAAACTTTCCACCACATGTGCCGTTTGATAGGCCATGTTTTGTCTCAGGTCCACATGACCGGGAACTACAGTCATCCATTTAGCATTTACGCGTTTGGCTACCGGAATGGCCTTTTTAATATATTCTAAAAACTCATCACGCAAAGCCTGATCGCCACTTGCTAAATTGGGTTTTTGCCAATAAATTTCGTGTGCAACAAAAACACCCATTCGAAGACCACGCTTTGCCATGGTTTGAGCCATTTTTTCTTGCAAAGCCACCTCTCTATTGCGCATATCATTGTCCTCAAAAGCAGTAAATCCTTGATCAGCCATAAAATTTAGCTGATCTATTGGATCATTGCCTGCATGATGTCGAAACATTCCTAGATGTGGTGCATAGTCCAAATTAAACGTATGTTTGTTTGTACTTTTTTCTATGGCAAAGGCTTTATTCGAAAGCATTCCTAAACCACTAAGGCCTGCCAATTGTGTGAAATTTCTTCTATTCATTTTAAATCATTTTTGTCTTTCCAGGTGTTGGGATTGGATAATTACCGTTGGCATCTGGCAGGGAGGGAGGGGTCGTATCCCATGTTACCTGTTCAGGCATTAGATGTAATTTAGAATTTAAGGCTTCCTCAAAAGTGATTTTCTTTCCTGAATAGGTTGCCATACGTCCTAAAATTGCTGTTAAAGTACTTTTGGCTCCATTTTCAGCGTCAGCAATTACACCGCCACTTCGAATGGAAGCAAACAAACGGTCGTGT
>JAFMMH010000086.1 GCA_017851655.1 Flavobacteriaceae bacterium
TATATTATTTCTGGCCCTTTGTTTGAAAAAATTACATTCGAACTTACTACCCAAAAAAAAATTATCATTCAAGCACCTGAAACAGCTGAAGGTAAAGCCTATATTCAGGAAATAAAGTGGAATGGAAAACCCTATTCCAAAGTTCATTTGAATCATAACGAACTGCTTCAAGGCGGCCTTATAGAATTTAAAATGGGAGAAACACCTAACCTAAATTGGGGAGTTTTTAAAAAAGATAGTCCGTATAGTCTTACACCTTAAAAAAATTAAATTAAATCCATTAAAATGATTAAAAGAACCGCTCTACTACTAGTTTTAATGCTGATAAGTGTCTTTGGAATTGCACAGTCAGCTTACGTAAAAGATCTTAAAATCAATCAACTCTCAAACCCTTTGGGGTTAGATGATGTAAAACCTCATTTTTCATGGAAAATTGAAAGTTCTAAGCAGAGCGTAGAACAAACTCAATATCAAATTAAAGTTTGGACCGAGAATACAAATCAAAAAATAATACTTTGGGATTCGGGTAAAGTAAATTCCTCTAATAGTGTTTATATACCCTATCAAGGTCCTCCATTAGAATCTAATCAGACGTACCATTGGAATGTTGAAATACAATTAAACCAAGATGCAAAAACTTACCCAAGTGATTACGCTTTTTGGTCTATGGGTTTACTCTCACCCTCGGATTGGAATGCTGAATGGATTGGCCCCAGTAAAGAAGATGATATCGAACGTAAAAGCCCGTATTTAAGAACTGATTTTAAACTTAAAAAAAAGACAATTGCACAAGCTTATCTTCACATCACAGCAAAAGGGATGTATGAGGCATATCTTAATGGTGAGCGCATAGGAGATCACTATCTTTCTCCTGGATGGACTTCCTACAAAGAGCGTATCCCCTACCAAACTTTTGATGTAAAAGAGCTCTTAAAAGAACAAAATGGAATAGGGATTGTGTTAGGAAGTGGATGGTATAGAGGCTATCTGGCTTGGGGAGATGCCAATGATCATTACGGATCTGAAATTGCTACAAAAGCACAACTGATGATTACCTATACCGATGGAACGTCTGAACAAATCACAACAAATCCATCGTGGACCTATACCCACGGAGCCATAGTTGACTCTGAAATTTATAATGGTGAATTGTTTGATGCACAAAAAAATCAAAAAGAATGGTCCAATTTTGGATTTTCAGTTTCTAATTCAAGAAAAGCAGTGCAAATTACACCAGGCACAGAACGACTTATTGCCTCCAGAAATGAGCCCATTCGAAAACAAGAATCTTTTGAGGTCATTGAAAAAATAAAAACTCCTTCAGGGGATACCGTATTTGACTTTGGTCAAAACCTTGTGGGATGGATTGAATTCAAACATCAGGGTAAGGCAGGAGACACCATTCGGCTGTATCATGCCGAAATATTGGATAAGGAAGGAGAGTTCTACACCGAAAACCTTAGAGCTGCAAAACAGATGAATACCTATATACTCAATGGAGATCCCAATTTCATTTATCGACCTCATTTTACATTTCAGGGCTTTCGATATCTAAAAATTGAAAGTTCAAACGAGGTAAATCCAAGCGATTTCAAAGCAGTAGCCTTGTATTCCGATATGTTACAAACAGGAACTCTAGAAACCTCCAACTCCCTTATAAATAAATTACAGCAAAACATTCAATGGGGTCAGAAAGGTAATTTTTTAGATGTCCCAACAGACTGTCCACAACGTGACGAAAGACTGGGCTGGACTGGAGACGCTCAAGCGTTTTTTAATACCGCTGCTTTTAATTTTGATGTAAAAAACTTTTTTGATAAGTGGCTCATTGATCTTTCTATTGATCAACGTGAAGATGGGTCTGTACCTTTTGTTGTGCCCAATGTTCTAGGTAAAGATGCTATGGGATCAGCTGGCTGGGCAGATGCAGCGACAATCATCCCATGGAATGCGTATTTATATTACGGCGACAAAACATCTTTAAGCAAGCAGTATCCGAGTATGAAGCGGTGGGTTTCCTACATGCAAAATTTAGCAAAAGATGGAATTTATAAAGGGGGGTTTCATTTTGGCGATTGGTTATTCTACAGACCTAATGACGATAATGACGGTCGTTCAGCAGTAACAAACAAAGAGCTGATTGCCCAATGTTTTTATGCCTATTCTACAGAAATATTAATGAAGGCTGCTTCAGAACTTGGACATCAAGAGGAATCAAAAGCTTATCAAGATCAATTAAGTCAAATCAAAGCGGCATTTGTAAGTGAATTTATGACTCCTAATGGCCGACTAATTTCTGAAACGCAAACCGCTTATGTGCTTGCGCTTCATTTTAACCTAATTCCAGAGACACTAATACCTCGAGCAGTTGACCGCCTTGTGGAGAATATCAAAAGCTATGGCAACCACCTTACAACTGGTTTTTTAGGCACACCCTATTTATGTCATGTGCTTTCAGAAAACGGTAGAGCAGATGTAGCAATAGATCTATTACTTCAAAAATCCTATCCTTCTTGGCTCTATCCGGTTACTCAAGGAGCCACAACGATATGGGAACGTTGGGACGGACTTAAACCTGACGGAACTACACAAACCCCATCTATGAATTCATATAATCATTATGCTTATGGGGCCATTGGAGAGTGGATGTATCGTCAACTTTTAGGGATTCAAATCGACGAAAAGCATGCAGGCTTTAAGCACTTTTTTCTAAAGCCCATTTTCCCTAAAGAGTTTGACGAAGTAAAAGGATCGTATGAAAGTTTGTATGGAAAAATTGGAGTCCACTGGAAGCAAAATGACGACAACCTAACCTTATCTGTTGAAATTCCTGCAAACACTTCAGCAACGCTCGAGCTACCCAATGAGGTTGGTACTTGGTCGAAAGCTATTGATAACAATCGCAATTTGAAATTCACTTCCGTAACGCAAAATCAACAACAGTTAGGGTCAGGGAAATATGTGTTCAGAAAAGAGAAATAGTAATCTACCGGTTGGGTTAGTTTTCTGGCTCTCTAAAATCAATAACACGATACACTTTTCCATTGCTTTTGGTAAAGAGGTATAATTCTCCTCCGCTGTCTTGGCCAAAACGCAAATCAACACGTTCATTCGGACGTATGCTTATGAAAGATGTTTTTTCTCCGTTAAGCTCAAGACCAATCTTTTGAATTGAAGCTTGTTTTCCATTTTCAATTTCTACAAGGGGAGTAAGGAAAAGGGTGCCTCGAGCAATATCTCCAAATAGATAATTTCCTTTTAAGGAAGGAATCTGATCATTCTTGTAAACAAATCCACCTGAAACAGCATTTCCTTCATCGTGATCATATTGAATCACAGGGTCGTGAAACATTGCCTCTCTTTCTTTGTCTGTTGGAGTATAAACTAATTCAGGGTTTGCATTTACATCAAACACAAAACTTCCCTCACGGAAAGGCCAACCAAAGTGTGCACCCTTTCTGCCCAGATTAACTTCTTCAATACTGTGCTGACCTATATTAGAAATTAATATTTTCTGTGTACCTCCTTGCTCCCAACTAATACGATGGGGATTTCGAAATCCATAACAAAAAATTTCACCGAGTCCCTCTTTATGCGCAAAGGGATTACTTTCAGGGATTCCATACCTTCCATTTTCACTATTCGATCCTTTAGGGTCAATACGTATAACGCTTCCCCAGATTCTATTCTTAGTCCCGCATAATTCGGGATGTCCAGCCAAGGCAGCTCCTCCATCTCCAATACCAAGATAAAGCAATCCGTAGTCTGGGGTATTGGGTTTTGCATTTGGATTAAATGTAAGTTCCTGAAAGCCGTGAATTTGAGTGACCATATCCACTCGCATCAACTCCCTTTGTTGTCCCGTAAACGTTGGGGCGGTCGGAGTTTTAGTTTTCCACTCTGAAAGTACCCATTGCAAACGGGATTTAACTTCGCTTGAAACTGCAAAATCAGCCTTTTTTGTTTTCGAGGGTTCTGTATGTGTAGTGTACAACAATCCATTTGATTCAAAATCAGGATGGAAGGCAAAACTACCTAGACCGGATCCTAAACCCGGAGCGTCAATAAACTCTTGGATGAATTCACTTATAATTAGATAGGGGTATGGCTTTTGCTTAATGATTTCAAAAAGAGTGCCTCTCAGATCTGAAATAAAAAGCCGTTCCAACTTACCTATTCCCTGCGTCCGTAGGGTATTGATTCGAGTATCGGGTGGTGTTGGTGAACTTGAAGGAATGGTTGTAAATTCTTCCACCACCAGATTAAAATTAGATTCTGGAATAGGCTCTGTGATGGGATTGATCAGAGCTCCTTTTCTATTGGATGTGTTCTTTTTTTCACCCTCAGAAAACTTGTGAATAAAAGCCAATAAATTTTCCAAATCCTTTTCTTCTAAATGTTCAAAAGCAGGCATATAGACTCCAAATTTCTTGAATTGAGCAAGAGCTCGCTCATCACCCTTTTGAATCATTTTTTGAGGATTTTGAATAAAAGTCTTAATCCATTCTTTATCCATTTTTGCAGTAATTCCGGCTAGATTAGGCCCAATTTCTGCAGAATTAAAATTATGGCAACTTGCACAATTTTGATTGAATACAACCATCCCCTCTTGAACAGGAAGTTCTCCTCTCAAATACTTTTGTTCAATTTTAGGATTGGATTCATCAGTTCCACAGGAAGAAATGATAAGCAATAGTATCACAACAAATTGATCACTAGAGAATTTAAATTTTAGACGCATTAAAAAGAATTAAAAATTAAAAGGGCAGTGGTATAACACCACCGCCCTAAAATAAATATTAGGTAAAAACTAAACTTGATTGGGTACCTCAAACCCATTTCGGTAATTGCGGGTTAACATTTTGTCTGCTTCAGAATCATTCACGAATTTTTCAGCTTGGGGGTTAAACGTGAGTACTTTTTCCATTCGATAAGCAATATTACCCAGATGCGCCAGCCCCGAAGACAAATGTCCAGTTTCAATTGGAGCATTTAAGATACTTGCGTCGTGTTTTCTAACAGCTTCAATGAAATTAGCAATATGTGCGTCTGTACCTCCATTTCCGCGATCCATTCCTGAAGCTTGAAGATCTCCATCATCACCTGATTTACCCGGAGTACGATTTTGCCCCAAATACGTTTTATACTTATTATAACCTTCAACAACTAAAATCCCTTTCTCTCCATAGAAAATATTACCAACCGTAGCACCTTGTTCAGTATTTGTACACCAAGGACGTACCTCAAATTGGATGATCTTTCCTTCATCAGGGTAATTATAAATCGAGGTCAGTACTTCGGGGACTTCTTTGCAATCATCCCAAAGGTATTTTCCTCCCATAGAGGTTATTTTTGTAGGCAGACCTACATCCAATCCCCACATACACAAGTCAGTTTCGTGGATTCCTTGGTTTCCAACATCACCATTTCCATAATCCCAGTGCCAATGCCAATTGTAATGCACTAGGTTTTTAGTAAAAGGTCTTTTGGGTGCTGGTCCCGTCCAAAGATCATAGTCGAGACCTTGTGGGATAGGAGAAAATCCTTTGTCTCCAATATCAGCTCTCCAACGAAAA
>JAFMMH010000087.1 GCA_017851655.1 Flavobacteriaceae bacterium
AAACGGGTATTTTTGATAGTCCAGTAGAAATAAACAAGTTCGTAATTTCCTCAAGGGATATTTCTTCCTCTACAGCCACAACCTCTGCTCTGGGAACCATCGCTTCTTTGGTTTTTACTTCAGAAAAATCCAATGCATTTTGGAAGATTTGAATTTCAGAATCTAAATTTTCTTTGTCATGGGTAGACTCTAATTGCTCTTCAATATAATTTCCAAGTTCCAGTTTAGAAAAGGACAACTGAATTTGATCAGATTCTGTATTAAGAAACCGCTTCAAAATTAGATCTGTTAATTCAATTACCAAAAAAGTAAATGGATAAAAAATATAATAAAAAATTGCAACTGGAACAGCAAATATCTTTATGAAGGTGTTGGCATAGATTTGAAAAAAAACTTTAGGAAGAAACTCAGCCGTAAGCAAAATAATCCCTGTAGATATGAGTGTTTGGTAGAAAACAACGGATAAACTTGTATCGCCCGAGAGCATTGTATTCGGGAAAAAAATTTGAAGAATACGCTCACCCATAAAAATTCCATAAACAACAAGTGTGATGTTATTTCCCAAAAGCATAGTAGCAATAAAACGGGAGGGGTTTTGGGTAATATTCTTTAAAACACTTGAGGTTAATCCAGATTGTAATTTTTCTATTTCAAGATAAATTCTATTTGAAGAAACAAAAGCAATTTCCATCCCTGAAAAAAAGGCTGAAAGAATTAAGCAAAGAATGATGACCAGATCGGTAATATTCATTTTGAAGTGTTTGAACGCTTATCGAATTTTTTTCGATAGTGCCTTCTAAATAAAGCCATGAAAATGGAAAGCAATGCAAACCCTGCAAATAAAATAGCTTTCTCTTGATTTGTATTCCATCGCATGAAAACCTCATAAATTGAGACTACTGCAATCACCCAATACAATATTTCTGAAATACGATAATTTTTCATTGTTGACCTAAAGAATCTTTTTGTTCTGATACTGTTATGGTACCAATCAGACTTCCAGTCTGAAATTTACTAAATTCCTTATTGGTATCCAATCGAAGTGCTTCGAAATTATAATCGTTATCTTCAAAAGTAAACGGTTTTTCGGTAAATAACCACTCTGACTCAGCGTCCCAAAAAAGTTGTTCTGTAATTAAAATTGAACCGTTATGAGATTTAAGTTTTACGTTTCCCCTGAGATCGATTAATTTAGTATCGTTATACAATATTCCGTAATCTGCAATAAGCTCATTTTCTTGTTCTAGTTCATCAAAAAACACAACTTTAAGTCCTTCAGGAAATTCAGCATAACGAAAACTCAAATTAGTATAATCCACATGCTTTGGGGAAGTAAGAATGGCTTGAATTTTAATTGAATCAGTGTACACCATTCTAATATTTGTGGCGGTTCCGAGGGGCTCTTGTCTGTCTTTATTGATTTCACTCAACGCCTCAGTACTATCTGCACAAGAAATAAAAAGGGCTATGAAGAATACCATAAGCCCTTTAATTTTTTTTGAAAAGTTTGTTTTCATTTAGAGGTTGGGTACCGTCACACTTCTATTGATCCAACAATCAAATTTAATCACGGCGCCTGTATTTCCTTCTGTGAAGATATCTGTTTTACTTGGAGCTCTTCCAGTATAGCTCTCTGCAGTTTTCGTTGCAACATTTTTAAGTGACGCGTCAACCTGTCCTGCTTTACGCGCCATATCAGCTGCTAGCCAATAAACCGCACGTTTGTTAAACTGAGAATCACCACAATCGTTTGCACTATCGGCATACATATTAGCAATTAATAAATATGCTCTACCCATAGAAGGTTGAAAACTAAGTGCCTTATTAGCATATGTTCTGGCAGAAGATCTTCTTCCAGCTGCTTTAAACTTATTCGCAATTTTTAAAAGGATTTTTGCTTTTTTGTAATTGTCGGTTTCAAGGCTGATAGATTCTTCAAAATACTTAAGGGCTGCTTCAGAATTTCCACTTTTATCATTTAATAGACCCAAATAGTATGCAGAGTCTGCAGAGGGATCCAATGCATGAAGTGCTTCTACAAGTGTAACAAATAATGGGTCATCAGAACATTCTTTACTGTCCATTCTACTTGCTGCTCTTTTGATCCAAGTAGCGTCAGTTTTATTCTCTTCGAAATTGCGCTGATATAGTGGAATTAGATTCTCACAAGTTGCTTCTTTAGCGATAATGGCATCTAAATTTGATGAGAAAATTCCAAAAGCATTAGAATTTACATCGTAAACTCTCTTGTTTCTTGTCTCTCTAGATGAAAGGGCTGTTCCAGCAGCTTCCTTTTTTAGTATGACATCCAGTTTTTTTGCCAATTCCGTTTGTTCAAATTCGAATTTTTCAGAAATCTCTTCATACATATTGAACAATAATTCCATAGTAACTTCACTATCTCCAGCCTTGTAACGATCGTAAAGGGTCTTAAAATAATTGTATAAAAGTTTAGGACTAGTAAAACTTGCAGCGTCTTTTTTGTACGCTTCATCGAATGTTGTGTAGATCACTTTTAAATCTGCTAATTTGTAGTCTAAAAGTGCTTGCGCCTTTGCACTCAAGATATCACCAACCTGTGATTGGTTTTTCTTTTTTGGAAAATTTTGAACCCATTCATCATAGAGCAGAATTAAATCCTTTTTCGAAGCTTCCTGCTCTTCTGGAGTTCCGTTATTTATTAAATCTTTAAGAATTCTCTCGCCATAAGTATATACAGCGGCATTGATTGTAGGGCAATTCTGTCTCACTCTCATCCATGGCTCAAAGGCTGCTTTATAATTTTTAACTTTAGCAAATTCTGCAAAAATTGAAAGATCCTGCATGCATACATTCACATCTTGTGCTAAAACAGAAGTTTGAGTTAAACCAAAAACAATTAACAATATACTGAATAGCTTTTTCATTATTTTAAATTTTAATTATACTTTCTCTTTATAAACCAAATATCATTTAGAGATAATCCAATCCTCATTGCAATTGATGTTTCTTGAATTAAATCAGTATTTTTTTCTCCTCTATTAATTATTTCAAACCCAATATTTGCATTTGAAAGACTTCCTAATGGTAGTCCTATTCCAAAAGATATGCCAGTTTCTGTTAAAGGAATGTTATTTACAATAATCCCCATTTCTTCTGATCTAAACCCAAAGCGGTACACTACCCTACTCCAAAAATTAGTAAAGGATGCGTAATTGGGTATATAAAAACCGCCTACTGTAAATTGTTTGGAATCTCTATATGAAACATTGTTTCGTTTAAAAAAATTATTGCTAAAGTTAGCAGATTTTGTCAAATTTCGCTGGAAACCTAAAAACCATTTTTTATTTTTTCCAAATCCAACACCGAATTTTAATACTTCTGGGACCATTAATTCAGTTTCATCAAGGCCACGAGCATTAAGATTTATTTCCACAAAATCAGAAATGGTCTGGTTTGCAGAGGATAGCGTATAAAAAACACGTTCATTCTGTGAGTTCAAAAGCGCTTGAGGCTGAAATGAAAACATCCCCTGTAAAAGATATTTTTTTTGGATAGGAATATTGGTTTGAGCTGAAAACTGATAATTCAACCCTGAAAGATCAGATTGGTTTGTTAAAAAAGTACCATTATCTATCCCTTCTAACAGTTGCCCTGTTCTATAAAAAAGTCTGCCAAAATTATATAAGGCAGACGCTCCAACAGACAAATAAGGGGTTAAAGGTATCCCTACTGAAAAGTACGTCTGATTGATTCCTCCATCTCCTTCATAGCGATTGAGTAAATTTAAGCCGTCAGGATTGGTTGTTAAGTCTTCAATTTTATATCCAACAGAAGAATAGGGTATAATCCCAAAACCAAATCCGAATTTTCCTGCAGGAATACTTACAGCAAGATAATCTAACGAAGCATCATCTACATTTTGATTTTCTGATAAAGACGCTAAATTGGTATTTCTATAATGAACCCCCAAGGAGTATGTTGTAACTTTTAAAAACCCATAACTCGCCGGATTATTTAAGTTAGCATGAATAGAATCTGTAAATACATCAAGCCCGCCCATATGACGACTTGCTTGGGTACCATTAAAATTTCTTTCACCCAATCCTGATCCAGAATACGGAGAGACTGATCCAGATTGTCCTATTATTATCTGGGTTACAAAAAAAACTATACTGATGGCAGTAATTCGTTTCATTAAAATGTATTCATATCTAAGATGTGGTTCAAACCTTTAGCTAAAAAATTTGAATGGGCAAATATGCTATTTTTAAATGGTTTTGGCAACATTTCTGCATCTCCACCTGTTAAAATAACAGTTAATTTTTGAATTTTTTTTCGATGCCAACTGATTATACCCTCTAATTCATTAATGATTCCATAATATACCCCTGAGTGCATTGCTAAGTTTGTGTTTGTACCAACTGGAGATTTTGGCTCTTCAAAATCTAAATGTGGAAGTTTGCCAGAATAAGCATTCATACTGCTGTAACGCATTTTTAATCCTGGGCTAATTCCTCCTCCATGATGGATTCCTGAGGAATCAATAAAATCATGGGTGATACAGCTTCCTAAATCTATAACCAACACGTTCTGACCAGGATAATTGAGACAAGCTGAAGCAATTAAAGCAACACGATCTGCACCCAACTGTTTTTCTGGATTATAAAGCGTTTTAAAAGGAAGTTTTAAGGCAGTAGAACAATATAAAACCTCAATCGGTATCAAGATTTGTTTCAATTCTTCAGAAAAAGATGTATTCACATCTGAAACGATTGCCTTTTTCAGCTGTGGGAATTTATTAAGTATAGCTTGTAAAGATTCCTTCCATTTTTCTTTGGAATCGGTAGTGAATTCAAGGATTTTTTCTTGTTCAAATACATAGGATTTAATTAAAGTGTTGCCAATATCAAGAACAAGTCGCATCTGCTTAAGGTGTTGAAGTTTCAAAATTACAAAGAAAATAGTTGATTTCTTTTTGTACGAAAGCAAAACACGACTATATTTGCACTTGCTTAAAAGCGGGGTACCTTAGCTCAGTTGGTAGAGCAAAGGACTGAAAATCCTTGTGTCCCTGGTTCGATTCCTGGAGGTACCACTTTTAAAAACCCATAACAACAATAAAATCAATTAGTTATGGGTTTTTTTACACCCTAAATATACTAATGGGTACTGAATAGGGTACCATATCTGGAGATTTTTTCGTATCTTAGAGATGAAAAGGGTACTGAATTAATGGGACTATATTACCGGTTAGACTACAAGAAAAATACCTCTCAACAATTTAATAATGAGGAGGTTAGAGTGGTTATAGACTACTATTACAATGGGAAAAGAACCAAGATTACCACTAACGTTTCTTGTTTAGTTAAAGATTGGGATAAAAAATGAAGAGATAAAACCTCTAAAAACCCAATAAAAACAACGGATAAGAACCACAGGCACCACGTTTTAACTCCGTAAGCCATTGATTTACAGGGTTATATTGTTATAATTGTAAGACTGAAGAGTATGGAAAATAAAATAATACATCAAGTCGTTGTTTTG
>JAFMMH010000023.1 GCA_017851655.1 Flavobacteriaceae bacterium
TTGCATTTCAGAATAGATGATGTTTTTTGTAGGGTGTTTCAAAACTCTAAATCCATCACCTACACCGACTGAGTTCCAATCTCGAGCTTCTACTCCTCCCGGTGAAGATGAAGGCCCATACCAGGAACCGTTATCTTGAAGTCCTCCATATATGTTGTAAGGTTCTGCATCGTCTACACTGATTTGATAAAATTGAGATAACGGTAAGTTTTCTACAATCTCACAAGTAGTGCCTCCATTCCAACTTCTATAGACTCCTCCGTCTGTTCCAAAAAACATAAAATCTGAATGGATTATAGAAAAGGCAATGTCGTGTACATCACTGTGCATATTCCCTAAATTCTTAAATGTTTTTCCTCCATCTCTTGAAATGGATCCGTATAATCCCCCCTTAACAACAACGTTTTCGTCTTTAGGATCCACTACAATTCTAGAAAAATAAAAAGGTCTTACTGTAATTTCAAAATCATTATTTAGTTGTTCCCAATTTTCCCCACCATCATTACTACGATATAAACCTTTATCTTCTTTTTGCTCTGCCTCTATAACGGTATAAAGAATTTCTGGATTACTTGGCGCTAAGGCAATCCCCATACGTCCTAATTTGCCTTCTGGAAATCCGTTGTGAATTTTATTCCATGTTTTTCCTCCATCTAATGATTTATACAACGCACTATTTTCTCCACCTGAATCAAATGACCAAGCTGTACGTCTAAATTCCCACATTGAAGCATATAATATTAAAGGATTATTGGGATCCATAATAAGATCTGCGCATCCTGTTTTTGAGTTGATATATAATATTTTTTCCCAGGTCTGTCCACCGTCAGTAGATCTAAATACACCTCGCTCTTCATTATCCCCCCATAAAGCACCTAAAGCTCCTACATATATCTCTTGAGAGTTGTTAGGGTTAATTACAATACTCGCAATTCGTTCAGAATTTTCTAAACCTATTTTATTCCAATTAGAGCCACCATCAATTGACTTATAAAGCCCATCTCCATATGAAACACTGTTCCTTGTCCATGTCTCTCCTGTACCAACATAAATCGTATTGTCTGGATCATTTGGGTCAAGTTTAACGGTTCCAATTGATTGAATATGATCGTCAAAAATGGGATTAAAAGTAGCGCCCCCGTCATTTGATTTCCATACGCCTCCACCTGCAGCACCCAAGTAAATAATTTTATTATTTGTTGGATGTAATTCAAGATCATTAATTCTACCACTCATCAATCCGGGTCCAATATGTCTTGCCGTAAGATCTCCAAATAAAGTTTTACCGTCAGAATTTTGTTTTTTTTGGCCATAGGTCAGTGATGCCACTAAAAAAATCCACAGCACAATGTATGTGTTACGCATCATAGTTAAAACGTTGTTTTTTTAAAAAAAGATTATTGTTTTACTGGAAACTTAAATTCTAAGTCATCTACTTTAGGATTTAATACAATTTCGCTCATAGAAATTGGTACCCCAGGTTGGTCTTTTACGCCTTGTGTCATTGAGAATGGAAAATATAATCCTCCGATTTCTTGATAGTCACTGAAAGTGACTTCAGAAATCATTCCTTTTGCTTCACCTGAGGTGATTTCAGACTGCATGGCTATGAGAACAAAGTTCTCCATATCGAAGTAATAAAAAGAAATGTCGTCTACTTTTTCTCCATCAATGGTTAAAGGTTCTTTTACCAATTTTACCTTAAAAGTATCTGTGCCATCAAAAGTTTCAGTACCGAGTAATTCAACTAAATAGCCTTTATTTTTATAATCAAGAAAGGAATCTGGAAAATCATTTAACTCTAATTTAAAATTGGCGGTAGCTTCAGCATCACTTTCCTCTGCTTCCATAGTTAAAAAGTTATGTGACCACAAACGCTCTCCATCATAGACTCCCTGCTTGATTTTTTTACCTTGGAAATTAACTACTTGCATTTGTCTTCCATCTTTAAATTGATAGATCTCCAAGGGGATTTCCATTCCACCTTGATTCATACTTGCAGACATCTTAATTCCTTCTAATTTGTTCCAATTATCAATACCACCTGTATTTTCAAAATAGTTTGAGATAATTTCTTCTACTGTTTGTGCTACTCCTAGTTGACATACCAAAAAAAGAGCTAGTGTAAAAAATAATGTTTTGGTTAGTTTCATTTGTAAAATTTTTTTAATATTTAGGTTTAAAGGGCTTTTTGTATAAAAATATAAAATCCTTCTTTAAAAAAAAACCGAAAGCCAATTATCGTGATGTTGTAGAAGAATTTATCTCTAAAAAAATCTATTTACAAACACTCAAATTTTTTAGCATTTTTAAGGTGCTGGATTTGGCTGAAGCGTGTGAATTTCTTCGATTCGCTCCAAAATCTCTTTACTTAATGATATTGCATGTGTGTCAATATTTTCTTTTAATTGCTCCAAATTAGTTGCTCCGATAATATTACTGGTTGTAAACGGACGGTCATTCACAAAAGCTAAAGCCAATTGTGTCAGGGTGAGATTATTTTCTTGAGCCAATTGGTAGTATCGCTCCACAGACGCGGTACATGCTTCAGAGCTGTATCTATCGTAATGTGGAAAAAGGGTCAAACGTGATTTATCAGGTCGATTTCCATTTCTGTATTTCCCTGATAACACTCCAAAAGCAAGTGGTGAATATGCCAAAAGACCCACGTCTTCACGATGACATACTTCGGAATTCCCTACTTCAAAAGTTCGGTTAAGGAGTGAATAGGGGTTTTGTATAGTACGCACCCTAGGACGATCTGCATTTGAAGCACTTAAAAACCGCATCGTACCCCAAGGCGTTTCATTTGAAAGACCGATATATCGTATGTTCCCTTTTTTCACATGAGCGTTTAATGCCTCTAAAACCATTTCAAAGTTTTCTTCCCAAACATCGCCTCGTTCGTAATCGTATCCTCTTTTACCAAAAAAATTGGTAGGTCGTTCTGGCCAATGTAATTGATACAAGTCAATATAATCAGTCTGAAGGCGTTTAAGACTTTTTTCTACAGCTGTATCTATAGTTTTTTTTGAATAGCTTTTATCGGTTCTAATATGCTGAGTAAATGCAGCAGGCCCAGCAATTTTGGAAGCTAAAATTATTTTCTCTCTATGCCCTGATTTTTTAAACCAACTCCCAATAATTCGTTCCGTCTCTCCTTGTTCTTCTTGTCTAGGTGGAATTGGATATAATTCTGCCGTATCAAAAAAATTGACCCCTTGATCAAATGCAAAATCCATTTGCTCGTGACCTTCATGCTCGTTGTTTTGTCTTCCCCAAGTCATGGTGCCTAAACATATTTTACTCACCTTTATTTGTGTACCTGGTAACTTATTGTAATCCATTCTTTAATTTGTTTCTAATAGTGCTGTAATTTCATCAAGTGAAGGGCTTAAAACGACCTCTATTCTTCGGTTTGAAGCTCTTCCTTCGGCAGAACTGTTGGGTCCTATAGGCAAGAACTCACTGCGGCCTGCTGCAGTTAAGTTTTGTGGTAAAATCCGTTCATTCTCTAATAAAATATTGACTACTGCCGTTGCTCTTTTTGTAGAGAGATCCCAGTTGGATTCTAACTGCCCTTTTGGTGAAAAAGGAACATTGTCTGTATGACCTTCAATCAGAATCGCAATATCAGGATTTTCTTCCAACACTTTTGCCAAATCACTCAATGCTTGTTTTCCAGCAGGTTCTATGTCCCATCGACCTGATTTAAATAATAATTTATTCTCCATGGAAACATATACTTTCCCATTGCGCTGCTCTACCGTAAGGCCTTTCCCTTCAAAATTTAAAAGAGCATTAGAAATACGATTCTTTAGTTCACTCAAAGCTTGTTTCTGATTTTGAATCATTTCTTCCAACTGATCAACGCGTTCAGATCTAGATTGAAGTTCTGTTTTTCTTAGAGCGATTTCTTTTAACAATGCATTGTTTTGTGCTATGCTATTTTGGATTTTTTCTTCACTATTTTCTTTCAATAGGACGTATTTTTCTTCCCACTGTTTTACTTGTTCAAGAGCCATAGATACGCTATCTCTGGAACGCTCTAAATAGGAGGAAACTTCTGATAAATCATTATCCAACTTATCCCATGCTTGTTGTAATGAATCTCGTGATTTTTCAAAGCCGTTGCGTTCAGATTTCACAATCGCATATCGAGCCTCTAAATCATTAAATACCTTTGTAGACACACAACTAGAAAAACTCAGCAAAAAGAAAACTAATCCAGATAAAAAAAATTGTTTCATAATTAAAATTTGAGTTCGAGTCCAACTGGACAATGATCAGAATGTTTTGCCTCAGGTAAGATAAAAGATCTTTTTATATTATTTTGAAGCGGATTACTAACCAATGCGTAATCAATTCTCCAACCTTTGTTGTTATTTCTTGCATTTGCTCTGTAGCTCCACCAACTATAACGATGTGGTTCTTGGTTAAAAAGACGAAAAGAATCTATAAAACCTGACTTCATAAAATTATCCAGCCAAGCTCTTTCTTCTGGAAGGAAACCAGATACATTTTTATTTCTAACAGGATCGTGAATATCTATGGCTTGATGACAAATATTATAGTCTCCACAAATAATAAGATTAGGAAACTCAATTCTTAGCTTAGTTATATATTCCTGAAACTCGTCCATAAAACGAAATTTATATTCCAATCGATCCGGATTTGTTCCGGAGGGGAGGTATAAACTCATTACAGAAACCTTATCAAAATCTACTCTTAGAATTCGACCTTCAAAATCCATGTGGTCAATCCCACTTCCATAACTAACATTTTTGGGTTTTATTTTAGTAAATATTGCAACGCCACTATACCCTTTTTTTTGAGCAGATAACCAAAAATGCTGATATCCTAAAGCCTCAATTTCAGTCATGTCGACCTGATCGACCATTGCTTTAGTTTCTTGCAAACAAACTACTTCTGGATTTGCTGCTTTTAACCAACCTACAAAATCTTTTTTAAGAGCAGCGCGGATTCCGTTAACGTTATAGGAAATGATTTTCATCTGCAACTAAAATAATGATTTGTTTTTTATCACCAGGTGACTTTGAAAATCTTTATGTTATAAAATATGAACACTTTTATCTTACAAATCTGGATTAAAAAAAATTCTTGATTGAAAAGTGGTATTAAATCTTCTGAAGCCAATTCTTGATGTCAAGCTTTTCACCCAATAAAGAAGAAAGATCTTCAATAGCGACACGTTCTTGTTGCATGCTATCTCGATCCCTTAACGTAACCGTATTGTCTTCCAAAGACTGGTGATCTACAGTAATACAAAAAGGAGTTCCTAAGGCATCTTGTCTGCGATATCGCCTTCCAACAGCATCTTTTTCGTCATAGGCAGTTGCATATTCCCACTTTAGTGTGTCAACAATTTTGTGAGCTAATTCTGGAAGTCCATCTTTTTTCAATAACGGCAAAACAACGACTTTGGTCGGTGCCAAAACTGAAGGTAATTTTAAAAGGGTTCGTGTACTCCCATCTTCTAGAGTTTCCTCTCTCAATGCCCATGAAAAAACAGCCAAAAACATTCTGTCTAGACCTATGGATGTTTCGACTACATAAGGGGTATAGTTTTCGTTGCGTTCAGGATCAAAATACTGTAATTTTTTACCTGTAAATTTTTCGTGGCTAGAGAGATCAAAATCTGTTCGAGAATGGATTCCTTCTAATTCTTTGAAGCCAAAAGGAAATTTAAATTCTATATCAGATGCGGCATCGGCATAATGTGCCAATTTTTCATGATCATGAAAGCGATAATTTTCCTCACCCATTCCTAAGGATAAATGCCAACTCAAACGGGTTTGCTTCCATTGCTCATACCACTCTTTTTGTGTGCCGGGAGGAATAAAAAATTGCATTTCCATTTGTTCAAACTCTCGCATTCTAAAAATGAATTGTCTAGCAACAATTTCATTTCGAAATGCTTTTCCTGTTTGGGCTATACCAAAAGGCAATTTCATTCGTCCAGTTTTTTGAACGTTAAGATAATTTACAAAAATTCCTTGAGCAGTTTCAGGGCGAAGATATAAATCCATCGCAGTATCTGCAGATGCCCCAAGCTTCGTGCCAAACATCAAGTTGAATTGTTTGACATCCGTCCAATCTCTTGAACCCGTATCTGGACAGCTAATTTCTAATTCTTCAATTAGAGCCTTTACATCAGCCAAGTCTTCTTTTTCTAATGACTGGCCTAAGCGTTTTAAAATTAATGTTGCTTTTTCTTGATTGGCAACTACCCTTGGGTTTGTTGCTCTGAACTGCGCTTCATCAAATGAATCACCAAAACGTTTAGCGGCTTTTTGAATTTCTTTGTCAATTTTAGCTTCAATTTTAGCAACATAGTCTTCTACCAAAACATCAGCACGATATCTTTTTTTGGAAACTTTATTGTCTATCAAAGGATCATTAAATGCATCAACATGCCCAGAGGCTTTCCATGTTGTAGGGTGCATTAAAATGGCGGCATCAATTCCAACAATATTTTCGTGAAGTTGAACCATGGATTTCCACCAGTATTCACGAATGTTATTTTTTAGAGCGACCCCATTTTGAGCATAATCATATACGGCACTTAATCCGTCGTAGATTTCGCTGGAGGGAAATACAAATCCATACTCTTTGGCATGGGAAATTACTTTTTTAAACTGATCTGTTTGCTGCGTCATTCGGCAAAAATAATTCTTTTTGTTATTTTTAAGGAGCTCTTGATCTTATTCTATGAAAAAAAATACTTTTGCTTTAATTCAAACCTTTAAAGACCTGATTTTTCCTAGAAATTGCTTCGGCTGTGAATCGCCATTAAATTTTTACGAAAAAAGATTGTGTTTGAGCTGCCAAATTCAATTGCCGTTGACCTCTTTTCATTTTACTCATAAAAATCCACTATTTCAAAAATTGAATTTGCAATTTGAAACAATGGCTGCAACCTCTTTGTTCTTTTTTCAGAAAGAAGGGGTTTTGTCCAATATGATTCATCTTTTCAAGTATAAAGGAGTAAAAAAAATAGGGTATTTTTTAGGAGATTGGCTCGCAAACTGTCTCCTCGAAAGTACTTTTTTTAAAAATATTGAGGGGATTGTACCCGTTCCATTGCATTCAAAAAAGCAAAAATCAAGAGGGTACAACCAAGCAGAAATCATCGCAGCTGCGCTTTCAAAAAAAATGGGAGTTCCTCTTTATAAAAAAGTTTTGATCAGAGTCAAAAATACAACAGCATTGGCGCGTTTAGGAGAATCTGAGCGAAAAGACGAAGTCAATAATGCTTTTCAAATTCACCCCAGTTTTACACTAAGAAATCAACACTTGTTATTAGTAGATGATGTGCTTACAACTGGAGCTACACTGTCTGCTTGTGCTTCAGTTTTATTAAAAAATAGTGATATAAAATTGAGTATAGCAGTGCTAGCATGTAGGTTGTAAGTAGAATAATGCTTTATTTTGTGGGGATTAATTTAATGATGCGATTCGGTTTAAATATTCTTCTTCTGGGCGGACTGTTATTGTCTAGTGTGCAATGCGCAAAGCGTGCCGCACCTACGGGGGGTCCGAGAGACTCCCTCCCTCCTGTACTAGTTAATGCTTCTCCAAAACTAAACACCATATTTTTTGACAAAGAAGAAATCAGTTTGACTTTTGATGAATATGTCACACTGAAGGACATAAATAAACAGCTAATTATTTCACCTCCCCTAAATTCGTCACAGTACAAAATCTATCCAGTGACCGGAGCTTCAAAAAAAGTGACACTTAAACTTCTTGATAGTCTGCTTGAGAACACTACCTATACATTTAACTTCGGAGAGGGTATTATAGATTTTAACGAATCCAATCCAACTTCCTATCTAACATATACCTTATCTACAGGTGCAACTATTGATTCACTCTATATTAAAGGACGAATAACCGACGCCTTTGAAAGAGAAACTGAACGATTTATTTCACTTCAACTCTATCCTGTTGATAGTACTTTTTCAGACTCTGTTGCCTATACTCGAAAACCTCTGTACGTAACCAGTACTCTTGATACAACCATTTACCGTTTTCAGAATCTTCGTGCTGGTAAATATGCTATTCTTGCCATGCAAGACAAAGCTGGGAATTACTTTTTTGATCAGAGTACAGATAAAATAGGTTTTATAGAGAATCTAATTGAATTGCCCCAGGATTCAATAATTGACTTCAGACTATTTAAAGAAAAGACCAATTTTGCATGGGATAAACCCTATTTCATAAACGATCATCACATTGCCTTAGCCTATTTTGGCGATCGAGAAGGAGAACCCTATAAAATGATATCTGAAGTGCCTGAAAGCTTTGAGTCACTGGTTACCCAAAACAGAAAAACAGATACCTTAGATTACTGGTTTAAAGGTGCTGAATTGGATTCACTGCTATTTGAATTCAATATCAAAGACTCTTTACAAATCAAAACCGTTTATTTCAAGAATCCGGTAGCAGATTCCTTGGTTATAAACAAATATACTCAGGGAACATTACGACTTAAAAATAAGCTAGAATTAGAAAGCAATCTACCCATTACTGAAGTAAATTCAGAATACGTTATGGTAACAAATGTCGATACCATTCAAATACCTGCCTCTTTAAAAATTCAAGGAAATTATGATAGAGTCACCGTCGATTTTGAGGTACTCCCAAACGATAGGTATGAAGTAAAACTCTTCCCCAACGCCCTTTTAGATTTTTGGGGAAATACAAACGACACTCTGGTGTTCAAAACTTCTACTAAAAAAATTGAAGATTATGGCAATATCTACCTAAGAGTTCAACACGATAGTAAGACTCCATATATCATCGAACTTCTAGGAAATAAAGATGTTATTCGTCGATACGTAAAGCCTGTAGATGGAAATAATTACCCCTTTGAATTACTCGATGCAGGTAAGTACAGAGTCCGACTAATTGAGGATGCTAACGAAAATCAAGAATGGGACACTGGAAATTATTTGGAAAAAATTCAACCTGAAAAAGTAATTTATTTCTGGAAAGAAATTGACTTAAGAGCCAATTGGGACATGAATGAGACCTTCAATACAAGTGAAAACTATCCTGATCTTCCAAAAAGCGCAACCGCTTCCGATGTTCTTGAAGTTCAAGATAATCCAACTCAGCAGTAATCAATTTCTGTTCAGAAGATATTTTGCCCGAGAGAGAATTGCCCAGTGCATCATAAATAGCAGAATGTCCTGGATATTGATGTTCTTTTTCATCTTCACCTATCCTATTAACCCCAACTACATAAGATAAATTTTCTATAGCTCTAGCCTGAAGTAAAGTATCCCAAGCTTGAATCCTTGGTTTTGGCCAATTGGCCACATAAATCAATAAATCGTAATTATGGGTATTTCGAGACCAAACTGGAAATCTCAAATCATAACAAATTCGAAGACAAATTTTCCATCCGAGATATTCAACAATACCATTTTTTATTCCGCTCTGATAGGCTATATGTTCGCCAGCAAGGGTAAAAGTATGCCGTTTATCATAAATCATTACTTCTTCTGTGGGAGTTACAATAATAAACCGATTGAAAAAAAAACTTCCCTCTTGAATCGCCAAAGTACCTCCAACAGCTGCTTTAAGTTTTTGAGCCCAAGACTGCATCCATTTCATACTGGGACCTCCCATAGGTTCAGCTACGCTCTTTGGGTTCATCGTAAATCCAGTAGTAAACATCTCTGGCAACAATATCAAATCAGTAGAAAAGTTTATATTTCGAAATTGTTCTTCAATATTTAATCTATTCTTTAAGGGATCTTCCCAAAAAAGAGAAATCTGTAAGGCCGTTATGTGCAGTTTTGATTTCATTCAAAATTCTGAGTTAACTAATTCGATAATCCTTAAATTTAACTTTTTAATAGATATTCCAAATTATGATCAAAAAAAAGTTTTTGTTCTTCCTACTTTTCATTCATTCGCTGACCTTTTGTCAATCTTATTTTCCTGAGGCGAATCAAAAATGGGAAAACCGAAAGCCAGAAGAGTTCAACATTAAAACTACAACTCTGGATAAGGCTGTAAACTTTGCACTATCTAATGAGTATTCTGGTTCAAAAGATTTACGTATTGCTATTTTAAAATCATTTGAACGAGAACCTTATCATCAAATCTTAGGGCCTACAAAAAAACGAGGTGGTCCTGCAGGAATGATTTTAAAAAACGGATACTTGATTTCTTCTTGGGGTGATCCACAGCGGGTAGACATGACCTTTAGCGTCACAAAAAGCTATTTATCAACAGTAGCTGGCTTGGCGGTAGATCAAGGTTATTTCAATCCTAATGAAGCTGCAGCTGAAACAATTTGGGATGCAACATTTGATGGAGCACATAATCAAAAAATTACATGGGAACATTTACTCAACCAATCTTCAGACTGGTCGGGGACTTTATGGGGTAGCCCTGATTGGGCAGACCGTCCACCGACTGAAGGAGGTATTGACGATTGGAAAAATAGAGGCTTTCGCACTCCGGGAACACATTTTGAATACAATGACGTACGGGTCAATGTACTCGCCTATTCCCTTCTTCAGGTCTGGCGTAAACCGTTACCTCAAGTTTTAAAAGAATACATTATGGATCCAATAGGCGCTAGTCGCAGCTGGAGGTGGTATGGTTATGAAAACTCTTGGGTAGTATTAGACGGAAATCGAATGCAATCCGTTTCAGGAGGAGGACACTCTGGCGGTGGTCTCTTTATCAATACAGAAGATCATGCCCGATTTGGATTGCTTTTCCTCAATAATGGAAATTGGAATGGAAAACAATTGATTAGTACCGATTGGATTAAGAAAGCAATAACCCCTTCTTCAGCTCAAATTAATTATGGCTATATGTGGTGGCTCAATAAAAAAGGAACCTCTCGATATTGGGAAGGTGTCCCTGAAAATGTGTATTATGCTGCGGGTTTTGGAGGAAACTTTATTATAATCATACCCGATGAAGATATGGTTATCATAACACGATGGCTGGAGCCAAGTCGAGTAGGAGAATTTGTAAAAAAGGTATTGGATGCTCTCCCATAAAGCACTTATTTTTGATATGGACGGTACCCTTATTGACAATATGGAGTATCATAAGCAGTCTTGGATTGAACTTTTTAAATTTCACAGATTGGATTTGGATTACCAGACCTTTGATACCAAATATCATAAAGGATCCTTAGTAGAAATTATGGGGCGACTCTTTCCCCATATAAGCGATGAAAAAGAACTCTTTCGAATCGGAAGTTATAAAGAAGAAATGTATCGTGAACTGTACCGACCTCATGTCAAAGCGATTGGAGGTTTGCATTCATTTTTAGATATTCAAGCCAAAAAGAATATTCCCATGGGGATTGCTACCATGGGAGATCAGCACAATATTGATTTCATTTTTGAAGCCCTCCAACTCAATTCCTATTTTCATTCGACTACAGGGGGACATCAAGTAAAACACGGAAAACCGCATCCAGAAATTTTTTTAACAGCCGCAGAAAAACTGAATGTTGCTCCCGAAGATTGTTTGGCTTTTGAAGACACCCGATCAGGAGTCACTGCAGCTAAAGCTGCAGGTATGAATGTTATAGGTGTTACCACGATGTTTGATAAAAACACCCTAATGGATCTAGGTTGTATCCAAGTAATTGATGATTTTAATAGTCTAATAGAGTTTTAAATACCCATAGATTTGATTAAATAACAAAAAATACCCCTTTTGAAATTAAAAATCAAAATACCTACATTGATCCTCATTTCCTTTAGTGCTGGATGGATCACATACTTCTTACATGAGGTTTTTCACTGGTTTGCATATTCTTTTTTGAATATTGAAACCTCTTTCAGAGTGAATACAATTGAGCTATTTCAAAAAGAGCAATTTATTTCAGATCACAAATTTTTAATGATTTATGGAAGTGGAGTCTGTTTTACGTTTCTGCAAACTGTTTGCTGTTACATTCTTCTTAAAAAAAATAAATTCTTTTGGTTATATATCTTCTTGATAGCTGCTTTTGAATTGAGGTTTATTGCAGCTATATTAAATTTTTTCAGCCCCAGTGACGAAGGAAAAATAAGTCTAATTTTAGGATTGCCTCTACATTCTGTCTCGTTAATTGTTGTTGGGGGGATTGGTTGGTTGGTATATAAAAGTCGAAAAAACGTTACTTTTTCAAAAAAACAAATTTTAATTGTGCTAGGCGCTGTCTTTGTATCAATTTATCTATTTAGTTTTATTAATATCTAATTTTATGTTAATAGGGTTGGGCGCATTCTAATTATTTTTATAGTTTTGAAGTAGAGTCTTAGAGATCTTATATTAGAACTTAGCAAATTTGTTTACCTCTTTCCGTTTTTAATTCCGATTAAAAATACTCTTAACTGTTTAATTAATTTAAAATTACCCCATGAAAAAAAGAATTAAACCTATAAGCATCCTTCTTATTGCCGTTTTATTTTCAAGTTGTGCAACCGTATTAGGTGGTGAAATTACAGATCATCAAAAAAGAAAACCCCTTGATGGAGAGCCTCAAAGAGATGTTCGAGTAGTTGCACTAGTCGCTGACATCATTTTATTTTGGCCTTTTGCAGTTGTCGATTTTGCTACAGGAGCCATCTACAAACCCGAATAAGGATTGTGTAACTCCATAAAAGAGGGATACAGTCTATTCACTTTTAAAGAATTCCTTGATTTTTCAATTAGAATGGTTTTGTTCTTGCGATAAATCTGAATATGATAATGAGATAGACTGTATTTCAATTTTTTAAAAAAACTGGTCTGAATTTGTCGAAAAGAGACCTTAAATCTAAGTAGACACAACCCCAACTATACCTATTTACCATGAACCTCAAATCCATTTTAGTATGTTTACTATTTAATTTTCCTCTTTTTACATATTCCCAAAGTATCAGTTTTGGAGTCAAAGGAGGTTTAAATCTTTCCAAAGACAAATTGGAAATTTTTACAGAAAGAACCCCCCTAAATATCATTACCGAAGTTGAACCATCCTTTCATTTTGGAGCATTATTAGAGTTTTTAAACACTGATAAAATAACCAGTTTTCAAATGGAGATATTATATACTGGAAACGGTACTATAATTAGAGAAAATGATTTTTCTCCAGCATTTGAAATCAATGTAAATCAAATTACTGTTCCACTTTTGCTGAAAATTGAAGCTACCAGGGATTGGAATCTGACTTCAGGTACTTATTTAGGTTACATTTTAAATGCAGAAGAAAAAAATCGCTTTGGAGAATCCACCGATACTAAAAGTAATTTTCAGCAATTTGATTTTGGATTACTTTTTGGATTTGAACTCAAGGTAAATACCAAACTTGCTTTCGATGTAAGATACAATCACGGGTTATTGAATTTCAATAATTCAACAATTTTCGATGGAAATGAAACCGAAAGAATTTATAAAAACAGAACCGTTAACTATGGAGCTGTTTACAAATTCTAAAACAAAAGCTTCAATACTTTTATCCTTTTAAACTTGCATAAAGGTATTCGCGATTCATCCGTGCGATGTTTTCAAGTGAGATCCCTTTTGGACACTCTACCTCACAGGCTCCAGTATTGGTACAGTTTCCAAATCCTTCTTCATCCATTTGATTTACCATATTCAATACACGGTCTGTTGCCTCTACCCTTCCCTGAGGGAGTAAGGCATATTGGGAAACTTTAGCCGAAACGAATAGCATAGCAGAAGCATTTTTACATGTAGCGACACAGGCACCACAACCAATACATGCAGCAGCATCAAACGCTTTATCTGCATTGTGTTTTTCAATTGGAATTGCATTTGCATCTTGTGTATTCCCTGAAGTATTCACACTCACAAACCCACCTGCTTGTTGAATCCGATCAAAAGAAGAACGATCAACAGTAAGGTCTTTTATTACAGGAAAAGCTTTTGCTCTAAAGGGCTCTATTGTGATAGTATCTCCATCTTTGAACTTCCTCATGTGCAGCTGACAAGTCGTAACTAAACGATCTGGGCCGTGTGCCTCTCCATTGATGAACATAGAACACATCCCGCAAATTCCTTCTCGACAGTCATGATCAAAAGCAACAGGATCAATTCCTTTTTCTATTAATTCCTCATTTAAAACATCCATCATTTCAAGAAATGACATGTCAGGGGACACCTCTTTAATTTGATAGGTTTCTAAATTTCCTTTAGCGTCAGCGTTGGCTTGTCGCCAAACTTTAAGTGTTAAATTCATCATACTATTTATACGATCGTGTTTTTACTTCAATTTCTTCATAGTTCAATTGCTCTTTATGCAATTTTGCTTTTGCAGGCTCTCCTTGATATTCCCAAGCGGAAACAAACGTAAAGTTTTTGTCATCACGAAGTGCCTCTCCTTCTGGAGTTTGAGATTCTTCTCTAAAATGCCCTCCACATGATTCGTTGCGTTCTAAAGCATCTTTGGCAAATAATTCTCCCAGTTCGAGAAAATCTGCAACACGAGCTGCTTTTGCTAATTCTGGATTAAACTCAGAGGTTGTACCTGGTACTTTTACATTTTTGTAAAAATCTTCTCTTAGGGCTTTAATCTCAACTATAGCTTCATTAAGTCCTTTAGAGTTTCTAGACATCCCACATTTATCCCACATGATTTTACCTAACTTTCTGTGATAATAATCTACAGTATGAGTTCCATTATTATTCACAAAAGCATCCATTTGAGCTTTTACAGCCGCCTCTGCTTTTTCAAATTCAGGGAGATTTGTGTCGATTGTTCCTGTGCGTATATCATCTGCTAAATAATCCCCAATTGTATAGGGTAATACGAAGTAACCGTCTGCCAATCCTTGCATTAATGCTGAAGCTCCAAGGCGGTTTGCGCCATGATCAGAAAAGTTTGCTTCACCGATCGCATAACATCCTGGTATTGAAGTCATCAGATTATAATCTACCCAAACTCCCCCCATAGTGTAATGCACTGCTGGGTAAATCATCATTGGAGTTTCGTAAGGATTCTGATCAACAATTTTTTCATACATCTGGAAAAGGTTTCCATATTTCGCTCGGATTACATCTTGTCCTAATTTTTTGACGAGTACTGCGTCATTTTCGTCCAAACCTTTAACATGTGCTTGTTCCTTTCCATAACGTATAATAGAAGCAGCAAAATCTAAATACACTGCTTCTCCTGTTTTGTTTACACCATAACCTTCATCACAACGTTCTTTTGCTGCGCGAGATGCCACATCTCGAGGAACCAAATTTCCAAAGGCAGGATATCGTCTTTCCAGATAGTAATCACGTTGTTCTTCCGAGAGTTCTGTGGGTTTGAGTTTTCCTTCTCGAATCGCTTTAACATCCTCTAAATTTTTCGGGACCCATATTCTACCATCATTACGGAGTGATTCTGACATCAAAGTCAGTTTGGATTGATGGTCTCCTGATACAGGAATACAAGTTGGGTGAATTTGTGTAAAACACGGATTGGCAAAGTGAGCTCCTTTTTTATGAATTTTCCAGGCTGCAGAAACATTACTCCCCATCGCATTAGTTGATAGGAAAAATACATTACCATACCCTCCTGAAGCAATTACTACTGCATGAGCACTGTGACGCTCTAGTTTTCCATTCACAAGATTTCGTGCAATGATTCCTCTAGCTTTACCGTCAACAACTACAAGCTCCATCATTTCATGACGGTTATACATCTTTATTTTACCTCGTCCAATTTGGCGATTCATTGCAGAGTAAGCTCCTAAAAGTAACTGTTGTCCTGTCTGACCTTTGGCATAAAAGGTACGCGATACCAAAACTCCACCGAAAGAACGATTATCTAAAAGTCCTCCATAATCTCGTGCAAAAGGGACGCCTTGCGCTACACATTGGTCTATGATGTTGGTAGATACCTCAGCCAACCGATGAACGTTAGCCTCACGAGAGCGATAATCTCCCCCTTTAATAGTGTCGTAAAAAAGGCGATAGGTAGAATCCCCATCTCCTTGATAATTTTTTGCAGCATTAATTCCACCCTGAGCAGCTATGGAATGTGCCCTTCTTGGTGAATCTTGAAAACAAAATGTTTTTACATTATATCCTAGCTCTGCAAGAGTAGCTGAAGCTGAAGCTCCTGCCAGTCCAGTTCCAACAACTATAACGTCAATGAGACGCTTATTCGCTGGACTTACAAGATTTATATTGCTTTTATGCTTTGTCCACTTATCGGCTATGGGTCCTTTGGGTATTTTAGAATCTAGTGCCATATTAAAATGTGGTTATATGATGAAATAATGCGATTGCTATAAATCCAGCAGGTATAAGAAATGAAAAGGCTACTGTAAAGGATTTTATCGCTTTAGAATATTTATTGTTTAATCCCATTGTCTGGAATGAAGAAGCAAAACCATGATACAAATGGAGAGCAAGAAAAACAAATGAAAGCACGTAAAGAATAACACGAACCTGACTTTCAAATTTATGAACCAGTTCTCCAAAATAACGGTCAGGGTCTAGGGGTAAGCTTTCGATGTATTTATAATTCATCTCAGGAAACCAAAAGTCATATAAGTGAAGTCCTAAGAAGGATAAAATAACAATCCCTGATAAAATCATGTTTCGTGATACCCATGGGGCATTCGCACTTCCTTTGTAACTTTTGTATTTTACTACTCTAGATTTGGCGTTTTGTAATTCAAGTACAAAACCCATGGTAAAATGAAAGAGAACTCCTAAAATTAAAATCGGCTGAAGAATCATTTGGACCAAAGGGTTGTTCCCCATAAAATGAGAAATTTCATTAAAAAGAGATTCGCTAAAAACCGAAGTCAAATTAATAAAGAAATGCTGGGTCAAAAAAACAACCAAAAAAAGTCCAGAAAGTGCCATGGCTAGTTTCCTTCCAATTGAAGAGGCTATTAATGTCATAAGTTTTCAATTTGTTAAACAAAATTAAGGCATAAACGCCGAGTAACAAACTGCTTTAACGTATTTTTCTCAAAAGCTAGACAAAGTCAAAAATTATCTAATAATTAATACTCAGAATATTTCCTCAGCTGAAAAAGGAATAAGCAAAAAACTAAAAAGAAGCTCCTATAGGATTTCAAAAATCTGCTATCTTAGTAAAAAACAATTCATGCGATACCGTCCTATTCCTGCTGTAGTATACAAGCAAATCAGAAAAAATTTTGCAAGTGAATTAGCTCCTAAAAGTCTTGCTATATTCAATTCAAATGACATTTATCCTATTAGCGCTGACAGTACCCTTCCGTTTGCCCAACATCGAGATATTTTTTATTTGTGCGGGGTTGATCAGGAAGAGAGCATCTTAGTTATTTTCCCAGATGCATTTGAAGAAAAACATCGTGAGATTCTATTTGTTAAAGAAACAAATGATCACATTGCCGTTTGGGAGGGTGCCAAGCTTACAAAAAAGCAAACTACAGAATTGAGTGGCATTGAGACCGTATATTGGTTAAGCGAATTTGAACGAATTTTTCAAGAATTGAGTTCTCAATGCGACTGTTTTTATTTGAATACAAATGAGCACTACCGACAAGCAGTAGAAACACAAACTAGGGAAGACCGTTTTATTTCTTGGTGTAAAAATAAATATCCCGCTCATAAAGTAGGTAAAAGTAACCCCATCTTACAAAAGTTACGTTCTGTCAAAACCCCTGAAGAAATTGCTCAGATTCAGCAAGCTTGTGACATCACTGAAAAAGGATTCCGTAGAGTGTTATCGTTTATCGAGCCTGGTGTTTGGGAATATGAAATTGAAGCGGAATTGGCTCATGAATTCCTTAGAAACCGTTCTAAAGGCTTTGCGTATACACCTATCATAGCTTCAGGAAATAATGCCAATGTGTTGCATTATACCGAAAATAATAAGCAATGTCATGATGGAGATTTAGTTTTGATGGATGTAGCTGCCGAATACGGAAATTATTCTAGTGACTTGACCCGAACTGTTCCTATTTCTGGGAGGTTCTCTGATAGACAAAAGCAAGTTTATGAAGCAGTATTGAGGGTAAAAAAAGAGGCTACTAAAATGCTTGTTCCCGGAACGATCTGGAAAGAATATCATATTGAAGTCGGCAAAATAATGACCAGCGAGTTAATTCAACTTGGCCTTTTAGATAAAAAATCAGTTCACGATAAAAATCCTGCTTATAAAAAATATTTTATGCACGGAACATCTCATCATATGGGTTTAGACACTCACGATTACGGTTTACTGCACTTGCCTATGGAGGCCAATATGGTTTTTACAGTAGAGCCCGGAATTTACATTCCTGATGAAGGGTTTGGCATTCGATTAGAAGACGATGTTGTGATTCAATCTGAGGGTGAGCCACTTAATCTCATGGCTTCGATTCCTATTGAAATTGAAGAAATTGAAACACTGATGAACGCATAAAAAAAGCCACCTGGATGGTGGCTTTTTTTGTATAGTATAAGGGAATAACTCCTTAATTATCCCACAACAGGTTTCAATTTACGTTGCCAAAAATATAAAATGGTAAACATTATGATTAAAAGTACTGGGAAAGCAATCATGTATGTGAGCGTCTGTTGTCCTGCTGCCAATTCGAGGGCAGTACCTGTTAATCCCTTTGCTGCCTGATCTGCTGTAGAACTATCTATCCAGCTTCCAATAATGGGCTGGAAAATAGAACTAGAAAACATCCCCATACCGCCAACTATAGACATCCCTAAGGCACCACTTGCAGGTATTTTTTCAGCGACAAATCCTATCATATTTGGCCAGAAATAACATATTCCAAGCGCGAAGAAAATAGCAGCTACATAAACCATAGATCCTGTTTGTGTACTAAATAGAAAAATCCCAATTGCTGCTAATACCGCTGAACCTAATAGTACCCCTGTTTGATCAAACTTGTGTACAATATCACCTCCAAAATAACGACCAACAGCCATTAATCCTGTAATTAATGCTAGGATTACCATAGGTTGTGCCCCACTATTTTGCATGATTAGACTTGTCCACTGCTGTGGTCCAAATTCTGAAATTGCCGTTAATGCCATACAAGCCAAAATAAAGAGATAAATAGGTGTCCCCATTGCTTTAAAATTTGCTGATATCGAAGAGGCCGCCTCTACTTTAGGTTTTGGAAATTCTTGCCCATAAAAAAGGTAGGCATATATCAGTGTAGGAACAACTATAATCCAAATTTGAGCTTGCCAGCCTAGATCTGCATCGGTCATAAATTTAGAGATCAAACTTCCTAAAACAATTCCACCAGGAAACCACATGTGAAAGCGATTTAAAAGGGTGTTCATTTCCTTGCCTTCATAGGCGTCTGCAATCATTGGATTACATGCTGCTTCTGTACAACCATTACCAATTCCAATAAGTAAGGTAGAAAGCAGTAATCCAGTATATCCACCGGAATAAATTGTGAGGATAATTCCCAATGCATGCGCAACAAATGCGAATTGCATGATCCTTTTAGGTCCGATAGTATGGTAGAATAGCCCTCCCAAAATCATCGATATAGGGAACCCCAAGAACCACATAGAATTTATAAAGCCTAATTGTTGTCCACTAAGGCTGAAAGCCTCAGCTAGTTGCGGTAGAATTCCTGCCCGGATACTGAATGAAAATGCAGTTGTTATAAGGGCAAAACAACTCCCATAGAAAAGTCTTTTACTATTTGTCATGATGTGTTTAAATTTCAATTTATCCTTCTAAGATAACTTATTTTTAAAACACTAAACAAAAAGTGTTAAATATAATATTTAGCCGCCAGAAGTCAATTCATCAGTGACAACCACAATCTTTACCACAGGAAGAATTGCTTTTTTTGTTTTTAATTGGCAGCCATTTATATCCTAAAAATAGGAGGGCTGAAGCTGAAGCTAAAAAGACGAGAAGTGTTTGGAACCATTCCATTATGCTAAAATTTGGTAAGTTGAAAAGGCGACGACATAGGCCAATAATGTCATTCCAAAGAGTTGAATCATAGGCCATTTCCATGAATTAGTTTCCTTTTTCACGATTGCTAAAGTACTCATACACTGCATCGCAAATGCGTAAAAGAGCATTAATGAAATTCCGCTTGCTATATTAAAAAGAGGCTTTCCATCTACTCTTACTTCTGAGGCCATCCTGTTTTTGATTGTTTCTTCTGCATCACTCTCCACACTGTAAATAGTTGCAAGAGTCCCAACAAAAACTTCTCTTGCTGCAAAGGAACTGATGAGTGCAATCCCAATTTTCCAATCGTAACCCAAAGGTGAAATTACAGGTTCAATGGCTTTCCCTAGAATTCCGATATAGGAATGCTCTAATTTGTATGCGTTTATTTTAGTGGTTAATGCCTCATCTTCTATATTTAAATGCATTTCAGTTACGATCTGTTCTGCCTCAGAAAAATCTTTACCAGGCCCATATGAAGCAAGTACCCACAAAAGAATAGAGATGGCTAAAATTATTTTTCCTGCTTCAGTTACAAATGTTCTAGTTTTTTCCCATACTGTAATCCCTACATTTTTCAATAAGGGTAATTTATAGTTAGGCATTTCTACAACAAAGTAACTCTTAGAATTAATTTTAAGGGTTTTAGTTAAAATCCATGCCGAAATTAAAGCCATTCCAAAACCGACTAGATACAGAAACATCAACATTAATCCCTGGTAATTAAGTCCAAAAAAAGAGCCTTGCGGGATCACAAGGGCGATTAGAATAGCGTAAACGGGAAGCCTAGCGGAACAGGTTGTGAAAGGAGTGACTAAAATTGTGATTAGCCGCTCTTTCCAGTTTTCAATATTTCGAGTCGCCATTACTGCTGGAATGGCACATGCTGTCCCTGAAATTAAAGGAATGACACTTTTACCACTTAAGCCAAAACGTCTTAATCCTCTGTCCATTAGAAAAACAACACGGCTCATATAGCCCGTTTCTTCGAGTATGGAAATGAATAAAAACAGAAATGCAATTTGTGGAATAAAAATAATGATTCCGCCCAAACCGGGGATAATCCCTTCGGCTAATAGACTGGTAAATACTCCTTCAGGAAGCCTTGTTTTTGCAAGTTCACTCAATGCTGCAAAAGAGGTGTCTATAAAATCTTGAGGTATGCTACTCCAATCAAAAATAGACTGAAAAACAGTCATTAAAATCAGGAAAAAAATGATATACCCCCAAAATTTATGTATGAGAATTCTATCTAATCTACTTCTTAAATCTGTGGCAGAATCCCGATCTATAAATAATCCTACTTTTAAAATTTCATTTATAAACTGATACCGTTTAACTGTTTCCTTTTGCTGCAATCTTTTTAACTCAGATTCTGATTGGGTTCTAAAATCTGTAGCGTCAGAGACACGTTTACGATCGATCTTAGCAAAATTCACATCTTGGGTAATTACTAACCACAATTTGTATAGCTTTTGGTTTGGAAAAGCTGCTTTTAAATTTTCGAAATACTGCTGATCTATGGTATAGAGATCAATTGTAGGCTGAGTAGAAAGCTGCCTGTAATTTAATAACAACTCTTTTAATAAGTCCAACCCTTGATTTTCTCGAGTACTGACCAAAGCTATTTTTGTGTCTAGTTTTTTTTCTAAAAAGGGAAGGTCTACACTGATTCCTTTTCGTTTCATTTGGTCTGCCATATTGATGACCAAAAGCGTTGGAATTCCTAAATCCTTCACTTGTGTGAATAACAAAAGATTCCTTTTAAGATTCTCAACATCTGTTACGACCACAGCTACATCTGGAAAATCTTTGCTGTTTTTATTCAGTAATAATTCAATGACAACACTCTCATCCATTGAGGATGCATTTAGACTGTATGTCCCCGGAAGGTCAATAATATGAGCCCGAGTTGTTCTATTTAGCTTGCATATTCCTTCTTTTTTTTCAACAGTTATACCTGGGTAATTTCCTACTTTTTGTGTCAATCCTGTTAGTCTATTAAATACCGACGTTTTCCCTGTATTGGGATTCCCTAATAATGCGATATTGATTGACCTCCCCATGAACTATTTTTTCAAACGAACAAAAATATGCTGTGCGGTTTCTTTTCTGATGGCAAGATGAGATTCATCTATTTTTAAGTAAAGTGGATCACTAAAAGGTGCTTTTTGAATTAATGAAATAGCATTCCCAGGCAAACATCCCATTTCTATTAACTTTAAAGGGAGATGATCGGTTTCTATTTGTTCGATTTCAGCTTCTTCGCCCAAGGCGAGTTGATCCAATGGAATCATTATTTAGAATGATTTTAAAGAACAAAAGTAGGAAAATAACTTTCGTTAGCAGGATAGTTAGGATAAAAATTAGGGGATTAAATACTCTTTTTTTAGGAGTAGAATATCATCTACCAGAATTTGAAGAGCTTCGGAGTCGGTCCCATCGTAAAAGCCTCGAATACGTTGTTCGGGGTCTACCAAAATAAAATTTTCAGTGTGTATCATGTCATATTTACCCCCATCTCCATCACTTTTAACTGCAAGATAGGATTGCCTAGCAAGGGTATAAATCTCTTTTTTATCTCCAGTAACCAAATTCCATTTTGAATCTTCTACCCCTTTTTCAGTAGCATAGCGTTTGAGTTGGGCTACGGAGTCAACTTTAGGTGTTACACTGAAAGACAAAAGCATGACCTGAGAATCTTTTCTAAACACCCTTTGTAGTTCTCCCATGTTGGCAGTCATTTTAGGACATATGGTGGGACAGGTGGTGAAAAAAAAGTCAGCAACATATATTTTACCGTTGTAGTCTTTATCAGTAATGGTTTCCCCATTCTGATTGGTCATTTTAAAGGGAGCTATTTTATGAAACTTTTTTACGTGCTGGAGGGTACTGTCAACCAATTCATAGTTTACCATCGAAGGTTGAAAAATTGGTAATCGTTTTTGAGGTTTTAAAGCATTGTAAAACAATGCTAAAATCCCCCCTGAAACAATAAAAAAGAGGAACAAAAAAGATCTGTATTTTTTAAAGAATGAATTCATCCAGAAGATTAGAGTGCAAATTTAAAGCTTCTCAAACAGATACGGAATTTCAAAACAATAAAAGTATCCTAAAATCTGTTTTGAATTTTTATTATGGAGGCTATTGTACTACTTTTGTCCCAAGAAAAATCAAACTATGAGTCCATTTGTTGTAAAAGCGATCCAATTATTATTGAGCTTATCCTTTCTAATAATTCTACATGAATTGGGCCATTTTATACCTGCACGTATTTTTAAGACTCGAGTAGAAAAATTCTTTTTATTTTTTGATGTCAAATTTGCTTTGTTTCAAAAAAAAATTGGAGAAACAACCTACGGAATTGGATGGCTCCCATTGGGAGGTTATGTCAAAATATCAGGAATGATCGACGAGAGTATGGATACCGAACAACTTCAACAACCAGCTCAGCCCTGGGAGTTTCGTTCCAAACCTGCATGGCAACGTTTGATCATTATGCTCGGAGGGGTTACTGTAAATCTGATTCTAGGGTTTCTAATTTATATGATGATTCTTTTTGTTTGGGGAAAAAATACTTTATACAGTGAAGCGCTCCCTTTAGGACTGGCCCCCTCACCTATTGCACAAGAAATTGGATTTCAACTAGGGGATCAGATCCAAACCGTTGATGGAGAAGTACTTGATAATGTCTTAGATATTAACAAGTACCTTTTTTTACGTTCCGTAGAAAATGTTACAGTAAAGCATGCTGACGGAAGAACAGAACGTTTATCTATTCCTGAAAATTTTGGCAAACAAATGTTTGAATCTGGGGAATTAATCCCTTTTTACCCTTTGTATCCTGCTGTATTGGATAGTGTAATACCTGGTTCTAAAGCCTTCAATGCTGGACTTCAATCTGATGATAAGATCATTTCGATTAATGGACATGCAGTTCAGAATTGGACTGATTTTCAAAATCAAATGACTTCTGAATCCAGTGAAATTATTTTCGTTTATGAACGAAACAACGTAAAAGACACACTCCAAATTACCACCGATGACCAAGGGAAACTAGGCGTTTATTCTAAAACCTCTTCAATTCAATACACTAATGTAAAATTAAGTCTCTCTGCCAGTATTACAGAAGGATTTAGTTATGGCTATTGGACACTGCACGATTACATTGCTCAGTTTAAGTACATTTTTACACAAAAAGGGGCTTCCCAATTAGGAGGATTTGGAGCTATAGGAAACATGTTCCCTTCTACTTGGAACTGGAAGGGCTTTTGGGCCAGTACAGCTTTAATTTCAATTATTTTAGCATTCATGAATATACTACCTATCCCTGCATTAGACGGCGGTCATGTCATGTTTTTAGTCTATGAAATCGTTTCAGGAAAAAAACCTAACGATAAGTTTATGGAATATGCTCAGATGTTTGGTTTCTTTTTATTGTTAGCAATTGTCCTTTATGCAAATGGTAATGATTTGTACCGTTTACTTTTTAATTAATTTTGAATTTAAATTAATCGTGTCCAAAAACAAAAATTGTTCTTAAGTTGCTTGTTTTATTTCTGAATTCAATTAATTTTGCCGACACAATAATCAATTCCTCCTTAGCTCAGTTGGTTAGAGCATCTGACTGTTAATCAGAGGGTCCTT
>JAFMMH010000024.1 GCA_017851655.1 Flavobacteriaceae bacterium
ATACAAAACTGACTAAAAATTGCTCCCAACACATCTTGATCGGTATCGATAACACCAGTTATTGTTCCGATATGTTCTATTGCTTCTTTTAATTCGATGCTTAGAAGGTCTCCTGACAAATCATTTTTTAACCCTTCCTTAACAATTTCTATCGAGGCAAGCGCTTGATTAAGTGCATGATAATGGCGGCTATTGTTAATCACTAGAGCGGAATTGTTTCCAATAGATTGTACAGTTTCTAACAAGTTTGTTTTAAGTGGGCCTAGTGTCGTTTTATCTATTGTAGTAATACCAAGAAGTTTTAAATTGATTTTAGGATCTAGTTTTTTAGCAATTTGTTTGCTGAATTCAATATCGTAACCCTTTGGATCTAAATCAATTTTATTTTGAATAACTATAAGATGTAGTTTTTCATGGTGCAAACTTTTAATTTCACTAACCAAATCCTCTACCGTTGCTGACTTATCATAAAGATAAAGGAGTACAGTCGCCTGAATTACTTTTTCTTTAGCTTTTTGCACACCTATAGATTCTATGATATCATCTGTTTGTCTTAATCCAGCGGTATCAATAAATCGGAATTGGACCCCATCAATGATGAGTGTGTCTTCTATTGAATCTCTTGTAGTCCCGGCAATAGGGGAGACGATAGCTTTATCTTCATTAAATAGTGCATTAAGTAATGAGGATTTCCCCACATTGGGTTTTCCTGCGATGGCTACAGGCACCCCTTTTTTAATCACATTACCGTATGCAAAAGAATTTTTTAATTCACTGATATCATGCTGTAGCTTTTTCAATAAGGATTCGAGTTTTGATTTATCGGCAAAGTTGACTTCCTCTTCACTAAAATCTAATTCAAGTTCAATAAGGGCCTTAAATTGAATGAGTTGCTGTCTTAACACCTCCATTCCTTTGGAAAAGCCTCCCCGCATTTGCTGCATAGCAATTCTATGGGCTTCTGCACTTTCAGAGGCAATAATATCTGCGACTGCTTCTGCCTGACTCAGATCCATTTTTTTGTTCAGATAGGCACGAAGTGTAAACTCTCCTGCCTGGGCAGGCAATACACCTTCCTCTAAAAAGCAGGAAATGATTTTTTGTATGATGTAAGCTGATCCATGACATGCGATTTCAATAACATCCTCACCAGTATAAGAATGTGGCCCTTTGAAGTAGGTGAGGAGTATTTCATCAATTATTTCTTCATCTTTTGTAAAGGTTCCTAAAACAGTATGATTGGGAGATAACTTTTCTAGGGTTATCCCGCCTTTAGGCTTGAAAAATAATTGTGTTTTTTCTAAGGCCTGGAAACCAGAAATTCGTATCATTCCAATGGCTCCTATCCCTTGGGGGGTAGCTAAAGCTATAATAGTCCCATCACTCAGCATAAACGAAATTTTTAATCAATGGATTTAACAAAAGTGGCTCTTTTCTTATGAAGTCTGTTTTCGTAGTTTTTCCAGAGCTTTTGAATGGCCGTATTTTCTTCGAGTTCGGGATTTGTTTCTACGATATTGATTTTTCGTTTGTTAAATAGCTTTTGCATTTCATAGAAAATTATGGCAGTAATCCCTTTGTTTTGATAATCGGGGTGAACACCAATAAGATAGAATGAAGCACGGTTGTTTTTTCTTAAGGCCTGAACTAAATAATAAAAATTAAATAAATTTATTTTTCCATTAATTTTTTTTAGTGCTTTAGTAAAAGAGGGCATCGTTATCGCAAAAGCAATCAGTTTTTCCTCAGAATCGACTATGCACTTGATGAAATCAGGGTGAATAAATCTAAAATAACGTGACTTGTAATGTGCAATCTGATAATCTTGGATCGGTACGAAAGTCTGAAGTTTATTATAGGTTTCGTCCAACAACTCAAACATTTGATCTACATAAGGTAAAATGTCTTGCTTCTTGTTGAATTTAAGTAATGAGAGTTCGTAGCGTTCCATGATTACTTTTGAAAATCGCTTGACTTTCTCAGGAGAGGAGTCAAAATCGGATATTTTAATTTCGTATTCTACCCATTTTGCATTGATCGAAAATCCCAAGGCCTCCAAATGATCTCTGTAATACGGAGCATTGTATAGGGTGATCATGGTATTGCGTTCTTCAAAACCTTCTATAAGTAATCCTGCTTTATCGAGGTTAGAAAACCCAACGGGCCCCTCAATGGTTTCTAGTTTATGTATTCTGCCGAATTCAGCAACTTTTTCTAGAAGTAGTTCAGACACTTTAAGATCATCGATCACATCATACCATCCGAAACGCACTTTATTTTTTCCAACTTTTTCAACCTCAATCCAATTAACCATGGCTGCGATTCTTCCAACAATTTCAGTACCTCTATATGCGAGAAAAAATTTTGCATCTGCATTTTGATAGACAGGATTTATTGCAGGATTTATGGTTTCAATTTCTTCCTTTATTAGTGGGGGAACCCAATAGGGATTATCCTTGTACAGACGAAAGGGGAAACTTGCAAAAGCTTCAAAGTCTTTGTGACTTTTTACATCCTTTATGAGCAATTCTTGATTCATGGCTATCCTTTCGTTTTTCTATTTCTTTTCTTCTCTCCTTTGGTGTTTTTCTTCAACGTCTTTTTGAGTTGTCGCTCTTGTTTTTTACTCTCTTTTTCTTGAATTTCTTCTCCTGATATGAAGTCTTTATGAAAATCCAATCTGTATGAAACACCTGCGTTAAGTGTTAACATGTGTGGTGTATTTTTAAGTGATGAGCCAAGAGTTGCTTCTATTTGAAAGTTGTTATTCCAAAGGTAAGCAGCTCCTAAACGAAATAGATAATCAGTAAAGAGTTCGCTACTTCTGCCTTGGTGTTCCAAATAAACTGACCACAAGGGATCCAGTGTATGGGTTAGTGTCAAAATATAACTTTTTTGAGGGTAGCTAGAGAGGTATCGATCGTATATGAAGTTTGTAACAAAGACCCAAGTTCCTAAAAAATGGGACTGAGTTGCTAAAGTTCCTCTTAAGGACATAAAATCTTCTTTATCAGGGCTTATGCCTAAGTTTTGAAATAAAATTGGGCGATAAAGATTGCCAAAAACATTGTTGTAAGGATACGGATTGTCTTTTTCAAAGTTAACATTTGTCCCTAGAGTTAATGAAACTGCTGGAATCAGTTCGCGAAGTTTAAAACCGTTATTGGCTTTCCAACTGTAAACATTTGTTGTCCTTTCTTTTCTAAATGGATCATAAAGTAGGTATTTCACACCCACAAAGTTTTGCATAAACCCATTACTAGGATAGGCAATTGGTTGGCTATATATTTTAGAATTCAGGGTACCTTTAAGGTATTGACCTTCATAAGTCAATTCTAGTCTTTCATTCATAAAGCCCCATCGCAGAGAAAGAAACCCCATTCCTCCTGTAAATGTAGAATTGTTATACCCCGCATGGGTGTAATTTCTAAAAGCAACTCCAGTCTCTGCTTGAACGACACTTTTACCTACAGCAAAAGCCCCAATTGAAGCACCTGGTCGGTTTGAATTAATCTGGTCGGTATATTGTGCGCTTCCATAAAAAACACTAATAAATATTAAATAAAGAGACCATCTAGGATTCATGGTGCAAATATAAGTGAGATTTATGTCAATTTTGGAGCATCAACAGATTATTGAACGATAATTTTTGCGACAGTAAGATTGAAATGGTTAATTTTGAAATTAAACCACAGTCTTGGGCGCAATTTTCAAATTTATATTACTTTTTTTAGGAGGAGTTTACCTCCTTCGCTTAATTTCTCCATTTTTATTTAAAATGATGCTGACAAGTTTCATTAAAAAAAGTCAGGAGCAAAACGAAAAAAATACAACTTCAACTCCACCAAAAAAAACAAAGTCTCCTTCGGATACTTTGGGTGAATATGTAGATTATGAAGAATTGGATTGATTCATTTTTGAAGATTAAAGGGCCCTTACATTTGCTGATCTTATTTGGTTTTGTATGGGTATCATTGTTGTTTTATTATCCTTTGCTATCTGGAAAAACACTCTTACAGTCTGATATTCGTCAATACGAAGGAATGTCTAGACAACTGAAAGAATACCGTGAACAAACGGGGCAAGAAACCTATTGGATAGACAATGCCTTCGGAGGAATGCCTACCTATCAATTGGGGGCAAAATATCCTGGGGATTTTTTGAGTCCTGTTTATAGTTTTTTCAGAATTTTACCTCGACCTGCACATATTCTTTTTATTTATTTATTTGGTGCGTATATTTTACTTCTCATTTTAAAAGTCCCCTGGCCCTCAGCTCTTTTTGGAGCTCTTGCATTTGGATTCTCAACCTATTTACTGATTATTCTTCAGGTCGGACATAATACCAAAGCTCTAGCTGTTGGTTTTTTCCCATTTGTACTAGGAGGAGTAGTACTCCTTTTTCGGCAGAAGTTTTTTTGGGGATTTCTTTTGTCCAGTCTGGCTCTAGGAATGCAAATTCGAGCCAATCATTATCAAATGACCTATTATCTTTTACTTCTAATAGGTGTCTTTATCATTGTCTGGGGATTTAAAGCTTTAAAAGAAAATCATTGGAGGCAATTTTTAGCCTCTTTAGGGCTTCTTTTCCTCTCAGGAATAGTTTCGTTGGGTTTTAATGCTACACCACTTCTTGCCACCGCTGAATATGCAAAATTTAGCACCCGTGGAGAAAGTGAGTTGCGTTTAGATGCAGATGGAACTCCAAAAACTCAAACCGATGGTTTGGATTTTGATTACATTACTGAATACAGTTATGGCATATTTGAAAGTCTTAATTTAATTGCTCCTCGAATTCAAGGGGGAGGGTCTAGTGAAGATCTTGGAGAAGAACACGGTGTGTATGACTTTCTAATTAGTAAAGGGGTACGCCCAACACAAGCAAAACAATTTTCAGCTAATGTTCCTACCTATTGGGGTTCGCAGCCTATTTTAGAAGCACCTGCCTATATTGGTGTTTCCGTTTTTTTCTTTGCGCTTTTAGCTCTTTTTTATATTCGTTCTCCTTTACGAAATGCACTAGCAATTGGGATTTTGTTTTCACTGCTACTTTCATGGGGAAAAAATTTATCTTTTTTAACGGAGTTATTTATCAATTATGTCCCTTTTTACAATAAATTCAGGGCAGTTTCTTCTATACAGGTTATACTAGAGTTATGTTTCCCTATACTAGCAGCCTTAGGCCTAGACTGGGCCCTTACCAAACAACCAAAGTTTGATTTCAAAAAATTTGCAAAAATCTCGCTCGCTCCAGCTATTTTTTTAATCGTTCTTTTGCTTTTTAAAGGAGTCTTTTCCTTTGTTGGTATGAATGACGAATATTACACACAATTATACGGTGATGAGTTGGTTCGAATTATTCAATCCGCACGAGTTTCTGTATTTCAAGAAGATGTATTGCGAGCAGTACTGATTATGATTATCCTGGCAGCTTTGGTTTTTTGGTATCAAATTAAAAATGTAAAAAAGAACCTTGTCCTCGGAATTGTGATGGGAATTCTAGTTTTAGATCTTCTTGGAATTTCAACACGTTATATTTCTAGAGATGCTTTTGTAAGTCCATCTCGAGCAGCAGTCCCTTTTCAAGTTACTGGGGCTGATTTGGCTATTCAGCAGGATAGTTCACGATTTAGAGTTTTTGAACCTCAAATGGGATTAACTGGAGCAAGAACAGCTTATTTTCACAATACTCTAGGGGGTTATCACGGTGCAAAGCCCAGGCGTTTTGAAGAGCTTTTCGAATATTATAATACACATCAAATTTCGGGAGTGTTAGATTTTTTAAACGTCAAATATGTTTTGATTCCAGATGAGGAAGATAAGAACCTTCAGCCATTAGCTAATCCAAACGCCTTTGGAAATGCTTGGATGATTGAAAACCTTAAAGTTGTACCATCCGCAGACGCCCTACTTGAAGAGATGAAAACAACCAATTTTTCAAAACAAGCGCTTATTATAGATCAAACATTTCCTCAAGATCTTCCTTTGGAATATACTAAAGATACTTTGGCTCGAATTGAATTAAAAGAAAGTGCTCCAGATCATTTGCTTTATGAAATGCAAAGCAATGTCGGACAATTCGTTGTGTTTTCAGAAATGCATTATCCAAATGGATGGACAGCGACCATCAATGGTGAAAACACACCCATTCATAATGTAAACTATGTTCTTCGTGGACTGCAAGTTCCAGAAGGGGAATCTAGAATCGAATTTAAATTTGATCCTCCTGTGGTTGCACAAGGAGCATTAATCCGTTGGGTGAGTTTAATTCTATTCCTTCTCAGTTTAACAGGTTTATATTTTATTCATTTACGCAAACAAAATAAGGCTGATTAAGCATGGGAATCATTGCAAAACAATCAATTTATAATGTTTTCAGTATCGGAATTGCTTTCGTTATTGGTGCACTTAATATGGTGTATCTCTACCCAACTTATCCTGGCAAAGAGTTTCAGGGGCTAGTGATCGCTGTTTTGGCGAATTCCAATCTCATACAACCCTTCCTTTCCTTTGGGGTTCAGCACACATTGATTAAATATTTCAGCGATGCAGATTCCAAGGTAGAACGCGATCGACTTTTATGGTTTGTTTTACTTTTTCCCATATTGATATTATTAATTATTGCTCCTTTATATTCACAATTCAATCATGCTATTTTGGAGTTTCTTTCAGGCAATAGTGAGACCGTTGGACGTTTTCCTTTTATGATTCTGGCGGTTGCGATCTCTACCGCTTATTTTGAAGTTTTCTTTAGTTGGCTACGGGTGCATTTACATTCTGTTTTCGGGAATTTCTTAAAAGAAGTTTATCCTAGATTACTGACGTTAATATTATTACTCTGTTATGTTTTCTCATGGATTGATAAGGATTCCTTTATCAATTATTTGATCTTAGGATATTACCTGCGCTTGTTTGTTATCGCTGCTTACAGCTTTTATATTTACGTACCAAGTTTTGAATTCAGATTACCTTCCAATGTGAAGCCGATGATGCGTTACAGTGCTTTGATTTTTCTTTCTGGGGCTGCTGCAAGTTTTATTTTAGACATAGACAAGTCCATGATTTACGCCATCACATCTCAAGAAAATGTTGCTTTTTATGCTGTAGCACTCTATATCGCTGCTGTAGTTGAAGCCCCTGGTAGGGCAATGTTTCAGATCACTAGTCCTTTGGTTGCTACTGCTTTAAATCAAAATGACCTTCCCAGGTTAGAGTCTCTCTTAAAAAAGAGTAGTGCTAACCTTATGGTAGTTTGTGGATTGGCTTTTTTAGTCATTAATTTAAATCTTGTAGATTTTTACCAACTCATAAACCAAGATGGCTATGCTTCAGCGATTGGTGTTGTTGTAATTGTTTCTTTGGGGAAGTTTTTTAGCATGTCCATGGGATGTCTGAATAATATCATTAGCAATTCCCAATACTATTCTTATGTATTTTGGTTTTCTATTAGCTCTGCTATTTTAGCAGTACTTTTAAATTATTATTTCATAAATGTTTACGGTATCATTGGAGCTGCTCTAGCTACTTTTATGGTAATTGTTTTTATCAATATTTGTAAAATTATATTGATCTACAAGGTATTTAAAATACATCCCTATAATAAAAAGTCTTGGAGTATCGTCCTGAGTCTCTTTTTGATTTATGGTGTAATCTATTTAATTCCAACAATGATTAATCCAATACTTTCAATAATTATACGTAGTGTATTAATAATCAGCTTATTTGCAATCCCTTTTTATCGTTTTCGATGGTCTGAAGAAATTGAAAATCAATTAAAACGACTTAAAGCACTTTTTTAAAGATTCAACTTTTTAATTAAATATTTTCCTGTGTGTGAATCCTTCAGATTGGCAATATATTCTGGAGTACCTTGCCCTACTAAATAGCCTCCCTTGTCACCAGCTTCAGGACCCAAGTCTATGAGATGGTCAGCACATTTAATCAGATCAAGATTATGTTCGACTACGACAATAGTGTGTCCGCGTTCTATCAATGCATTAAAGGAAGCAATCAGTTTTTGTATGTCGTGAAAATGAAGTCCCGTAGTAGGCTCATCAAAGATAAAGAGCACCTTTTCTTTAGTCACTCCTTGACTGATAAAGGAAGCTAATTTTATTCGCTGAGCTTCGCCTCCGGAAAGTGTAGCAGAGGATTGGCCTAAGGTAACATAACCCAATCCTACATCCTGAAGGGGTTGTAGCTTTTGGATGATTTTTTTGACCTCATGGGCTTCAAAAAATGCAATAGCAGTATCCACAGTCATTTCAAGCAATTGATCTATAGAGACACCGTTAAACTTAACTTCTTGAATTTCTTTTTTAAAGCGTTTCCCTTTACAGTGTTCACATTCTAAAACTACATCAGCCATGAACTGCATCTCTATGGTAATCGTTCCCTCTCCTTTGCATTGGTCACAGCGACCACCATCTACATTAAACGAAAAGTGTTTTGGTTGATATCCTCGGTGTTTAGAGAGTTTGTTTGAGGCAAACAAGGCTCGAATTTCGTCGTAAGCTTTGATGTAAGTAACAGGATTTGATCTCGAAGATCTACCAATGGGGTTTTGGTCAACAAATTCAACACTTTTAAGAGTATCTAAATCACCTTCAAGCTCCTTAAACGCGCCGGGTTTTTCACTGTAAATATCAAAAGAGCGCAACAGGGCAGGATAGAGGATTTTTTTAACTAAACTCGTTTTTCCGCTTCCAGAAACACCGCTGACTACAGTTAGACAACCCAGAGGAATTTCAATATCGATATTTTTAAGATTGTGTTCTCGTGCCCCTTTTAATCGAAGTTCTTTCTTACTCGTTTTCCTTTTTTCGGGAATTGCTATTTCCATATCCCCGTTAAGATAACTGGCAGTAAGTCCTTTGCTTTTAAGTATCTTCTTGTAGTTTCCTTCTGCAACGATTTCACCACCAAAGGTTCCAGCTTCAGGTCCTATATCGATGATATAATCTGCAGCTTTCATTATATCCTCATCATGTTCTACCACGATGACAGTATTTCCTAAATCTCTTAATTCTTTGAGTACTTCGATTAGTTTTTCGTTGTCTCTAGAATGTAATCCAATAGAGGGTTCGTCTAAGATATACATTGAACCTACCAAACTACTGCCTAAAGAGGTCGCCAATTGTATACGTTGAGATTCCCCACCAGAGAGGGTGTTGGATCTTCTATTAAGGGTCAAATAACCTAAACCAACTTCTTGTACAAAACGAAGTCTGCTATTAATTTCCTTAAGTAATCGGCTCGCGACTTCTTCATCATGAGTATTTAGTTTTAAGTTGTCAAAGAAGTTAGACAATTCATCTATAGATATTTGCAATAATTCAGGCAAGCTTTTACTTCCAATCTTGACATAATGGGCTTCTTCTTTCAATCTTGACCCTTCGCACAAAATACAAGACGTTTTTCCTCGGTAGCGAGAGAGCATTACTCTGTTTTGTATTTTATAATTCTTGGCTTCAATCTTTTTGAAAAAGTCGTGAATCCCTGTAAAATAAGAATTTCCTTTCCAGACTAATTCTCTTTGTTCCTTGCTTAATTCGAAATAAGGCTTGTGAATAGGGAAATCAAAGCGGTAAGCTTGGTCTATTAGTTTTGAATAAAACTTACGCATTCCAGTGCCACGCCAAGGCACTATAGCATGTTCATATATCGATAAACTTGTATCGGGTATCACCAACTCAGGGTCGATTCCGATTACGTCTCCAAACCCTTCGCATTTTGGGCATGCGCCTATGGGATTGTTAAAGCTAAACATATGAACCGAGGGCTGGGTAAAACTGATGCCATCCAATTCAAATTTATTGGAAAACTCAAAACGTTTTTGATCGCTAAGACGTAATAAAGAGCAATAACCCTTCCCTTCATAAAATGCCATGTCTATAGCATCAGCGACCCTATTATAAAAATCCTCCTCATGTCTCACGACAAGTCGGTCTATGACCAAATCAAAATCTCCTTTTGGAACTACTGTGTTTGGGTCTAGGGGTATCGTATTGCCCTCTTCTAAAATTCGAGCAAAGCCTTGTTGAATAAAGATTTTAATTTTTTCTGCAGCTGTTCTATCACGATCCTTTTTAATTGGTGCAAGTAGTAGGAGTTTTTCCCCTGTTTCTAGAGATTTGATTTGATTGACCACATCAGAAACAGTATCCTTTTTCACTTCACCACCAGAGCTAGGGGAATAGGTTCTCCCTATGCGCGCATACAAGAGCTTGATATAGTCGTATATTTCTGTTCGGGTACCTACTGTAGATCTAGGATTAGAGGTGTTTACCTTTTGTTCTACGGCAATTGCAGGAGCTAAACCTTTAATAAAGTCCACTTTGGGCTTACTTAAGCGCCCCATAAACTGCCTAGCGTAAGAAGAAAGACTTTCTACATAGCGTCTTTGTCCCTCTGCATATAAAGTGTCAAAGGCTAGGGAAGATTTCCCAGAACCTGACAGGCCTGTCATGACGGTTAATTTATTCCTAGGAATAATGACATCCACATGTTTCAAATTGTGCAGATGTGCACCCTTAATGATAATATTATTTTTCGGATCGTAATCCAAAATGTTTTTCATAGCGCTTATAAAGGGCAGCAATTTACGAGTTTATGTCTGATTTTGAGTCCATTTCGTGGATCAAATAAAGGGAAATCCATAGGCTTGAACTTAGGAGACAGAGTAGTAAAAAAAATCATAAAATTTGTTTTAATTTAAAAATGTCTATATTTGAAATGTTAAACAATTGCCTATATACTAAAATTACTCAAAAAATTTTCGATTTTTTAATAGCCATTGGCTCTAGTAATTTTATATATGAATGCAACAACCACAACTCCTGACTCCCTTCTCGTCCAACAATATCTTTCAGGTTCTGAAACAGCTTTAGAGCATTTAATAGAACGTCACAAAGCACGTATTTTTAATTTTATCAATTCAAAAGTACAAGACCGCGATAATTCGGAGGATATTTTTCAAGACACTTTCATTAAGGTAATCAGAACTCTTAAAGAGGGACGATACAATGAGGAAGGTAAATTTCTTCCTTGGGTGATGCGTATTGCCCATAATCTTGTAATTGATTTCTTTAGAAAAGGCAATCGTATGCCGATGTCCTATAGTTCAGAAGAGTACGATATTTTCCAATTCATTTCTGACACAACTCCTAACGCAGAACTTGGTTTAGCTCAAGATCAGGTCGTTAAAGATCTTCAAAAATTGGTTCAGGAGCTTCCAGAAGACCAAAAAGAGGTTTTGATTATGCGTTTGTACCGTGACATGAGCTTTAAAGAAATTGCGGAAAATACCAACGTTAGTATCAATACAGCGCTAGGGCGTATGCGTTATGCTATCATTAATCTCAGAAAATTGATTAGTGATAATGACATTCTACTGAACGTGTAACAATTTTTTATTGTATTTGTCGTTAAAAAGGTAAGACAATCTTTTTATGGCAAAAAACTACACAACAGATAAATCTTTTGAATCAACTCCCATTACACCAAGTTCACTGGTGATTTCTCGTATTCTAGCTTTTTCAAAAGCATACAAAAAAGAAGCAAAGAACGATTCCGCTTTAGATTTGCTTAGGAATTAGTCTTTTTTAGATAGGCGTTTAAAACTGTTTTACGTCCTATTGTTTTTGTAATGATATCCTTTTCAAGATTCCAACCCCTTGCAGGGCTGTATTCTCTCCCATACCAAATAATTTGTAGATGCAAATCATTCCACTTTTCTTTAGGAAAAAGCCGTTTTGCATCCCGTTCTGTTTGTACGACGCTTTTGCCATTAGAAAATCCCCAACGGTACATCAATCGCTGAATGTGGGTGTCTACAGGAAAGGCAGGAATGCCAAAAGCTTGTGCCATGACTACACTGGCCGTTTTATGTCCCACGGCAGGAAGCGCTTCCAATGCCTCAAAATCTTGAGGGACTTTTCCCTGGTGCTTTTCTAAAAGAATCTCTGATAAGCCGTATATCCCTTTTGATTTCATGGGAGACAAACCAACTGGTCGAATGATTTCTCGTATTTCTTCCACGCTTAGTTTAACCATTTCAGAGGGCGTAGCTGCTCGAGCAAATAGGAGTGGGGTGATTTTATTGACACGAACGTCCGTGCTCTGAGCGGAAAGTAAAACGGCAATCAGGAGGGTGTAGGGATCTGTATGATCCAATGGGATGGGGATTTCAGGATATAATTCCTCCAAGGTATGCATCGCGAAGTCTACTTTTTCTTTTTTTGTCATGAAGATTATTTATCTTCGAAAATACAAAACGCTATGAATTATGAATACATTAAAAGTAGGAGATAAAGTTCCTCCATTCACCGTCAACGATCATTTAGGAAATCCACAGTCCTTAGCAGCATATAAAGGTTCTAAAGTGGTGGTATTTTTCTATCCTAAAGCCAATACACCTGGCTGTACAGCAGAGGCTTGTGATCTTCGGGATCATTTTACTGAGCTGAAACAAGCAGGATACGTTCTTTTGGGCGTTAGTGCCGATACTGAAAAAGCTCAAAAAAACTTTGCAGATAAATTTGAATTCCCTTTTCCTCTTCTCGCCGATACAGAAAAAGAAGTCATTAATGCCTTTGGCGTTTGGGGACTTAAAAAATTTATGGGTAAAGAATACGACGGTATCCATCGTAAAACTTTTATCATAGATGAAACAGGGGTTGTAGAACGGGTTATTGACAAGGTCAAAACCAAAGAACACGCAGCTCAGATTCTAGAGTAGGTAGAATTAAGGTCTTTGAATGCTGTAACACTCCAAGAGCATAAAAGAAAATTTTGATTTATTGAAAGTTAGGCTTAATGAGGGTTTTTAAAAAAGGATATATAGTCCCTTAAAAAAGTTTTGGTTTAGGCTTGATACCCAAACATTTTATTTTTCTTGATTGCGTCTGCAATACCTTGAGGAAGCTCATTTTCCCAACCTTTTTCATTGTTTTTTATTTTCTGAAGAATTGTTCTAGAGAAAATGTTGAGGTGGCTTTCCTCGTAATCAAAAATATCCACAATTTTATTGTTGTATTTGAAGAATTTATAGAAATCCTTCATTCGTGGATGGAGTTTTAAATTGTTACTATCTGTCAGTTTACCAGTTTTTTCATCTCGCATAGGGTAGAGGTAAACCTTTAGGTTATTGTAAAACATTTTTCCAAAAGCTTCGAGTATTCCACCACTGAGATCTTGGTAATAGTGTTCATCAAAAATTTCCACAAAATTATTCACCCCCATAGCAAGCCCCACTTGCTTTTTAGTGTAGTGAGAAAAATAGTCAACTAGACGATAGTATTCTTTAAAGTTAGAAATCATAACCGTGTGTCCAAGTGAACACAAAAGCTTTGCACGATCCATAAAGTCTTTCTCGTCAATTTCTCCTTGAGCCCTGAGATTTGAAAGTGTAATTTCAAAGATTACTTCGGTTTTGTTTTCATCCACATTTTCTTCTTTTGTAAAGATCTCATAGGATTTTTCAAACATATCGATATTTACCTTGGTTACTGGACGAAAGCTTCCGCGTAAAGCCAAAATATTTTTTTTATATAAAATTCTTGCTGGTAAGATATTATTGCCTTTAGAATCAAACATCACTGCTTCGGTCATGCCGTTTCGGATGAGCTGCAAGCTCATCAAACGGTTATCCACATTTTCAAATTCAGGCCCTGAAAAGTTGATGGTATCAATTTCTATGGCATCACTATCAATGTGATCATACAGATAGCGTAATAATTTTTTAGGATTGTGATGTTTATAAAAAGCACCATAGACCAAGTTTACTCCCATAAAACCTAGGGCTTCTTGTTGAAAACGGGCTTCTGTTTGGTGAAAACGAACATGAAGGACAATTTGATTGTAAGGGCCTTCTGGTTCTGTTTGAAAACGGATTCCCATCCATCCGTGTCCTTTAAATTTTTTAGCAAAATCTATAGTTGCCACAGTATTGGCTAAAGTGAAAAAAAGTTTATTGGATTGGTCTTCCTTTGGAATACGTTTTTTGAGTAAACGCATTTCATGTGTCATCATTTTTTCTAAACGAGTTTCAGTGACATAACGTCCATCGGTTTCTTCACCGTAAATAGTATCACTAAAATTTTTGTCGTATGCGCTAATGGTTTTGGCAATGGTACCTGAAGATCCCCCGACTTTAAAAAAGTGTCGAGCTACTTCTTGTCCTGCGCCAATCTCAGCAAAGGTTCCATAAATACATTGATTTAGATTGATTCGAAGCGCTTTGGCTTCTATAGAGGGCTTGTTGTCAAAACCCTGATCCCCTTTAATGTTGACATTCATTATTCATAAATATTAATCCAAAAGTACAAAGTTCTATGGTATGTAAAAAGCAAAACGGTACCTTTGTTTTTAGATGTTAACAATTCATTTTTTAGGTACTGGCACGTCGCAAGGTATTCCCGTAATAGGGAGTGACCATCCCGTTTGCCTGAGTTCAAATCCTAAAGATAAGCGCTTGCGTGTTTCAGTATTAATTCAATGGGAAGACACCAATCTTGTTATTGATTGTGGCCCTGATTTTAGACAACAAATGCTCCGCGCAAACTGTTCTCACCTAGACGGAATTTTGTTCACTCATGAACACGCCGATCATACTGCAGGTTTGGACGATATTCGGCCGTATTTCTTTCGTCAAGGGGATATTCCAGTGTACGGTACTCACAAGGTTCTAGATAATTTGTCCCGACGGTTTGATTATATATTTTTGAATGAAGACAAATATCCAGGAGCTCCCTCTGTGGAGCAGAATCAAATTCATCCAGACAACCCTTTTACTTTTAAGGGTAAGTCCATTATTCCAGTAGAAGTTTATCATAACAAGATACCCGTATTAGGCTTTCGGATTGATGATTTTTGCTATTTAACGGATGTGAAAACTATTTCTGATACAGAAGAGCAAAAACTTCGCGATTTAGATGTACTGGTTATAAGTGCCCTACGTATTGAACCGCATCCAAATCATTTAAATCTAGACGAAGCTTTGGCAATTATCAATAAACTTCAACCAAAAAGAGCTTATTTGACTCACATCAGTAGCTTGATGGGCTTTCACGACGAAGTGAGTAAAAAACTTCCCTCTAATATTTTTTTAGCCTACGATACTTTAACAGTGACTTCCAATTGATCCTATGAAATTTAAAATTGTCTTTTATTTATTTCTCTTTGTGTGCATCATCTTGTTTTTTCAACTGATCAACACCAATAAAATCTTAAATCATCAAGATCGTTTGATTCAGAATCAAAACAGCTTGCAATTGCGCTTAAAGGATTCTTTGGCGAACCTAAAACAAACTCTCTCTGTTCAGCAGTATTTTACTTTAAAAGAAGATTCCGAAAGGCAAGCTATAAAGGAGGATTTATTAGCATTCAATAGTCCAAAGGAGTTGAAGGATTTAATCAAAGACCTTCCCCAAGGCGAGCGTTTTTTGATTGATCGTGTTCAGTTTGTCAATTCGGAGTGGGTTTTGTTGGGATTTCGCAGTGATCAACATTGGGGACAAGCCTTTTTAACCTATAAAAAATCAGCCAAAGGAATTCAGTTTAAAATTCGAGAAATGGTGATCAACCCTTTATAGATTTGTTTTTTCTATCCAGGCTAGAAACTGACCAAAATTTTCTTGAGAAACCGTGTGACCTTCTTCAAATTCATGATATTCAATCGCCTCATATTTTTCACTTAGAGGAAGGATGGTGTTTCTCGGTTGATTAATTGGAATTACTTGATCATTGACTCCATGACTAGCATAAGCAACAAACGATGGCGGTTCACTGGTATTCACACTTTCGTGAACCAATCCGCTTAAGGCAATGATTCTTCGAATTTTTTTTGGATAATGAAATGCTATGGCCCAACTTAAAATAGCTCCTTGACTAAATCCTAATAAACTGATATCATGAGGGTTTAACTGGTGGAGGGCAACAAGATCTTCTATGGTATTTACGATTAGTTTGACGGCACCCCAAGCCGCTTCCAGTTCAGAAGTAAGATCACCGGAAGGATCCATCTGAAGGGGATACCAAGCAAAACTGTTAGGCCCAATATTCAAGGGAGCTTGTATTGCTATAATAGTGTGGTTTTTTGGCAAGTAGGGAGCAAAGCTGAATAAATCGTCAGCATGACTTCCATATCCGTGAATTAAAATAATGGCAGGTGTGCGTTCCTTCGAATTGTTCTCGGCGTTTTGAATACGGTATTCAAGCATAGCTATATTATGAATTGAGTTGAAGTAAACTTCCTCTCAAGCAGCCATAGACGCTTCCTTTAAGTGTACTTCCTATAAAGAGGGAGTTTTTCGAGGTGGAATGCAGTTGTTCTTCGGTTAATTTTTGACTTCCTTTTGGTGTGAAAAGGGTTAGGTCTGCTGAGGCACCTAGCTCAAATCCAGAATCATTGATTTTAAAAATTCTTTTTCCGCGGGTAAGAAAAGCAATCGTTTTGTCTAAAGGAAAATAATTTGTCAGTATTCCAAAAGCGGCTTCCAATCCTACACTTCCTTCTTTTGCTTGAACAAATTCTAAATCCTTTATTTCAGGATTGAGTGGTTGGTGTAAACTTGTAACTGCATCAATAGTACCGTCCAGAAGTCCTTCTCTTAATGCACGTTGGTCTGCAGTAGATCGGAGTGGTGGGGTGATTTTAAAAGCAGCGTCAAAGTCTATTAAATTTTGTTCTGTGGCATGTATATGGGCAATGGATACTGCACAACTAACCTTCAATCCCTTTTTTTTGGCAGTACGAATCAGCTCTACACTCGCTGCCGATGAGATATAGGGAATATGCATTCTTCCTCCTGTGTATTCTAATAACTGAAGATCTCTTGCGAGGATTATCGTTTCTGCAATATGTGGAATTCCTTTCAGACCCATGTGAGTGCTCACTTCTCCTTCATGCATTTGACCGTTATTACTTAGAGTAGGATCCAAAGGGTAGGCTTGAATCAAACCATCAAAACTTTGAACATAATCTAAAGCAATACGCATTAGATTTGGATTTTTATGTGATTGGTTGAAATCTCCAAAAGCAACTGCTCCTGCTTTATGCATTTCATATAAAGGTGCCATGTTTTCTCCTACAGAAGCCTCTGAAAGAGAGGCGCTAATATGCAGAGACGTGGTATGGTTTTGGCTCCGCTGTAGGAGGTGACTAACGTCAGTGTAAGAATCCAGCATTGGGTATGTATCGGGATTCAGAACAATGTGAGTGAATCCACTTTTTGCTGCTGTAAGTAAACCGTTTGCTAAAGTTTCTCGTTCCTCGTATCCGGGCTCACCAAAGGAAACACATGGATCGAACCAGCCTGAAGAAAGGTGTAGGTCTTCAAATTCAATGACGGTAGCATCATTTGTTTCTATATGATCTTCAATCTGGGAAATGATACCGTTTTCAACTAATACATCCTTTTGCTTATTATGAAAAGGACTCTTTTCATGGATTAAAGTTGCGTTTTTTAAGAGTATCTTCATGAAATTCTGATCCGTACAAAAGTAAAAACAATTTTGAAATTAAAGGTCAGCAAATAGTTACTTATTCGTTTAGTGGTGTAATTGAGAAGTAAAAGCTATCGTTTGTTGATTTTTGAGCTAACAAATTCAAGCCTTGATCACTAAGTTGAAGTATTCGGGGATAGCCTCCAGTGGTTTGTGCATCTCGCATCAAGACAATTAAGACACCCCCAGTTGTACATTGAACAGTTCCAGGTAGAACGGGAGCAGTCCAAATGGATGGTAGAGTAACGTTTATCTTTTCTTTTAAGACATATGCCATTCTTGAATTATCCATGGAGATCGTAAAACGATTTTCTAGGAGTTGTTTTTTAGCTACTTCACTTAAAAGGTGGAACTCGGGACCTTTAAATACGGGAATATCTTTTTTGTTTTCCAAAGGTGCAGCGATATGAACTCGTGCACCTTTATCTTGTAGGAACGGTGTTTTATTAAAGGAAATTAATTTATGCTTACTGATTATTGTGTCTGGTGTTATACCTCTGCATTGACTTCTGCTTCCAAGAATTAATGGCGATTGGATTCCCCCAGCAACTGCCATATAGGTTCGACAGCCATGATATGCGGTCCCCAAGTGCAATATGTCTTTCTCTTTTATAGCAACAGGGTGATTATTTGCAATTTTTTTTTCGTTAAGTCTAGGTTTCATGTCGGCACCACTAAGGACAATGGTCGTTGCTTCATGAAACTTTAATTTGGGACCTTTAAAACTCATTTCGAGAACAGCGCTGTCTAGAGGGTTATTAAGTAAGCTATTGGCCCATTGCATAGCGACACGATCCATAGCTCCACTGATTGGAACTCCTATGGATTGACTGCCTAACCTACCTGCGTCCTGAATAGAACTGTATATTCCGGGATGAAGCACTTCGATCATTGTGGGATAATTTTATAGGTTTTAGCGCTAATACCCTCCGAAATAGTTGTGAATTCTGATTCTGTAATGGGATAAAATTCAATACGATCTCCTGCTTTTGCAAAACAGGGATGTTTTTTGGTAGGTTGAAAAAGAGGATAAGGTGTTTTTCCGATGATATGCCATCCGCCTGGGCTCTCTTGTGGATAAATACCGGTTTGTTCTCCTCCGATCCCTACACTGCCTCTAGATACTTTAGGAGTAGGGGTTGTTTTTCTTGGGTAGGCTATAGATTTTGGAAGCCCATTTAGGTAGAGAAAGCCGGGAAGAAATCCTATGAATTGAACTTGATAGATTACCGAATAATGCTGTTCTATAAGTGATGCGGGACTAATTTGAAGTGCTTGTGCCAACGATTTCAAGTCAGGGCCAACCTCCAGATTATAAAGCACGGGTATTTTCCAAAGTTTTGTTTTTTTAAGAGACGTCTGAACCAATGATTCGTATAGTGAATTCAAGTGCTCTTCTGTTTCCTTGGAAACCTCATTTTTATAAAATACCATCAGAGAATGGTAACCTTGAGTGACCTGAATGACATCTTTAAAATGAGATATAATTTTATTTTTAAAAGCGATTAGATCTGATAAAAGGAATTGATTTGGTTTCAAATTCCATTCAAGAATTACCACCTTTGGGTGTATCAAAAAGAAACGAAAAGGGGCTTTTGATTTCATTGCTCAACTGAGATTGGTTTGATACTGAGTCAAAACAGCATTTAGATTTTTGACTGCGTGAGGGTGATCTCCATGAATGCAAATAGTATCTGCTTTCATAGGAATCCATTTGTTGTTAGTCGTCAATACCCGCTGGTTATGTAACAAATTATAAAAGCGTTCATAAAGTTGTGATGGGGTTTCCAGAACTGAACCTTTTTGTTTTCTAGGAACAAGTTGCCCATTATCTGTATAGGCTCTATCCAGAAAGGCTTCATTCCAAATATTGAACCCATGTGCTATTGCTATTTCCCCAAGGATGCTTTCGGGCGACGTAACAAAAAGAACTTTTGGGCACAAATCATTTGCTACTGCCACAAGCGTTTTTGCTATCTCTTGATCTGAATTACAATCATGATAAAGTGCTCCGTGTGGCTTGATATGGTGTAAGCTTGAAGCTTCAAGTTGATCAATTAACAAGCTTATTTGATTTCTTAAGCTTTGTTGAAGGTCATTGTTAGAGAGAGTTATTGATCGTCTTCCAAAATGATCACGATCAGGATAGGAGGGGTGGGCACCTATAAGGACATCATGTAATTCAGCCAGAGCAATAGTTTTTTTTATTTCAGAAGCACTACCGGCATGACCGCCACAGGCAATATTACAGGCTTGAATTAATGGCATTAGGTTAGCGTCGTCACCTATAGCCTCGCCCATATCAGCATTTATGTTATATTTTTTTTTCATTAGAAGATTTGGAAAACGGAACCTAATGACCGCATGCTTAAAAATAATGAAATTATCACGATGGCAAAGCCCAATAAATTTTGAACTAAGTTATATTTATAAGTGCCTAAAACAGATGGCTTATTCATAACCCAAAGGAGTATCCCTGCGATAATGGGGAGAAGGATCCCATTGGCGATCTGTGCAAATTGAATAATGAAAATGAATTTTAAACCGGTAGAAGCGAGAATAGTTCCAAAGAGAATAACGATGGCCCAACTTATTCTGAAATGACCTGATTTCAAATCAGATTTCCATCCAAAACAACCACAGACTACATAGGCTGCTGCAAGGGGAGCGGTAATGGAACTCGTGATCCCTGCAGCAAACAAGCCAATTGACAATAAATATTTTGACGCTTCTCCAAAGACAGGGGCTAATCCAGAGGCTAAATCTTTTGCACTTTCGATCTGGGCAATATCTACACCTGCTGCTGTAATGATCACACTCATCGAAATAAGTCCGCCCAGAACTAAAGCGATTATCATGTCTTTGAGTGCATAACCTAAATCTGCTTTTGAAGTCCATTTTTCTCGTACTAACTCTGAGTGTAAAAACAAATTGTAAGGGACTATAGTAGTACCAACTAAACCGATGATGCTTAATAAACTACCTTTTGGTGTTGAAAAATGAAAAAGACCGGATATTATATTTACTAATGAAGGTCCTGTAGCTATAGCCGTAATTAAAAAAGAGATACTCATTAGGATAACCAAAAAGATCAAACTCCGTTCCAATACTTTATATGTACCAATAAGTAGTAAAAATGCAGCTACACACCCAATAAGCAAAGGAAAAAGTTTAAGACTGGTATAAGAAGTTTCCCAAGTTAGCGGACCAATGAGTGTTTCTAGACCTAGAGCTGCACCACTAATATTTCCTGCTTCATAGGCAGTATTCCCAATGATTATTGCACCAAAAATCAAAATTAGAATCATATTCCGAATCAAAGGGCTTTTTAATTCCGATCGAAGTACTTCAATAATACTTTTCTGACCTATAATTCCAATTCGAACAGCCATTCCTTGAAGAATAATAGCAGCTCCAATAGAGAGTATAATTGCCCACAACAAATCAAAGTTATATCGCGCACCCACTAATGTACAAAGTGTTACCGTCCCTGGGCCAATAAAAGCAGCAGCGACTAGCGGACCTGGACCAATATTTTTAAACAGATTTTTTAGCATTGAGGGTTTTGTTTTAAAGGTAGTTTTCTGAAATGAGCTTTCCAACTCTATAAAATTCTATTAACTATTTCATCCCTTCAAAGACTCCAAGACCAAATAGTGCGAAATCGTATTTTACAGGATCCTTTGGATCAAACTTACGAAGATTCATATCCAATTCAAGTACCGCTTTCTGATCGTTTTGTTTGCGTTTTAGTAGTCCTAAGCTTCGCGCAACATTTCCACTGTGAACATCCAATGGACACGAAAGTTGAGCAGGAGTTAATTGTTTCCATAATCCAAAATCAACTCCATGTTTAGAATCACGAACCATCCAACGTAAAAACATATTGATCCTTTTCGCTGCAGAGCCTCTTAAAGGATCTGCAACATGTTTTTGTGTTCTTTTTTCGTGATCTAGCTCAAAAAAAAGAGTTCTAAAATTATGTATATTATGATCTAAGCGTTTTGAATGAAGTGAATTGGAAAAGGATCCTTCCAAGCCATCGTGATTTATATAAAGGTTTTTTAAGGCTTTAATAAAAAAACTAAAATCATAACCGTTAAAGGTTCTATGAACAAAGGAGGTTAATGGCTTGAGATCTTTCTCTTTGTGTTCTATAACAAATTGATAAGGATTGTTATCCATTAATGCCATCATGCGCTTTGCGTTTTTAATAATACTAATTCTATTTCCCCAAGCTATGGAGGCTACAAGAAATCCTGCTATTTCAATGTCTTCTTTTTTGCTGAATGAATGTGGTATTTGAATAGGGTCTTGTTCTAAAAAAAAAGAATTTTCATAGGTTCTAGCTTTGTGGTCTAAAAAATCTTTAAGTTCTTCTGAATTCACGTTTTAATCTTTCCGTCCATAATGCTGATGCTTCTGTCAGCTCTTTTAGCAAGATCTTTGTTATGGGTGACGATCACAAAACTGCATTGTTGCTCATCTCGTAATTCAAAAAACAAATCATGCAATTGATCTGCATTTTCAGAATCTAAATTTCCACTCGGTTCGTCGGCAAAAATAATTTTGGGATCATTGATTAAGGCTCTTGCAACAGCAACACGTTGTTGTTCTCCTCCTGAAAGTTGGGTTGGTTTGTGTAATGCTCTATCTTGAATCCCAAGACGTTTTAATAAATTCATAGCTTTTTGCTCAGCAGCGGTTGAATCCATATTCCCAATCCAAGTAGGGAGACATATGTTTTCTAGGGCAGTAAATTCTGGCAATAGCTCATGAAATTGAAAAATAAAGCCCATGTTTTGATTTCTGAATTTTGATAAGGCTTTATCAGTCAGAAGGGTAGTATCTGTTCCGTTTAAATAGATATGGCTGTTAGAATCAGGGTTTGGAGAGTCTAGTGTACCCAAGATGTGGAGTAGTGTTGTTTTACCAGCGCCAGAGGGGCCTACGATGGTGACAATTTCATTAGATCCAATTTCAATATCTATTGCATTTAAGACCTTTAGATCTCCGTAATTTTTTGAAATTTGAACAGCTTTTAATAATGGTTTCATATATACGTTCAAATTTAATTCTTTTTATTTTCATCTATTTGATCTGAGGTAGTAGTTTAAACAAATGTTTAAAAATGTTGATATTATCGAGTGATATTGGGATTTATCTTAAACAGAATTGGGAAATAACCTTTAAAATAGGTATATTTGTTTAACTATATAATACAAAACTTGATCAAAACTATATTTCTAGCAGGTGGTTGTTTTTGGTGCACCGAGGCTGTATTTCAGAGGATTAAAGGCGTGACTGAAGTTATCCCAGGATATATAGACGGTTCAATAAAAAATCCAGCTTATCGCGAAGTTTGTTCTGGAAGAACTGGTCATACAGAGGCCGTATCTGTTACATACGATTCCAGTCAATTGCAACTTACGGATTTACTTTTAATTTTTTTTAATACACACGATCCAACTACATTAAACCGACAAGGAAATGACGTTGGAAGTCAATATCGTTCGGGAATTTATTTTACAGAACAATCTCAGCAGGAGATTGCCCAAATGGTTCTGAATCAGTTGGAAACAGAGGCTGTTTTTGACAATAAAATTGTCACTGAAATAAAGAAAGCAACTCCATTTTACAGGGCAGAGGATGAGCATATTAATTATTTTAATCAAAATAAAGAACAACCTTATTGCACTTATACCATCAATCCAAAGATGGAAAAACTTAAACACTATTTTTCTAATTACTTAAATAAATCTTATGAACGATAATTTCAATATTGAAACGTTACCTATTACCGAACAAATAAAAAATAATTATGAAGACATTATTCATTTGCTAGGAGATGATAAGGATCGTGAAGGCTTACTTAAAACCCCTGAAAGAGCTGCCAAAGCAATGAAATTTCTTACTGAAGGTTATGAAAAAGATCCTAAGCAAATTTTACAAGGCGCTATGTTCAATGAAAATTATAATGAAATGGTGATTGTTAAAGAGATCGAATTGTATTCTTTATGTGAGCATCATTTACTTCCTTTTTTTGGAAAAGCACACGTAGCTTATGTACCAGATGGCAGAATTGTAGGTTTAAGTAAAATTCCTCGAATTGTGGATGTTTTTGCTCGTAGACTGCAGGTCCAAGAACGATTAACAGAGCAGGTTTTAGACTGCATTAATGATACTTTGCAACCTAAAGGAGTTGCAGTAGTAATTGAAGCTTCTCATATGTGCATGATGATGCGAGGTGTTCAAAAACAAAATTCTACAACAACAACATCTGGATTTAGAGGTGTATTTAAAGATACAGATACTAGAAACGAGTTTTTGAACTTAATTCAATCTAAACTTTCTTAATCTTCTTCCTTAAAAAAGCGTTTAAATCCCATTCGCTTCAGAATTTTTTTCTCAAAATTCCAAAAGAACTTAAACTGCAGAAAAAGGCTTCCAAAAAACAACAACAAAACTTGATATACTGGAAAAACGATAAGGATTCGTATGATCCAATAAAGTATAAGGCCTCCCCATAAGTCCTCGAAGGTTTCTGGATAAATATATAGAAAATTCAAGACGGGTTTTGCTACACGAACACTCATGGAACCTGTTATACCAAAAACAATGAAGATCACCGCCAACTGAAAATTTGTTGTGATTCCCCATTTCTGCTTTAAGCGTTCAAAATACAATTTTGCTTATTTAAGTAAGGACGTAATCTGAATTGCGAGTTCTTCTCCAATACGATCCTGCGCCTCTAATGTAGCAGCTCCAATATGTGGAGTCAATGAAATTTTATCGTGCATAAGCAACTTAATTTCAGGTTTAGGTTCATTTTCAAAAGTATCTAAAGCAGCAAAAGAAAGTTGACCAGACTCTAAAGCCTCTACTAGGGCGATTTCGTCT
>JAFMMH010000088.1 GCA_017851655.1 Flavobacteriaceae bacterium
TGAAAACCCAAAAACTCTTAAAACAAAAAACATTCCTAAAAAAGAAAAAATAAAGGAACCCGTCCAAAAAACTAAAAAGAAAGTCACCCGAACTAGCCAACCTTTAATAAAAGAAAAAAAGATCCCGGAAGAACTTCCATTTGCAGAGTGGGCAAGTTTATTGAAGGTTAAAAAAATTAATCAGGAGCCTCATGAAATTAATGAAAAATTCAAACTGTTTGACTCTTTTATCGAAAAGAAAAGGACAATTAAACCCAGAAAAGAAAAAGTATCAAAAGACGATTTAAGTGCTAAAAGTCTTGCTTCCACCGACGAATTAATGACCGAGACCCTTGCAAAAGTATTTGTTAAACAGAATAAATATGATAACGCTATTCAAGCTTATCAAATTTTGAGTTTGAAATATCCAGAAAAAAATAGTTTCTTTGCAGACCAAATTAAAGAAATTAAACGTTTACAAAAACTAAAAGAATAGACACATGAGTACATTTTCAATCTTCATCGCCCTCATTATCGTGGTGTGTTTTTTACTCGTTTTAGTTGTAATGGTTCAAAATCCTAAGGGTGGAGGACTTTCCTCATCTTTTGGAGGAGGCTCACAGCAAGTAGGAGGGGTTCAAAAAACCTCAGACTTTCTAGACCGAAGTACATGGATTCTTGCAAGTTTACTTTTAGTGTTAATATTAATTTCCAATGTTACACTTACATCTGGAAGTAGTTCTCAAGATTCTAAGTTACTCCAAGAAGGAACTATAGAACAAACAATTCCTGAGACCATCCCTGAAGCCCAGGAATCTATTCCTCAAGAAATTCCTGAAATTCCTCTAGAACCAACGCCAGAAAACAACTAAGGTTCTTTACTCTTTCATCAAATACTGACAGGCTGACATTCTTTAGCACATGTTGTCACACACATTTCGTGTGGCACGATTTCTGAAAACATCCAAGAAAATTAATAACAAATTAATCATGAGTAAAATAAGCATCAAGCCTTTAGCAGATCGTGTTCTTGTAGAACCAGCTGCTGCAGAGACTAAAACTTCATCCGGAATTATCATCCCAGATACTGCAAAAGAAAAACCTCAAAAAGGAACTGTAGTTGCTGTTGGAAAAGGTACCAAAGACAACCCAATAACTGTTTCAGTAGGAGACCATGTTTTGTACGGTAAATACGCTGGCACTGAATTACAACATGAAGGAAAAGATTATCTCATCATGAGAGAAAGTGACCTATTCGCAATCGTTTAAATTATTTAACATAGAATAAAATGGCAAAAAAAATAGAATTTGATATAGAAGCAAGAGACGGCATCAAACGTGGAGTCGATGCTCTTGCAAATGCAGTAAAAGTAACATTAGGACCAAAAGGGAGAAACGTTATTATTGGAAAAGCATTCGGAGCTCCTCAAGTCACCAAGGATGGAGTAACGGTAGCAAAAGAAATTGAACTTACTGACCCTTTAGAAAATATGGGCGCTCAGATGGTTAAAGAAGTAGCATCCAAAACAAATGATTTGGCTGGTGACGGTACTACAACCGCTACAATTTTAGCCCAAGCGATTGTAAAAGAAGGATTAAAAAACGTAGCTGCTGGAGCAAATCCACTTGATTTAAAAAGAGGAATTGACAAAGCAGTTGAAGCAATTGTAGAATCATTAGGTTCTCAAGCTGTTGCAGTGGGAGATTCTTCAGAAAAAATCAATCAAGTAGCAAGTATCTCAGCAAATAATGACAATACCATTGGTGCGCTGATTACAGAAGCTTTTGAAAAAGTAGGTAAAGAAGGTGTAATCACTGTAGAAGAAGCAAAAGGAACAGATACTTATGTGGATGTTGTAGAAGGAATGCAATTTGACCGGGGTTACCTATCTCCTTATTTCGTAACTGATTCAGAAAAAATGGAGGCAGATCTTGAAACTCCTTATATTTTGCTTTACGACAAAAAAATATCTACAATGAAGGATCTTCTTCCTGTTCTTGAGCCTGTTGCTCAAACTGGAAAACCTCTTTTGGTTATTGCAGAAGATGTAGATGGTGAAGCTTTAGCTACATTAGTTGTAAACAAACTTCGTGGTGCATTAAAAATTGCTGCTGTAAAAGCTCCAGGTTTTGGTGACAGAAGAAAAGCTATGTTAGAAGATATTGCTATTCTTACAGGAGGTACTGTAATTTCAGAGGAACGTGGTTTCACTTTAGAAAATACAACTATTGAAATGTTAGGTACTGCTGAAAAAGTGACCATTGATAAAGACAATACAACTGTTGTAAATGGAAACGGTTCTAGTGAGGAAATTCAAGCTAGAGTTAGTCAGATTAAAGCCCAGATTGAGTCAACTACTTCTGACTACGATAAAGAAAAACTACAAGAACGTTTAGCGAAACTTTCTGGTGGTGTTGCTGTACTGTATGTTGGTGCACCTTCTGAAGTAGAAATGAAAGAGAAAAAAGATCGTGTAGATGATGCTCTTCACGCTACCAGAGCTGCCGTAGAAGAGGGCATTGTTGCAGGTGGTGGAGTTGCACTATTGAATGCCAAAAAAGTATTGTCTGCAATCAAAGCAGAAAATGCAGATGAATCTACTGGAATTCAGATCATCTCTAAAGCTGTAGAATCTCCTCTACGTACCATCGTTGAAAACTCTGGTGGTGAGGGATCTGTAGTAGTTTCTAAAGTGTCTGAAGGAAAAGACAATTATGGTTACAACGCCAAAGAAGGAAACTATGTAGACATGCTCAAAGCAGGAATCATAGACCCTAAAAAAGTAACCCGTGTTGCATTAGAGAATGCGGCATCAGTTGCAGGAATGATTCTTACAACAGAATGTGCTTTGATTGACATTAAGGAAGAAGCCCCTGCCCCTCCACCAATGGGAGGCGGAATGCCAGGGATGATGTAAATAATTTTTCATTATTTCTTAAAAGAGGCGGTCTTAAAAAGTCCGCCTCTTTTTTTATTATTCTATTTTTTCCCTTACATACAAACAGCAGGCCGGAAGATCAACATACACCGATTCAGGGGCTTTTTCGATTGAAGTATCATGTCCTGCTCCAGCTATGGCTTTATGAATATCCTCAACTGGAGACTTGTTGGGATTGTAAATCACCGAGATAATATTACTTGGAATATCCCAAGTAGCCATTTTCACACCCTTCACAGAAAGCGAAGCTTTTTCAATACGCACCTTACACATTTCACAATTTCCACTGACTTTAAATGAAGTCTTGGTGTTTTTTTGAAATTTTTCTTGTGCTAAAATCCCAAGGGGTAAAAACATTAAAAAAACTAAAGTAAATTTTTTCATTTTCATCATTTATTCTTTTAAAATTATAAATTCCATCTTAAACCAGCATAAATCATCCGACCAAATATTGGGGCAAATACTTGTGCACTGTCAAAATCTGCGCTAAAAGGGTTCTCAGAAGCTATTATGGGATTGATTTGTTTGTAATTCCCAATATTCTCCATTCCAAAATAAATTTCAAAATTGGTATAAACTGCTCTGGTCAATTGACTATTCCAAAGTCCATAAGAAGGAGAAAAGGATCCTTGGACATCCCGTAAAGTTTCTACTAATCTTTGCTTCCCAACTGCATGATAAGTCAAATCCCATCGCCATTGAGCTCCATTTGACTTGCGCTCACTCTCCCAAGCTAAATTTCCGAAAAATCGGTTTTGAGCTTGAAGAGGTCGTTGTAAAAAGCCCGAGTTATAGTTCGTTTTTACATCGTAGTTTTTATATGCAAATCGAAAGCTTAGCGCTTTAAATGGTGTATAGTCTAGTGCCAATTGAAAACTATTAGCTCTACTTGATCCGTCAAGATTATAAAATGAGATTTGATGCTGTTGCTCCCAATCAACGACAACTTGATCTACAAAATTCGTAATGTAATAATCAGCTGTAAGGTCTCCACTTCCGCTTCCTAAATTGAAAATTTGACGTATGCTCAGACCATAGTTCCATGCCTTTTCAGGATTAAGTCCATAAATAGCTCCTCCATTCTGAGCAATCGCAATTACACGATTTGTTCCAAAAAGAGTTTGGTTTTCAGCAAAAATATTAGCTGCCTTCCTACCACTTCCAACGGAAGCACGGACTATTGTTTTTGGATTGGGTAAATACCTCATATGTAACCTAGGTGTAAGAAATGTCCCAAGATTATTATGGAAATCTAATCGAAGCCCCCCTACCAAACTAAAGTTTTCAAGATTGTCATAACTGTATTCAAAAAAGCCACCAAAAGAGCGGTCTGTTCTTGAAAAATCAAACTGATCAACAACTTCGCTGAATAAATCATAGGCTAAATTTAAACCAGTTTTAAATTTGTTTTTTGTATTTCCAATTATGGAGTTGAATAAAAGGTTTGCGTAGAAACTTTCATGGTCTATGTCGTATTTTCGAATACCATAATAGGCCTCTTGCTTGTGCCTGCTATATGCTGATTGAAAACCAAAACTCTGATAAGGAATTTCTGGAAAAACATATCCTACTTTAACCGAACCGTCAACTCGTTGAGTTTTTATTTCACTCCCCCAAAGTGATTCTGAATTTCGATCTGTTTTAGGTTCATATCCTAGAGCACCTATTTGTTTATTGTCGTTCATAAAACGAATACTCCCAAAACCAACCCAACCTTTTTCAAAGTCCGTATACTGCCATCGATTTAAGAAATTGATTTGTTTAGCCAAAGGAACATCTAAAAAGGAGTCTTTATTTTGGTCCATGGCTTGGGTTCGCTGATTTCCATGAAGAAAAAGACCTGAACTCCATTTCTTGTTCAATTTACGATTCCCCTGGAGGTTAATTTCATTACGACCATTCGCCGAAGTGAACAGATTAAAAAATAAAGGAGTATCTGAAAAAGGTTTTTTAATTTCAGTATTAATTTGTCCTGCGATACTCTCAAAACCATTCACTACACTCCCGGCTCCTTTTGTGATTTGGATACTCTCTATCCATGTCCCTGGAGTAAAGGTAAGACCAT
>JAFMMH010000089.1 GCA_017851655.1 Flavobacteriaceae bacterium
ATGATTTTACTAGGAGTATTTTTGTTGGCTCCCTCTTATGATTTAGAAAACGATATCACTAAAGGTATCCTAGTTGGTCTGTTCTCTTCTTTGTGTTACTCCCTCAGAAATGTACTACTCAAAAAACGAATTGCCACCATCGATGGATCCGTTTTAATGTTTTACCAAATGGGAGTCTCTGCAGTACTTCTGCTCCCTGCCCTGAGCTATTTTGAAATGACAACCTATCAGGACAAACTTCCATTTATTCTCCTCTTAGGGATATTGACTACCGCAGTTGGGCATACTCTTTTTTTAAACAGCTTTAAGAATTTTAGCATTGGAACAGTTAGCATCATGAGTAGCATCCAACCCATTTACGGCATCCTTTTTGGTATAGTTTTTTTAAGTGAAATCCCTTCTTTCCGTAGCATAATTGGTGGGCTATTAATTTTTATGACCGTATTTATTGAACAAAAAAGCACCCAAACAAAACCGGATAAAAAAGTATCTTTAAACAAAAAAATATGAGTCTGGTCATTGAAAATGTGTCGAAGAATTACGGCAACTTTCAGGCACTGAAAGGGATCAATTTACATTTAAAAAAAGGAGAAATTGTCGGTTTATTAGGCCCAAATGGAGCTGGAAAATCAACACTCATGAAAATCCTAACAGGGTACTATTCGGAATGGGAAGGGGAAATTCATTTTTTAGATCAAGATCTCAGATCGGAACTTCAGAGTATTCAGAAAAAAACAGGTTATCTTCCTGAAAACAATCCACTCTATCCTGAAATGTACGTGGTTGAATATTTAAAATACGTCGCAGATTTATATAAAATAGCAAATCCGCCATTGAAAGAAATTGTCCGAAAAACAGGTTTAGAGACCCATTTAAAAAACAAAATCAGCACACTTTCTAAAGGATACCGTCAACGTGTTGGACTTGCTGCAGCCTTACTTCATGATCCTGAGGTAGTAATCTTAGACGAGCCTACTACAGGGCTAGACCCCAACCAACTGATTGAAATACGGAAACTAATTCGTGAATTGGGGAAAAACAAAACGGTCATTCTCTCCACCCATTTACTGCAAGAAGTAGATGCAATTTGCGACCGTGTAGTCATTATAAACCAAGGGAAGATTGTCTTAGATCAACCCCTAGCAAGTCTGCAAAAAAAACAAAAACAAATTATAGAAGTTAGTTTTGACTATCGTGTGGAGACTGAAGCTCTTGCGCGTATTCCCAATGTGGATCTGGTAAAAAATCCACATGATTTTGATTACGAATTGCACATGACTGGAATAAAAGATATGCGTACTGCCGTTTTTGATTTTGCCCACGATAACGGACTTAAAATATTAAACCTCCAATTGAAAAATGAAAGCCTTGAAGCACTATTTAATGAGTTAACTTCTCACTGAATAATTCAATCTAAAAGCATTGAATTGAAAGTTTAAATTTTTAGTAGCAAAATCAAGCTATGCTTTATGTATAAACTAAAAAATCTCTTTAGCTATCGCTTTGATATTGTCTGATTTACTCATGGAGTAGTAATGTAAAAAAGGAACATTCGATTCTTTGAGCTCTTTACTTTGTTCGATGCACCATTCTATTCCCACCTGTTTTACCGCATTATTATCTTTGCATTTAATTACCTCTTTCACCAAGGTTTCTGGAAGATCCACATGAAAACGATGCGGAATCATGTTGAGCTGTTTTAAGGTAGATAATGGTTTTAAGCCAGGGATGATTGGAATATTGATACCTTCAGCTCTTACTTTACGGACAAAGTCAAAATATTTCTGATTGTCGAAAAACATCTGGGTAACCACATACTCCGCTCCTGCTGCTACTTTTTTCTTTAAAAAATGGATATCACTATCCAGACTGGGTGCCTCCATGTGTTTTTCTGGATAACCAGACACACCAATACAAAAATTGGTTGCATGAGAATTGAGAAGTGCTTCATCCAAATAAGTTCCTTGGTTTAAAGCCGTAATTTGCTCAACTAGTTCATTCGCGTAACGATGCCCGTCTTCCTCAGCTGTAAAATAGGTTTCATTGCTTAATGCATCTCCACGAAGTGCTACAACATTATCGATTTCCAAAAAGTCTAAATCAATCAGAAAGTTTTCGGTATCCTCTTTGGAAAAACCACCGCAAAGAATATGGGGAATGGCGTCAACCTTATATTTCCCCTGAATTGCAGCACAAATACCCACCGTTCCGGGACGTTTTTTTATTACTTTCTTTTCAAGTAAACCATTCCCGACTTCCTTATAAACATGCTCCTCTCGATGATAGGTCACGTCTATAAAAGGAGGATTGAATTCCATTAATTCATCTATGACATTAAAAAGTGCATGAATACTTTGCCCTTTAAGTGGGGGTAAAATCTCAAAAGTAAATTGTGTTACTCCTGATGACTGGGCAATATGTTCTGTTATTTTCATTCTAGTTTTCTTTTAATAATGCATTAGTCAGCCAAATTTGGACTTAACCATTTTCTTGCTTCCTCAATTGAAATTCCTCTTCTCTTACTATAGGAAATCAACTGATCTTCCTTAATTTTTCCCAAACCAAAATAACGCGCATCTGGATTAGCAAAATAATATCCAGAAACGGAAGAAGCAGGCCACATGGCAAGGCTTTCAGTAAGTGTCACCCCTATGGTTTCTTTTACTTCCAAAATGTCCCAAATTGTTTTTTTCTCCAGATGATCAGGACAGGCTGGATAGCCCGGTGCTGGTCGAATTCCTGAATAGGTTTCCTTTATCAAATCTTCATTTGATAAATTTTCTTGTACGGCATAGCCCCAATAATGGGTACGTACCTCTTTGTGCAAAAATTCTGCAAAAGCCTCCGCAAGTCTATCCGCTAAAGCTTTAATCATAATAGAACTATAATCGTCGTTTTCATTTTCAAAGGCCTGAGCGCGTTCATCCGTGCCAAAACCTGTAGTTACACAAAAAGCACCCATATAATCTGCTTTTGAAGAATGTTTTGGAGCAATAAAATCAGCAAGTGCAATATTGGGTTGTCCTGTTCTCTTCTTTAGTTGTTGTCTTAAACTGATCCATTTTCCAGCTACTGCTTTCCGATCTTCATCGGTATATAGCTCTATATCATCTCCTACTGCATTTGCTGGAAATAATCCGAAGCGAGCTTTTGCGGTCAGCCATTTTTCTTCAATAATCTTTTGAAGCATTTCCTGAGCATCCTTGTATAAATCACGTGCTTGTTCTCCAACTACATTATCGGTTAATATTTCCGGATATTTTCCGTGTAAATCCCATGAACGGAAAAAAGGACTCCAGTCGATGTATGGAACCAATTCTTTCAAATCCTGATGTTCAATGGTATGTGTTCCCAAATGATTCGGAACACACGATTGGAATTTTTCCCAATCTATAGGGAATGGATTTTTTCGGGCTTCAACTAGAGTAACGTAAGATTTTTCAGAGGTGCGATCCAAAAACTTTTCTTTAAAAATTTCATACTCTTCTCTGATTTTGAGTACGTAGGCTTCTTTTGTATCCTTTTGCAATAAATTACTTACAACACCTACCGCTCGAGAAGCATCGTTTACGTGAATCACTGGTGCCGCAGAAAACGGAGCTATTTTAACGGCAGTGTGTGCTTTCGAAGTTGTTGCACCACCAATCAATACAGGAATTTTAATGTTTTGACGATCCAATTCCTTAGCTAAATAAACCATCTCATCCAAAGAAGGCGTTATTAATCCAGAGAGTCCGATCACATCAACTTGTTCTTCTATTGCGCGCTGAATAATAATTTCTGGAGGAACCATAACCCCTAAATCAATGATTTCATAATTATTACACGCCAAAACAACACTCACTATATTCTTACCGATATCGTGTACATCACCTTTAACAGTGGCCATCAAAACTTTCCCAGCAAATTGTGAACCTTCGTTTTTTTCAGCTTCAATAAAAGGCTGGAGGTAGGCTACCGCTTTCTTCATAACTCTGGCTGATTTTACTACCTGAGGAAGAAACATTTTTCCTGCTCCAAATAAATCTCCAACCACATTCATACCATCCATCAGTGGGCCTTCGATGACTTCAATCGGTCGATTTGCTTCAAGACGAGCTTCTTCGGTATCCTGTTCTATAAAAGTATCTATACCTTTGATTAGTGCATGGTTAATTCGACTCTTAAGATCTTCATCTCGCCATGCATCATTCTGCTTTTTTCTAGTTTTTGTAGTAGTTATAAGCTGCTCAGCATAATCAAGTAAACGCTCGGTTGCATCATCTCTTCGATCTAAGATTACGTCCTCTACGTATTCCATGAGCTCCTTTGGCACTTCATCATAAACTTCCAAAAGTGTTGGGTTTACAATTCCCATATTCATCCCATGCTGGATGGCATGATAAAGGAAGGAGGCATGCATGGCTTCTCTAACTGTGTTATTTCCTCGAAAAGAAAATGAAACATTACTAACTCCGCCACTAACACTGGCATGGGGTAAATTTTCTCGTATCCATTGTGTTGCCAAAAAGAAATCAAGTGCATTCTTTCGATGCTCTTCCATCCCTGTTGCAACAGGAAAAATATTGGGATCAAAAATAATATCCTCAGGAGCAAAATTGATAGAATTAACCAATAGGTCATAAGAGCGTTTACAAATTTCAATTCGACGTTCTAAGGTATCCGCTTGCCCATTTTCATCAAATGCCATGACAATAACTGCTGCACCAAATTTATTGATGATCGTAGCTTGTTCTAAAAAATTGGCTTCCCCTTCTTTTAAACTAATAGAATTTACAACACATTTTCCTTGAACAACTTTGAGTCCTGCTTCGATGATCTCCCATTTGGAACTATCAATCATAACAGGAACACGAGCAATATCAGGTTCAGCAGCGATAAGATTGAGAAAAGTAGTCATTGCTGAAGCCCCATCAATCATTCCTTCGTCCA